>CAMWTI010000060.1 GCA_947177135.1 uncultured Porphyromonadaceae bacterium | reverse complement strand
GCCCCCGGGCATGATCACTTCAAACGCACCCGGACTTTACCGCGCCGGAATCCACGGCATCCGCTGCGAAAACCTCGTGCTCTGCGTGCCATCCGACGTGAGCAACGAAGAATTCGGACACTTCAACCGCTTCGAGACCCTCACCGTGTTCCCGTTCGACCTGCAGCTCTTTGACACCGGCATCATGACCGACAGCGAAATCGCATGGGTCAACGCCTATCACCAACACGTGCGCCAGACAATAATGCCGCTGCTCGAAACCGACGCCCAGCGCCAGTGGCTCACCGCTAAAACCGAACCGCTATGCCGCTGATCGTTCCCCTGCGGGGGTTCACCCCCCGAATCGGCCGTGACTGCTTCCTGGCCGAAAACGCCACCATCATCGGCGACGTGACAATGGGCGACGAATGCTCCGTCTGGTTCAACACCGTCATCAGGGGCGACGTCAACACCATCACCATCGGCGACCGTGTCAACATCCAGGACGGATCGGTGCTCCACACCCTCTACCAGAAATCGACCATCGAAATCGGCAACGACGTGAGCATCGGCCACAACGTGACAATCCACGGCGCAAAGATCCACGACTATGCCCTCATCGGAATGGGCGCCGTCGTGATGGACGACGCCGAAGTAGGCGAAGGAGCCATGGTGGCGGCCGGCGCCGTCGTGCTCAGCCGCACCAAGATCGGGCCAAACGAACTCTGGGGCGGAGCGCCCGCCAGATTCATCAAAATGGTGGAACCGGAAAAATCACGTGAAATGAACCGCAAGATCGCACACAACTATTTAATGTATTCAAAATGGTACACCGAACCCGAATCATCGGAGCTTTGACCCTGGCGGCAATGATGGCAGCCTGCGGCGGCAGAAACGACGCGCCCGAAGCCAACGAAACCACCCGCTTCGTCACCGTGGACGCAGACGGACAATTCCGCCGCGGAGACTCGGTCTATCGCTTCGAAGGCACCAACTTCTGGGCAGCACCGATCCTCGCCTCCGAAGGACAGGGCGGCGACCGCGCACGCCTTGGCCGCGAACTCGACCGGCTGCAGCGGCTCGGCATCGGCAACATCCGCCTGCTTGCCGGAGCGCAAAGCCGCAACCGCAGCGAATGCCTGCTCGAGCCGCAGCTGATGACCGCTCCGGGAGTCTACAACGACACCCTGATCGCCGGCCTCGACTATCTGCTCGACGAACTTGAACGCCGCGACATGACAGCAGTGGTCTATCTCAACAACTCATGGGAATGGAGCGGAGGATACGGATCGTTCATCGAATGGGCCGGAGGAGGCGACAACATCCTCCCCACCATCGACGGATACAACGAATACTGCGACTATGCCGCACAATTCCTCAGTAACGACTCGGCAAAAGCCATATTCTCAGACTATGTGGCTCACATCGTACCCATCTTTGCCGAAAAACCGGCAATCCTGTCATGGCAGATATGCAACGAACCGAGACCACACAACAACACCACCGAACAGAAAGAGCTGATGGCCGAATGGATCCTCCAGACTGCCCGTCAGATCAAATCGCTCGACCCCAACCACCTGGTGTCGACCGGAAGCGAAGGCTCGGTCGGATGCGCCATGGACCTCGGTCTCTGGGAGAGAATCCACGCAATGCCGGAAATCGACTATGCCACAATCCACATCTGGCCGACAAACTGGGGATGGGTGAAACGCGAAGAAGCGACCGACAGCGTTGACCGCGCAATTGCCATGACCGACGCCTACATTGCTCAACACGCCGCTCTCGCCCGCGCCATGCGCAAACCGTTGGTGCTGGAAGAATTCGGCTATCCGCGCGACAACCAGAGCATCGACCCGGCATCGCCCGCCACCGCCCGCCGGAAATATTATGACCACATAATCGACGGATTCCGCAACGACTCGCTCCTGGCCGGCTACAACTTCTGGGCCTGGGGCGGCGAAGGCCAGCCCGGTGAGACCTACACCGGCGACCCCGCCCACGAACCCCAGGGCCTCTTCTCGGTCTTCGCCACCGACGTGGAATAACCCCCATTCCCCGACCTGACAATAAAAAAGAACTGCACCCCAAAAGTTTTGTGTTCAACTTTTGGGGTGCAGTTCTTTTTTGACTCAGCCTCATTTCTCTGAGTGGGTTAAAAACGAGGTCCGCCGCCGCCGGACGGAGGTCCCATCGGACCGCGTCCATAGCCGCCGGGGCCGAAGCCGCCAAAATTCTCTTCGTCGGCCGACGAACCTTTCTTCTTGTTCGTGTTGAACTTATATGTGAATGTCAGCATGAAGTAGCGGGTCAGATTGTTGTAACTTATGTCAGTGATGGCCTGGGCGGTCTCGGTGCGGGAGATGCTCTTGCGCTGCTGCAGCAGGTCATTGCCCTTCAGCGAGATCGTGGCATTGCGGTCACGCAGGAACTGATAGCCGACCGAGGCGTTCCACATCCACGATTTCACGTCATAGCCGGCCGAATAACCCACTCCGTCGGAATAATCGAGGTCGGAACTGAGCACCAGGCCGAACTTGGTATAATATGTGGCGGTGAAACGGCCGCCGAACAGATGGACAGTCTGATCCTGACCGTTCTGTATGGAATTCGACGACGTGCTGAGCGAATAGCGAGGACGTATCTCGAATTCCATATTGTCCGGACGATAGGCGAAACCTACCGACTCGCTGAATCCGAACTTCGTGGATGTATTGCGGAACCCGTCGGTGAAGCCCGCCTCCTGGCTGGCATTCAGAGAAAGGAAATTATTGATCGAAAACAGCTTAGTCGCTCCAAGAGGCCGTGAATACATTGTCATGAGCCGCGCGCTCCAGTTGCCGTTGACGTTTTCATACCGTGTCACGCGTCCGCCGGTCTCGCGGTTGAAAGTCGTGTTGGAAACCACTGCGTTCTGCTCCATCTGCGCGAAGCCCATCACCATGATGCTCTGCTGCTTGTCAGGATCGTTGGTTTGATAGCGCAGGCGCATAGAGTGGGTAAACGACGGATTCAGCGAGGGATTGCCCTGCACGATGTTCATCGGGTCAGATGTGTCGGCCACCGGCTGCAGCTGCGTGAGCGAGGGCTGCGTGGAGCGTCCGTTATAGAATATATTGGCCGAAGTCTGTTTGCTGAACCTATAGCGGAAGCGCAGAAACGGAGCATAGTTCCAGACCCAGCGAGTCGGAATGGTTTTGTCGCTGTTGGTCAGATTCACCGACTTGCTCATCGATGGATTCAGACTGATGCCGGCATTGAGATTATACTTCGACGCCACCTTGCGGTAACCGACACGTAGCTGCTGGCTGAAGAAATCGTTGCGGAAGTGGTTGGAGTTCTCCCCGTCGATTATCAGATCTTCTTTGTTCAGACCAGTGATGCGGTCGGCAATATACCAGTCGCGCCAGATATCCTCCTGCCACTGCTCATAGTCCGGATCATCGATAATCCCGGTCCTGACGAACGGTTGGTGCCTCACGTCCTTGTCAGCATTATTCCAGCGATAGTTCATCTGATATGCAAACTCGATGAAATTGCCGTTTTTGACATCTCCGACTGGCTCCACGTAGGAGATACGCGAATCCACGCTGTTGTTCCACGCGTGATTGTCGATCTCCTGATAGTCCTCATACAGAGAATCACGCATCCAGAATGCGTTGCGGCTCCACACCGTCTCGTCCTCGCGGGTGTCGCTGAGCGCATAGTTCGCGCTGACCGAGAAAGAGCGGCCGCGGCGTGATCTGGATTTCCAGTTGTAGATAAACCGGCCGTTCAGATCATATCCGTGACCCGACGAACCGCTGACGTTGCGGCTCTGCGAGATGGCATCGGACGAATTGAAGCTCTCGACATAGGATTTGCGTTCCGTGTCGTTGATGAAATACGAGAAATTGGGGCGGAAATCAACCGTGTTGAACGAATCGGGGGTCCACCGGATGCGCAGTCCGGCACGCAGATTGTGCGTCTTGTCGCGTGAGGCGGTCTCGGAATTTTCCGTCGAATTATCATCGCCCTGCAGCAGATTGATCTGATGGGTGGTCGACCGGTTGTCGCGGTCGCTGTAGTTATACAGCACCTCGCCGCCGATGCGCAGTCGTTCATTGGGCACAAGGGTGAAGTTCAAACCCAGCGCCTGGGTCGTGTTGATGCCATTTGTCCCGCCAAACCGCCGGAAACGTCCGCCGGAAGTGTCTCCGAATCCCTGGTCGTTGATGTTGTTGAAGTTGCCGAAAATCATGAACTGATTTTTTTCCTGTCGGCCAAACACGTTGAACTTCGCCATCCAGCGGTCGTCAGTGCCGTAACCGGCCTCGACAGAACCGTTCCATCCATGGTTCATTCCCTTCTTGATAGTGAGATTGATAACAGTCTCGTCCTCGCCGTCGTCCACCCCGGTCAGGCGGGCAAGATCACTCTTGCGGGTGATGACCTGAGCGTTCTGCACAATGTCGACCGACAGATTCTTCGACACCACAGTGGGATCATCGCCAAAAGTCTCCTCGCCGTTGATCAGGATCTTGGTCACCTTCTGGCCCTGGGCTGTGATTGATCCTGATTTGTCCACCTCGACGCCGGGCAGGCGCTTGAGCAGATCTTCCACTGCGGCGTTCGGCGGCGTCTTATAGGCGTCGGCGGCATATTGGATAGTATCCTCCATCACCTTCACCGGAGTGGCCACTCCATGAACCACGGCCTCTTTCAGCATGATCGACGACTCGGCCAGCTTGATAGCCGGCAGGCGAAGGGTATCCGACGCAGTCTTGACACTGATGTTGGAAAAAACAGGCTCATAGCCTATATAATCGGCCTTGACAATATATTTGCCCTTGGCCACCTTCGACATGACAAAAGCGCCGCGCACATTGGAACTGACGCCGTCCACCAGCGTGGAATCCTGACGGAGAAGACTCACCGTGGC
Organism: uncultured Porphyromonadaceae bacterium; assembly: GCA_947177135.1. Classification (GTDB taxonomy): domain Bacteria; phylum Bacteroidota; class Bacteroidia; order Bacteroidales; family Muribaculaceae; genus UBA3263. The sequence continues at coordinate 10,212 of CAMWTI010000060.1, read as the reverse complement.
TCCGGCCAGAGGCTCGCCGGCCGTATCGGTGACCCGTCCGCGAACCACTGCGGCCGAGGCCATAGAGACCCCGGCCACAGCAATGGCCAATAATGAAAAAACTTTATGATGCATAACTATTGGAAACGTGGGTAAATTCAGTGTCTTTGACTGCCGCTCCGGCAAAAGGTTTAAAAGCCGGCAAAAAAAAACAATGCCGTCTGAAAATTTCCAGACGGCATCGTGACTCCATTAAATTTGTGTATTTATTGCTTCACCAGCGAAAGGCCCACCTCAAATCTGGTGGTATTGGCGATGGCGCCGGGCAGCTGAGGCAGGATGCCGTTGAGCATGGGAGCCATCTCAGGCATGTTGGCCGCAGCCATCTGCTTGATCATCTCCTGGATGTCAGGCACTGAAAGCACCGCGCCAGCAGCCTTGAAGATCGGATTCATCAGCTGATTGTCAAGATACAGTTCCACTGAATCGGCTTCCTGGGTAACCTGCACAGGAATGCCGTCGGCAACCATCGGCACATAATAATCGGTCAGCGACTTGATCAGCGCCGTCAGATCCAGCCCGCCTTCATCTGCACGCGAGCGGCCGGCAGCGGCTGCTGCCACAATGGCGGCGGGATTGACATAGACGCGGAGGCGGGTGCCTTCATAGACGTAATGACACACGTTGGCGGGCGACACAAGCGCTTCGCCGCCATTCTCGGCCGACGTCATATAACTCATGATCACGTTGCCGTCGGAACGGAACTCGAAATGCTCAAGATGTTCGCCGATCTTGTCAGCCGGATTGATGCCGCCGGCAAAAGCAAGCGCAAGAGTCACCATGTCGCCGATCGAGACCGGATCCATGACATAACCGCCGCCCATGTCGATAATGATCGAATCGGGCGACTCCCACTTATAATGATAACCCTTGTTGACGAGCGCCATGTCGCCAAACCAGTCTTCCTCATATGCGGTACGGGGAGCGTATGTGCCGGCAAACGACTGATCCTTCAGAAGCACATTGGTGAAGTCGCAGGTCAGGACCCCGTCGGCCAGAACGCCCGAATAATCAAATGTGCAGCAGTCTGACTGGCCGCTTCCCGAAAAAGCGTTGTCAGAAGCCATAGTGACCTCCAGAGTGGTCGACTCCGAACCGGGAAACACTCCGGTGGTGGGCAGCGACTGAGGCAGTCCGGGCACCATCTGGGCCGCATCGCCCAGATAGGGAGCCAGATCAAAGTCCGCGCCCGAAAGCTCCACAGTGAGCCGGTTGCCGGTCACGGCCACCGACGCGGCCTTGCCGTGGAGCGCCTCGCCGTTATAGGTCAGATGGAGATTCTGAGGCTCGATATCCATCGAGTAGCTCAGTTCCACATCAGGGTCATTGTTTTTCTCACATCCGGTGGCAAGAACGGCCAGCAGGCCTGCCATCGTCATTGAACAGATTTTTCTCATCGTTGTTGATTATGGTTAGAGTTACTAAAACGGCCACAAATTTAGCGCTCTTTCCGAAATCTACAATATTTGTCGTCACAAAATGGAGCGAGGATCAATCGACGTGCCGTCAAGCCATATGGTCAGAAAGAGATCGCGCCCGTCGGTGCGCCCCATGGACTGACCGCTGAGCAGCTTGACTCCGGCCGCCACCGAAACGTCTGACAGACCGCCGACCACCGACACCACATTGTCGGGATGCTGCATCGTCACCACATAGCCCTGCGAGTCGTCAAAGCGCACATCGGTCACAGTGCCGGAGGCCACCGCCGTCACAGCCGCTCCGCGGGCCGGCACAACCCGAAGCGAGCTGACGCCACCGCGCACCATCAGAGTGTCTGCCGCAAAATGCCCGACCGGAGCATGAAACGCCATGCCGCCACCAGCGGCAACCGGCGCCAGAGCCGACAGATTATACCGCTCGCGGGCATTCCACTTGTCCACAAAAGCCCGCTCTGCAGCCGAGGCCGCCACAAGCGTGTCGTCTACAGCCGGAGCATCGGCCCGCCGAAACGAGTCCGGCTCCACCGTTCCGTCAAGAATGGAGGCGATATTGCTGAGATAAGCCGAATTAAGCGCCAGCACCTCGGCCAGAGAATCGACTTTGATCATATTATTGATATTCTCGGCCCGCTGCGCCGGTTTCAGATAACCAGGCAGCAACGACGACAACGGGGTGGCGAGCGTCAGCAGCAGAATCAGAGCGGCGATCGCGGCAACTGTCAGAGCCGAAAGCACCCACACCTTGACGCGCGAGAGTCTTACAGACCACACGGCATTGAACGTATTCTCATTGATAAACGTCAGCCGATACTTCTTGCGGGTCTTGAATCTGCTCATAGCTCAAAACTGTCCTTTTCCCGGCCTGTACAGTCAAGCACTCTAAGGCTCAGACGCTTGCCGCGCTTCTCAAGCACCATCATTGTCGCTTCCTCCGGCCGCGGACCGCCGCCGACCACAACCTTCATCGGATTACCTTCGGCTCCCGGATCCAGAGTGCGGTATTCATGAGTGTGCGCCGATATGTCCACGGCAAAATCCGAACGCTTCAGCAGCGGAGTCCACATCTCCGTGCAAGGGCGATAATCGTCAGTATTGCCCCACAGCGGAATATGATGGATCAGCACACGGCGGGAGGCCTGTCTGTGAGCCTTCGACCTAAGCTCGTCGCGCAGAAAAGCGGCCTGCTCCCGACGCAAGGCAGTAAAATCGTTAAGACCATAATACACCCACGTATCGTCAGGCTTGTCCTCTCCGCAGTCAAGCGTCACAAACCTGATCCCCCCGAGCGTAAAAGCGCCATAGGTCAGCCCCCCGGGTCGGTCAAAAAGCGACGGCGCCCCCGACGAATAAGCATTTCTGATCTCATGATTGCCGCGAATGAAAAGCGACGGTTTCCCGGCCAGGCCGAACGCGTCGGCCAAAACGTGCAGATCCTCCACCGCGGCCTCACGCGTCGGCGGCTCCGACAGACAGTCACCGTTAAAAATTACCAGATCATGGCTGATCTGCCCCGCAAGCGCCGCCAGAGCGTCGATCGTCGGTCCATAACCGTGGAGATCATTGACAATCAGCGCCGTGAAATTCTCGGCATCGGCCGCCGGCACCGTGAAACTATAGAACGGCGAAACGTATTCGCGGCCAAACTCCTTGTGATAAGCCTGATTGACCAGAATCTCCCGAGCGCGTATGCGATAATAATACGTGGCGCCGGGCGTGAGACTGTCAAGGCGCACCTTGTGCTCGAGATCATGAACCACCTCCTGACCCGCAATGAGCTGACGAGCACTGCGCATGACGCCAGTGGTATCGGTGCCGAACTCAACCGACGACCCACACCGACGGCGCGTCTGATACATCACCGTCACTCCCTCCGCAGTGACGTTCTGCAAATAAGGCGCATGCCAGAACAGACCGTCGCCACCGGCCGGCAACTTCAGAGTCGCCACCACAGGCCGATGGTCAGAAGCCACAGTATCGGCCACGACATACTGCCGCGCCACGTGACAGTCAGGACTGTTGGCCACCATGACATAATCGATCGCATCCGCCGGCCGGTCGGCTGGATACGTCGACACCCCGCCACCATTGACCGTCACGAAATCGCGCCCGAGCGAATCGATCACGGCCGAACCCGGCAGCGAATTCAGATCGCCCGCCAGAATGAAAGGCTTCCCGGCGCGCGCCGCAGCCTCGCGCCTTATGATCGAAACCGACTCCAGAGCGTCGTCGGGCGTGAGCGACAGATGCACACACGCCACCGCATAATCCGGATAATCCGCGATCAGCAACGCCCGCTCCTCCTCGCGGCCAGGCAACGCGATGCGGCTCACCGACTGAGGCTTGTGGCGCACGAGCAGACCGATGCCGTAAAGACCGCCGTCATGCTCGATGGCCGGCGCAAACAACGGATACATCGCCGTCTGCGCAGCAAGCTCGCCAAGCACATAGCGACCGCCGCTGCGACCGGTCACGCTGTCCACCTCCTGTATGGCCACAACGTCGGCCCGCTGACGGTCTATGACCTCAGCAACCCTGCCATGATCACGCACGCCGTCAACGCCGACTCCATTATGCACATTATATGTCATGATCCTAAGATCGCGGGCAAACAGCGATCCGGCAGCAAGGATCGCTGCTGCCGCCAATGCCGTAATTCTCTCGATTCTCATTGCAACATAAATTAGGTGATATGCCGCAAAGTTACAAAAAATTCACCAACCGACATACTAAAGGCCCATTGAGCGATACAACTCCAAGGCAACGACCATATTAACGAATATTAACCGTTTTTCTTTTTCATTTCAAAAAAAACAGCTATATTTGCAGCAACAAGAAAATTAAGCGTTATTAACACACATTTAAACCATGTACACATTTAATTTTCCGAAATGACGATTGACGCATCGGACTTAAAAAAGCATTCATCTATTAACACCTTACATCAACTATCAGACATATGACTCAGCCTGGTTCATTAAAAATTAATCTATCATCCGTTATCATCGCTCTCGCGGCGGCCTGTTGTGGCCTGCAGGCATCGGCGGCCGACAACAGCTACCAACCTATGCTCACCGAAGGCAAGACTTGGTGCGAAGCCACATTCTATTGCCTTCAGGCCAGCTCTTCCACCGACAAAGGCCCGTTTGCGAGAATCTCGACATATCGCGTGGAGGAAGACACGATAATCAACGGAATGCAGTGTAAACTCGTCAGATGCAACGATTCGGCGAAGCGTGAATGCTTTCGTGAGGTCGACCGTCGCGTATACTATATCCCCGACCACATAATCAACGCTGGCGGAAACATCACCGAAGACGATATGTATCTGCTTTACGACTTCAATCTGCACAAAGGCGAGTCGGTGACCGTCAGACCGATGGAATATTATGACGGCCCGCTTACATACACCGTCCAACAGGAAGACTCCGTCACAATCGGCAAACGCAGATTCCGCCGCCTCACATTCAGCGGAATCGGCCCTGTGATAGAAGGACTCGGATCTCCGGATGGACTGACTTTCCAGTCGATCTATGAACCGACCGACGGTAGCCGTCATGCCGTTGTCGGCGTGATGTATCACAAAGACTTCTATCTGCACAACGACCTGATGGCCGCGCCATCAGAGAGTTCCGCCATAAAATCGCCTGTCGCTCCCCGGCAGGAAGACTCCGCGGCCTATGATCTTGCCGGCCGTCGGCTCCACCGCCCTCAGCCCGGACAGCCCTATGTCAGCGACGGCAAGGTGCGCGTCAGCACCCGTTGAGCAACCATCACCGCATTGTAAAAGCCGAAGTCCTGACCATTGGGGCTTCGGCTTTTACATAAAACGGCAGTCTTGCCGCCTGCGATTTTTTTCGTAACTTTGCAATCGGATGAATCGCGTAACTGTCATATTGTTGTGTCTGCTGGCGGCGCTCGCGGCCACGCCTCAGACTTCCAGACTGTTCAGCTCCGACGGAGAACTCAGCAACAGCCTGGTCAACGACGTGTTTCAGGACTCGCACGGAATGGTGTGGATCGCCACCGAAGACGGCCTTAACCGATTTGACGGAGCAAAGGTCACAGTCTATCGCCACGAACCCGGAAACCCGGAAAGCCTCGTCCACAACTACATATACGACGTCTTTGAAGACCGCGACGGAAACCTGCTCATCGGATCATACGGCGGAGTCCAGCTCTATAATCGGTCGGCCGACACCTTTTTCCCGCCATTCCGGTTCAGCCACAGCGGAGGACAGACCGGATCCGTACTCTCCATGTTTCAAAGTTCCGACGGACAGATCTGGACGTTCGGAAGCACATGCGGCGCCATAACCGCGATAAAACCCGACGGAACTGCCGATATGCAGCTGCAACAATTTGACAACATCTGCATGACAGGAGCGAACGCAGGCATCGAAGACCGCGACGGCAACGTCTGGCTCCTGGCCGACGCGGCCGGAATATTCAGACGTGACAGAAACGGAACGTGTCACCACTACTTCGGCGGACCGGGCGACCCGGTCGCGGCCGTCGTGACCGAAAGTCCGGTATCAGGCCTGTTTTTCGGCACAAACGGCCACGGACTCCTCAGATACGACACCGACACCGACAGAATCCTCCAAGTGACGGCCGACAACACGCCGCTCCTGATCAAAGACCTCTATGCCGACAACAACGGCGACATATTCATCGCCTCCGACGGAATGGGACTGATGAAATACCGCCACGCCGACGCGACAGTAATCCCCGTCGACGAAGGACTGTGGTCCGTGGGCGCCGCATCAAAAAAGATCCACAACGTGATCCGCGACAACGACGGAAACCTGTGGCTGTCGGTCTATCAGAAATTCGTCGCGATGGTATCCGACAAAGTAAACACATTCCGATACATCGGGCCGAAGTCCACCCCGACCGACCGCATCGGGGCAAACTGCGTGCTCTGCATGATGCGCGACCGCAAAGGCCGGCTCTGGGTCGGGACAGACAACGACGGAATATACCTGCTTGACAGCACCCTGACACAGAGCACCCACATCTGCGGCGGCGACATCCCGGCCGTGGTCACATCCCTGTTTGAAGACAGCCGGGGAAACATCTGGGTCGGGGCATACAGCGGCAAAGGCGGACACTTCGACGCCAGCTCCGGACAATACGTGCCTCTGGTCACCGACAACGGACAAGGCAACCGGCTCGACTCATTCTACGGCTTTGCCGAAGACCGAGCCGGCAACGTCTGGTTCGGCACACTCGGATCGGGAATATACCGCTACAGACCCGCCGACGGACAGACCGACCGCATCGAAAGCGACAGATACACCCGCGTGCTGTTCTACTCACAGCGATCCCGGTCGCTTTACTTCACCTCGTCGTGGGGACTGATGGCCATAAAAGACCCCGAAAAAGAAAACGCCACGCAACAGATAATCGCCGACGGATGCATTGTCCACGCGGCAAAAGAAGACGCCGACGGACTTCTGTGGCTCGCCACATCCGACGGCCTGAAAACTATCGACAGCAAATCCGGACGGGTAAACTCATACACAACAGCCGACGGACTCCCCGTCAACACGGTTTATGGCGTCGAATTCGGCCACGGCAACGTCTGGGCGTCCACCTCTCGTGGACTGGCGCGGTTCGACTGCCACACAGGCGCCTTCACCGGATACTTCGTCGACAACGGACTGCAAAGCAACGAATTCTACAAAAACTCCTCGGCCAGAGATGACGATGGCAACATATACTTCGGCGGCATCAACGGAATCACATATTTCCACCCCGACTCCGTCGCCATGCCAGGACGTAGACTCTCTGTCAGACTGACCGACATATACGTCAACGGAAAACCGTTCAGGCCGGCCGGCGGACCCGCCGTATCCGACAGCCGCCACATATCCCTGCCATCCACCCGCGGACCTGTCACAGTGGAATTCGCCACCCGAGAACTCGGAAAGTCCGAAAGCGTGATCTATGCATACTCGCTCGACAGCGACCAATGGGTCACCCTCCCGGCAGGCGTCAGATCGGTCAGCTTCGGCAACGTGAGCGCCGGCAGACACACCCTGCGCATAATGGCCATTGACTCGGGAGTGGAATCCGACATCACCGAAATCCGCATCGACACCGCCTGGCCATGGTATCTGGGCTGGAAAGCATGGTGCGCATATGCACTCCTGCTCGCCGGAATGGCATGGCTGTCGATATCGCTGATCAGAACCGGAGCCGACAGGCGCAAACAGATACGCGAACGCAACTATGCCAGACAAGTCAACGAAGCCCGGACACAATTCTTCATCAACGTGTCACACGAAATCAGATCACCCATGTCGCTGGTGATCGCGCCCATACAAAAACTCCTCGAATCGGAAAACGACCCCGCCCGGCGACACACCTACTCACTCATCCACCGCAACGCCGAGCGAGTGCTCAGACTCGTCAACGAACTGATGGACATACGCAAAATCGAACAGGGACAGATGAAACTCAACTACCGCCAGGTGGAAATGACACCATTTGTCGACGACATATGCCTGACCTACTCCGAAGCAGTGGCCGCCAAAAACATCACCCTGACATTCGACCACGACGACGCCGACGCAATGAAAGCATGGATCGACCCCGCCAACTTTGATAAAGTGATGGTCAACCTGCTCTCAAACGCCCTGAAATTCACCCCCGAAGGAGGACTGATCTCGATCCGGCTCCGCCACGACGGAAACAACGCCGAAATCACCGTCACAGACTCCGGACCAGGAATCGACGACGACGAAAAGCCTAAAGTATTCGACCGGTTCTACCAGGTCATGGACAACCATGCCGGCGGATCGGGAGTCGGACTCCACCTCACCCACGCACTGGTCAGACTCCACGGCGGCACCATAACAGTCACCGACAACCCCGACGGACACGGCACCAGATTCACCGTCACCATACCGCTCGACCGGCCCAACAGCGCAACCGACAGCGCCAGACAACCCGCTGACACGCACACACCGCACCCGGCCGCACCCGCCGCCACAAAAACGCCATCGGCACCAGCTGCCACAAAACCCGCTCGCCGACCCACAGTCCACATCGCCGAAGACGACCCCGAAATCCGAGCATATCTCGCCGAAGAATTCGCCTCCGCATCATACCACGTCAAAGTATTCAACAACGGAGCGGAAGCACTCGAAGGAATATTCGCCGCCATGCCGGACCTGCTGATATCCGACGTCATGATGCCCGAAATGGACGGACTGACTCTCCTGCGCAAAATCCGCCAGAATGTCAACCTGAACCACCTGCCGGTAATACTGCTAACGGCCAAAGGCGAAGACTCCGACACTCTCCATGGACTGCGCTCAGGAGCCGACGCCTACATCGCAAAACCATTCAACATACAGATTCTGCGCACCGTTGCCGACAACCTCGTCATGAGCCGGCTACACCTTCATAACATCTATTCCGGACGCCAGATCCAAGAAAATGGCCTTGACAGCATCGACACCACATCCACCGACGACCGGCTGATGGAGCGGATCATGAAAGTCATCAACAACCGAATGGCCGACCCAGACTTCACAATTGAAGAATTCGCATCTGAAGTCGGCATGAGCCGCGTCCACCTGCACCGTAAACTCAAAGAACTCACAAACCAGTCACCGGGAGCCTTCCTCCGCAACCTGCGCCTACAACAAGCCGCACGACTCCTGGCCGACGGCAAAATTCCCATCGCCGAAGTGGCCTACACCGTCGGATTCCGCAACCCAAACCACTTCGCCACAGCATTCAAAGAACTATTCGGAATGCCGCCCACGGCCTATGCCCCCGCAACCACAAACCGACAGCAAGACAAATGAACACATTCGGCAACATATTCCGGCTAACCACATTCGGCGAAAGTCACGGGCCAGCAATCGGAGGAATCATCGACGGTATGCCGCCGATGATAAAAATCGACCTCGAGGCCATACAGGTCCAGATGGCCCGAAGACGACCCGGACAGTCCCCGCTCACAACCGCCCGGAACGAAGCAGACCAAGTCAGAATCCTGTCCGGACTGCTCGACGGAACCACCACCGGCGCCCCCATCGGATTCATAATCGAAAACACCGACACGCGCAAAAACGACTATGACTGGCTGCGCCACAACTACAGACCGTCACACGCCGACTTCACATACGCCGCAAAATACGGAATCCGCCACCACGAAGGCGGAGGCCGCGCCTCCGCCCGCGAAACCGCCGTCAGAGTCGCCGCCGGATCCATCGCCCGCCAACTGCTCGCAACCCGCGGAATCACCATCTCCTCCCGCATCAGCCGCATTGGCGCCATCGCCGACCCGACCCCCCGACAGACTGCTGCCGAAATCGCACGCGTCAAAGCCCTATGCGACACCATCGGCGGCGTCATCGAATGCCGCATGGACGGAGTGCCACCAGGATGGGGCGAACCACTGGCCCGGAAACTATCGGCAATGCTCGCCTCCGCAATGATGAGCATACCGGCCGCCAAAGGATTCGAAATCGGAATGGGATTCGACGGATGCCTCAGACTCGGATCCGAAACCATCGACGAATTCACCGGCGCATTCACCACCGCCACCAACAACAGCGGCGGAATCCAGGGCGGAATCTCCAACGGAATGCCGATAACCTGCCGCGTGGCCATCAAACCGATCGCCACCATCATGCGCCCCATCCGCGGATCGGATGACCAGGGCAACCCGGTCACTCTGCAACCACGCGGACGCCACGACGTCTGCGCCCTCCCC
>CAMWTI010000059.1 GCA_947177135.1 uncultured Porphyromonadaceae bacterium | reverse complement strand
GCTGAAGATAAGATAAGTTAGAGTCTGAAGACCGCAGGAAATCATCCTCAATTCGTATGCTGACATTCGCGCCAGTGACTTTTCCGTCAACCATCTTGGCGTCGATAAATGCTTCAGAATCCGGATGCCTGATTGATGTTGAAAGCATGAGCGCTCCGCGTCGTCCGTCTTGTGCTACTTCGCGGGTGGTGTTGCTGTATCGCTCCATAAACGGCACCAGGCCGGTTGAAGTCAGAGCCGAATTATTGACTGGCATCCCTTTGGGGCGAAGTTGGCTGAGATCATGTCCGACACCGCCGCGGCGCTTCATCAATTGCACCTGTTCTTCGTCGAGTTTGCAGATGGCGCCATAGCTGTCGGCCGGATCACTGAGCCCGATAACGAAACAATTGCTCAGCGACACTGTCTGAAAATTATTGCCGATTCCACTCATCGGGCTGCCTTGCGGAACCAAATATCGAAAATCGCGTAATAGTTCAAATATCTCTTCGGCGCTCATGGGATTGGGATATTTGTGCTCAATCCGGGCTAATTCCGAAGCCAGACGACGATGCATGTCGTCTGGACTCTGTTCATACACATTGCCGAAACTGTCTTTCAGCGCATATTTTGAGGCCCATACACGTGAAGCAAGTTCGTCACCGTCAAAATAACGCAAAGAGGCATCGTGCACCTCTTCCGGAGTATACGTTCTGAGTTGTGAATCCTGTTCCATAATGACTACAAAGGTACATAAATTCTTCTAAAATCAAGAATAAGCTCTAATAATTCCGTTCGCATTTCTCGTCATCTGTTTGGGGAAACAGGAAATTAGTAAAATCAATAATGTCCGTAGATAGACAAAAAAACTTAATATCGGAGAATATTAGGAAAAAATTCGTATATTTGCGGCTTGAAATTAAACTAAAATCAAACAATGGCACAACAAGACGACGTTTTTAAAAAAATAGTTTCTCATGCCAAGGAATACGGCTTTGTGTTCCAGTCAAGCGAAATATATGATGGCCTGTCTGCTGTCTATGACTATGGTCAGAATGGCGTGGAGCTGAAGAATAACATCAAACGCTACTGGTGGGACGCCATGACGTTGCTCCATGAAAATATTGTAGGTATTGACTCCGCTATATTCATGCATCCTACAATCTGGAAGGCTTCCGGTCATGTAGATGCGTTCAACGATCCTCTGATTGACAACCGTGACAGCAAAAAGCGCTATCGTGCTGACGTGCTCATTGAAGAGGATATTGCCAAACTTGATGACAAAATAGAAAAAGAGGTGGCCAAGGCCCGTAAACGTTTTGGTGACAGTTTTGATGAAGCCCTTTTCCGTCAGACCAATGGCCGTATTGCAGAGATCGCCAAGGAGCGCGAGGAACTTCATGAGCGTTTCAGCAACGCGATGAATGACAATAATCTTGAAGAGTTGCGTCAGATCATTGTTGACCGTCAGATCGTATGTCCGATATCCGGCACGAAGAACTGGACGGAAGTGCGTCAGTTCAACTTGATGTTCCGCACCGAGATGGGCTCGACCGCTGATGGCGCTATGACGGTATATCTCCGTCCGGAAACTGCGCAGGGTATTTTTGTCAATTTCCTCAATGTGCAGAAGACAGGCCGTATGCGCCTTCCCTTCGGTATCGCTCAGATCGGCAAGGCATTCCGTAATGAGATTGTAGCTCGTCAATTTATTTTCCGTATGCGTGAGTTCGAGCAAATGGAAATGCAGTTCTTCGTTCGTCCGGGATCGGAACTTGAGTGGTTCAAGACATGGAAAGAGCTGCGTCTGCGCTGGCACAAAGCTCTGGGACTCGGCGATGATAAATATCGTTATCACGACCATGAAAAGCTGGCCCACTACGCTAATGCGGCTACTGATATCGAATTCCGTATGCCGTTCGGGTTCAAGGAGGTTGAAGGCATCCATTCGCGCACCAATTTCGACTTGAGCCAGCATGAAAAGTTCTCTGGTAAGAAGATCCAGTATTTCGATCCGGAACTCAATGAAAGTTACACTCCTTACGTCATCGAGACCTCGATCGGCGTGGACCGCATGTTCTTGTCGGTGCTCTGCTCCAGCTATGAAGAGCAGCAGCTTGAAGGAGGCGATAAGCGTGTGGTTCTCCACCTGCCGGCGCCACTGGCTCCGGTGAAATGTGCCGTTATGCCTCTGGTGAAAAAAGACGGACTTCCGGAAAAGGCACGCGAGATTGTCGGTGATCTTAAATTTGACTTTGCCACTCATTATGACGAAAAAGATTCCATCGGCAAGCGCTATCGCCGTCAGGATGCTATCGGAACTCCGTTCTGTATCACTGTAGACCACCAGACCCTTGAAGATAACACTGTCACCTTGCGCGAGCGTGACTCTATGGAGCAGACCCGTGTTAAAGTGGATGATCTTCACAAGTTGATCCATGACTGCGTGAGCATCAATTCATTACTCCGCAAACTTTCATGATTATGAAAAAGTCCACTATAATCTGGATTGTCGTTGTCGCTGCACTGCTCTTTTTGTGTGGTACAGGTTGCTCGAAATATAACACTATGGTTGACGAGCAGACCAAAGTAGAGCAGGCCTGGTCAAATGTGGAGACGCAGTATCAGCGGCGGTCTGATCTGATTCCCAATCTGGTTGAAACGGTCAAAGGCTATTCGACACATGAATCGCAGACTCTCGAGAATGTGACTCTGGCGCGTGCAAAAGCCACCTCGATAACACTCGACGCACAGTCGCTAAACGATTCGACTATGGCCAGGTTCACCCAAGCTCAGGGTGAGCTTCAGGGCGCGCTGAAATCGCTACTGTCTGTGACCGAAGCTTATCCTGACCTCAAGGCTAATGAAAATTTCAACAAGCTGCAGGATGAACTGGCCGGGACTGAAAACCGCATTCAGGTTGCCCGTAAGGATTACAATGCTGTGGCACGTGACTACAACGCGCTTGTCCGCCGCTTCCCCACCAATCTGTTTGCTTCGTTTTTCGGCTTTGATGTGAAACCCTATTTCTCAGCCGACGAGGGCGCTTCGGCGGCTCCGGCTGTTAAATTTTGATCCGTATGGCCAAATTCAGCAGAATTATGATCGGCACTATGTGTGCCATATCTCTGACTGGCGCTGTTTCTTCGTGCTCAGATGATGAAACATGGGCTGATTATGCCGACTGGCGCAACACCAATATTGACTGGCTTAAGGAGCAAGTAGCCACAGGCGAATATGAAAAAGTGTCGCCCATATGGAACGACAGCCTTTACATCTATATGCGCTGGCTTAATGACACAACTTTGACGTCGGGCAATCTTGTTCCATATTATACCTCGGAAGTGGAAATATGTTACAAGGGTATGTTCTATAACGGTGTTGGGTTTGATTCCACCTATTTACTCACAGACAGCGTCACTACTCTGATTCCAAAGGACGTGATAGCGGGTTGGACAATAGCGTTGGAGCGAATGCACGTAGGAGACAAGGCGCATGTGCTGATCCCATATCAGGCGGGATACGGCGAGTCTGGTTATGGTATCATTCCGCCCTACTCCGCTTTGCAGTTTGATATGGAATTGCGCGATATAACTGCTCTTGAAATCAGACCTTAAGATGTCGGTTGTTATTCAAAGCGATTATGGCGTGGATATTTCCGCGCCATAATCGCTTTCCAGTCCACAAGCTCTTTTTTCCATGACCAATCCTCAAATCAGCGTAATCATACCGGCTTACAACGCGGCCAACACAATAGATCGTGCAATAAAGTCGATCATAGCCCAAAGTTTCGGTGACTGGGAGCTAATTGTGGTCGATGATTGTTCGACGGATGACACTGCTGGAATTGTCGGCAAGTTTTCTCGGATGGATCCGCGTATACATCTGTGTGTCAGAGCGTCAAACAGCGGCGGTGCATTTGTTCCGCGGATACAGGGATTTCGTATGGCTTGTGGGCAGATGATTGCACCTATTGATGCTGACGATACTGTCGGACCCGGATATCTGGAGGCTCTGATGGCCCGCAGTCGGTCTGTTGAGGCCGATATGGTGCTTGCCGCAGTCGAACTGGTTTCGGCTGATGGCGAGTGCCGGCCATATCTTCCGGCTGATGGTATAGATGCTGATAAAATATATTCAGGCCGGGATCTGGTCAAGGAAACTATCGAGCAATGGCGTGTCAGCGGCCTCGGGCTGATTCGGCGCGAACTCGCGTTGAAAGTGGCCGACATGATAAGCAGTACCGGGCATCCGTTTGCCGACGAGGTGTTCACCAGACAATTGTTATTTGAAGCCGAGACTGTGGCATTGTGTAATGACGCTGTATATTTTTACGCCATGAATCCGAAGTCGGTGACGCATCGCACCGACAATCACACATATTTCCAGCGGTTTGGCCTGAGTCATGACCTTCTGGAATGGTGTGAGGAAAACTATAGTTGCGATTCCGTTGAATATGCTTTGTTTCATAAACAGAACGCTCTTGTCATTGTTGCGGCCATACGCGACCGTTTTTTTCTGTCGATGACGGTCTACCGAGAGGTTGTGCGCCGTAATATGGCGATGGTGGACATGGATGTTGCCCGCCGCCTGCTGCCTGCAAAATATTACTATCCGTTGCTGATGTTCAAATGGATGGCCTTTTGTTGATGTAATTTCGGGAAAAATGCGTAAATTTGCAGTAGGAAAATAGAAACATATAACACATAACTAATCTCTGCATAAAAAGATTATGACAAAAAAAGCACTGCTGGTGATCCTCGACGGCTGGGGAATCGGCAATCACAGCAAAGGAGATGTGATTTACTCCACCCCCACTCCTTATTGGGATAGCCTTCTTGCCACTTATCCTCATTCGGAACTTCAGGCATCAGGTGAAAATGTAGGATTGCCGGACGGACAGATGGGCAATTCCGAGGTAGGGCATCTCAACATCGGTGCCGGTCGTGTCGTTTATCAGGATCTCGTCAAGATCAACAAAGCAATCCGTGACAACTCTATTCTGGATAATCCTGAAATCAAAGCGGCTTTTGAAACAGCTAAAAATAGCGGATGCGGACTGCATCTGATGGGGCTTACGTCCAATGGTGGCGTGCATTCTTCGTTTGATCATATCCTGGCTTTGTGCGACATTGCCGCACACTATGGGCTCGAGAAGGTTTATCTTCACTGCTTTATGGATGGTCGCGATACCGATCCCCATTCCGGTAAAGGATTCATCGAGCAGCTTCAGGAACACTGCTCGAAATCGGCTGGCGTGATCGCATCTGTTGTGGGCCGCTATTATGCGATGGACCGAGACAAACGCTGGGAACGTGTCAAAGAAGCATACGATCTGCTGGTAGAAGGCAAGGGCGAGCAGTCTGACAATATGGTCGCAGCGGTGCAGAAGAGCTATGACGAAGGTGTCACCGACGAATTCATCAAACCCATCAACAATTCCACTGTCGACGGCACGATCAAGCCCAACGACGTGGTGATTTTTTTCAACTACCGCAATGACCGTGCCAAGGAGTTGACTGTGGCGCTGACCCAGCATGATATTCCCGAAGCCGGAATGCATACTATTCCGGGACTGCAATATTATTGCATGACCCCCTATGACGCATCATTCACCGGAGTACACATTCTGTTCGACAAAGAGAACGTGGATAACACTCTTGGAGAATATCTCGGTAAAAACGGCAAGAAGCAGTTGCACATTGCCGAAACTGAAAAATATGCTCATGTGACTTTCTTTTTTAACGGCGGCCGTGAAACTCCGTATGATGGCGAGGAACGTATTCTTGTGCCGTCGCCGAAAGTGGCTACATATGACCTGAAACCTGAAATGAGCGCATATGAAGTCTGCGATAAACTTACGGATGCTATCCGCTCACAGGTGTATGATTTCATTGTGGTCAACTATGCAAATGGCGATATGGTCGGACATACCGGCATCTACGAAGCGATTGAGAAGGCTGTTGTGGCTGTCGACGAATGTCTGATGTCGACGATTGAAGCAGCCAAGGAATCAGGATATGATGCCATCATCATCGCTGACCATGGCAATGCGGACAATGCCATCAACTCAGACGGCACTCCAAATACAGCCCATTCGCTTAATCCAGTTCCGTGTGTGTGGGTGACAGACGAGAAGAACGGTCATGTCGCCAATGGTAAATTGGCCGACGTGGCCCCCACCATCCTGTCGATCATGGGGCTGCCTCAGCCTGAACAGATGACAGGACACTCGCTTATCTCAAAATAAAACCGATACAGCATTCCGATCAATAAAATCCGGACAGGCCATGGCTCATTATCTGAGCTGCGGCCTGTCCGGACAATCTGGAACCATGACAGCAAAAACTTTGGTGGAGATAGCCGATGCCATAGGCTATGACAGTGAGTTGCTGCGGCAGCCTGATCTGATTATAGACACCCCGCTGACCGACAGCCGGGCGCTAACACAGCCAGGTTCTTCGCTTTTTTTCGCGCTGGCCACTTGCAATAATGACGGACACAATTATGTTGCGTCTCTGGTCGCTGCCGGTGTGCGCGCATTTGTGGTAACGCATATTCCAGATGGTATAAATCCCGATTCGGCTGATTTCATCATTGTGAATGACCCGCTGGAGGCTCTGATGCGTCTGGCCAAGGCGCATCGTGCCATGTGTGCTGACACGATGGTGATAGCGGTCGGCGGTTCGCGTGGAAAAACGATGGTGAAGGAGATGCTTTACAGATCGCTCTCCAGAATGGCGCCCTCTGTCAGGTCGCCGCGCAGTTGGAACAGCCGCGTCGGGGTGCCTTTGTCATTGCTCCGCATTGATCCGTTGCAGCATCGATTTGCTGTTATTGAAGCTGGCATATCAACTCGCGGGGAAATGCAGACTCTGGCCGATATAATAGCCCCGGATGTCGCTGTGATTACAAACGTGTTGCCAGGTGAACATGATGAAGGGTTTGATAGCCTTGAGGAAAAGCGGGCTGAGAAGATGAAGCTCACTCAATCGGCCAGATTTGTTGTCGCGCCTACGGATTGCATAAGCGAGAACGACAATATTTGTCTCTGTAAAAGAGTACTGAAGGCTATTGGTGTGGATGCCGGGGTAGAAGACCGATTTATTCGAACCCGTCTTGATGTGACTGAAGCGGTCAATGGCTGCCTGCTGATCTCCGATCGATTTACTTGCGACCTGCCTTCGCTGGAATCAGCTCTTGATTTTGCTGTGCGCAGGCTCACTGCGTCGCAAAAACGGTTCACGCTTTTGCTCGATTCGCTGACGGATTTTAATGGAGATGGTCTTTGCCGATATCTGGGCCTTTATCGTATAGATCGGGTTATCGGCATTGGTGCTGAATATGCGGAAATTGTGGACCGCATGCCGGTCGGCTCAATGGTGTTTCAATCGGCAGATGAATGCATGGCCAGTCTGTCGGCTGCTGATTTTGATTCAGAATTGATTCTTGCAAAAGGAGAGCCAGGCGGAGCGGTCGATCAGATCGCGGAGCGTCTGCGCTCACGCCATCATGAAACTGTGCTTGAGGTTAATCTTGATGCCATCATTCACAATTTCAATCACTTTAAAGCAATGTTACGCCCGACTACTGGAATAGTGGCGATGGTGAAAGCGTCAGGTTATGGCGTCGGTTCGTATGAACTGGCCAAGACGTTACAGAGTCAGGGAGCGGCATATCTTGCCGTTGCTGTGGTGGACGAAGGTGAGGATTTGCGATCGGCTGGCATAACAATGCCTATCATGGTGCTAAATCCCAAGGTGACAAACTATAATTCGCTGTTTGCAAATCGCCTGGAACCGGAGGTGTTCAGTTTCAATATGCTTGAAGAGATAATTTCCGAAGCTGAAAAACGCGGTATTTCCGATTATCCCGTTCATATAAAATTTGACACAGGAATGCACCGGCTCGGATTTCTCCGTGAAGACATTCCTGGGATAGGGCGTCTTTTGCGATCGACAACCACAGTCAAAGCTAAATCCATCTTTTCGCATCTGGCTACTGCTGATTGTCTTGACATGGATAAATACACTCTGGAACAACTCAGACTGTTTGATAGCATCTGCCAGGAGATGGCCGAACAGATCGGTCCGGTGTTTCTGCGTCATGTTCTGAATTCGGCCGGCATTGCGCGTTTCCCGAAATGGCAATATGATATGGTCAGACTCGGGATCAGTTTATATGGAGTGGACACTTTGGGAATACCTGAGACCACATCGCTTCGCACAGTGGCGTCTCTCCGCTCGATTATTATTTCCATCAAGCGTTGGCCGGCCGGGACTGCCATAGGCTACGGCCGCCGCACCATTCTTGATCATTGTGCCACAGTGGCTACCGTTCCCGTCGGATATGCTGACGGCCTTAATCGCCATCTCAGCAACGGAGTCGGTAAGGTGATGGTCAATGGGGCGCTTTGTCCGATTGTTGGCAACATATGTATGGACGCCTGCATGATAGACGTGACGCCTGTTGGTAATTCTGTGAATGTGGGTGACTCCGTTGAATTTTTCGGAGACAATAACCCGATCAATGCTATGGCCGATGCTATCGGCACAATTCCTTATGAAATATTGACTTCTGTCTCTCCCAGAGTCAAACGTGTTTATTTTCGCGAATGAATCCACGACAAATCAATATAGACCAGTTTGATTATTCGTTGCCAGACGAACGAATCGCTAAATTTCCGCTGGCAGAACGAGATCGTTGCCGTCTGCTCGTACATCGGGCCGATGGCCACATTTCAACGCATTTGTTTTCTGAAGTCCCAGATTTGCTTCCGCCTGATGCTACTCTGATTTATAATAATACTCGAGTTATCAACGCTCGCCTGCGATTCCGCAAAGAATCTGGAGCGTTGATTGAGGTTTTCTGTCTGGAGCCGAAGGCTCCGGCGGATTATGCACAGAGTTTCGCGTCTAAAGATGCGGTTGAGTGGCTTTGCTTTGTCGGCAATTCCAAACGATGGAAAACCGGCGAACTGCATACTGCCGTCAACGTCGGAGGCAGCGAATGTCTTCTGACTGCCGAGCGCATAGTCAAGAATGAGAAGGATTCGGTTGTACGCCTCAGTTGGACTGGCCACCACACTTTTGCCGAAATAATAGCCGCTGCCGGCGAACTGCCGATTCCTCCATATCTGAATCGGTCTACAGAGCAGTCTGATTCCACAGATTACCAGACCATTTTTTCGCGCGTTGACGGATCGGTGGCTGCGCCTACGGCCGGATTGCATTTCACCCCGTCTTTGCTGGCGGAGATAGACCGTCGCGGAATCGGGCGCCGGGAGATCACACTTCATGTCGGAGCCGGCACTTTTCAGCCGGTGCAGACCGACAATATCGGAGATCACGCCATGCACAGCGAGTTTATCGCGGTGAGCCGGGACCTTATACGCGAACTTGCCTCATCGCGCAGGCCGGTTATTGCCGTCGGAACCACATCCGTGCGCACTCTCGAATCGCTCTATCATCTGGGCTGTCGTGCCGCTGCCGGTCTCCCGTTCGACGAGCTGCCGCAGTGGTATCCCTATGACTCAACCCATCCGAATCTTTCTACAGCGGAGGCGCTTTCGGCTTTGGCCGATGTCTGCGGTCCGACACTTATAGCATCGACCAGGTTGCTTATAGCTCCAGGATACAAATATCGCATTGTGAAGGGAATAATCACGAATTTCCATCAGCCGCGTTCGACTTTGCTGCTGCTTGTCAGCGCGTTTGTCGCTCCGCGTGATTGGCGTCCGATATACAATCATGCGCTTGATGATCCTGAATTCCGTTTCCTTTCCTATGGCGATGCCTGTCTTTTTCTGACATAATCCGATGCTGAAGATCTGATACCTGTCAGGATTTTAGCTTTTTTAATAAAAAAATCAACCGATGCTCCTGCAGAAAAAGTGGATATGTGACGAAAAAATAGTAACTTTGCATCTTGAATATATATAACGCAAGTAATTTGATATGCGAAAGCTTTTGTCAATCACTATATTAGCTCTGTGCCTCAGTTCCTGTGGCGAATATCAGCGTGTGCTCAAGAGCCATGATGCCAATCTGAAATACGAGTATGCCAAGCGGATGTATGACGAAGGCAAATATGTTCAGGCTGCATCTGTACTTCAAGAAGTGGTGACTTCGTTCAAGGGCACTGAAAAGGCGGAAGAAACGCTGTTCATGCTTGGAATGTGCAATTATGAGAACAAAGATTATCTGAATTCAGGATCATATTTCCGGACATATTATCGTCGCTATCCGAAAGGCAAGTATGCGGAAGATGCCAGATTTTTCTGCGGCTATGGCTACTATCTGGATTCACCGGATGCCCAGCTTGATCAGACAGGCACAATGAAAGCTATCGAGGAGTTGACGGATTTTATGGAACTCTATCCTGCCAGCGACAAGGTCCCGATGGCTCAGAATGCCGTTTTTGAAATGCAGGACAAACTGACTCTGAAACAGCTTCAGAACGCACAATTGTATTACAATCTCGGCACATTCGGCGGCAATAACTTCGAAGCAGCTGTTATTGTGGCCCAGAATGCCATCAAGAACTATCCTTATTCAAAATATAAAGAGCAGCTTGAAATGCTGATTCTAAAATCCAGGTATAAAGAGGCTGAACTATCTGTTGACGAGAAGAAAGCCGAACGATACCGTCAGGTAGTCGACGAGTATTACTCGTTTATCAACAATTATCCGGAAAGTTCATATAGGAACGAGGCAGACAATATCTATAAATCCGCTGCCCGTCATATCAGACCAGAATAAAATTTCAAAAACTTCACGTACATACTTATTGACAAGAATGGACTACAAGAAAACCAATGCACCCCTCAACACAGTGACCCGTGACATGGTGAAACTCTCGGAAGACACCGGCAACGTGTATGAAACTGTGGCCATCATAGCAAAACGCTCAAATCAGATCGCAGAACAGATGAAGCGTGATCTGGAGAAAAAACTTCAGGAATTCGCCTCGCTCAATGACACGCTAGAAGAAGTGTCTGAAAATCGCGAACAGATCGAAATTTCACGCTATTACGAAAAGCTGCCCAAGCCCACACTTATCGCAGCACAGGAATATGAGGAAGGAAAAATTCATTTCCGCAATCCTGCCCGCGACAAGAATCTGGACAACTGATCATTATTTCGCATCCCCCAGCCCCGCAGGATGAAAATTTATGGACTGATTGGCAATCCGCTGTCACATTCTTATTCTGCCGTCAACTTCAACCGCAAGTTTGAAAACGAAGGAATTGATGCTAGGTATCTGAACTTTGAGTTACCTGACATTGGTGATCTAATGGAACTGATTGCCGAACAGCCTGATCTCTGCGGGCTGAACGTCACCATTCCCTATAAAGAATTGGTGATACCATATTTGAATGATCTTTCGCCATTAGCGCGCATGGTCGGTGCGGTAAACACCGTCACAATTGACCGGAACGCTGATGGTGAAGTGTTGTCGTTGACCGGCTACAACACTGATGCGCCGGCATTCGCACGCACTCTTGCCCCATTGTTGCCGGTCGGTTGTGCGCCGTTGCGGGCAATGGTGCTGGGCACTGGAGGCGCTTCACTTGCGGTTTGTGCCGGATTGAAAATACTGGGTATCGAGCCTATACGTGTTAGCCGCACCCCGCACTCGGGTGAGATGTCGTATGCCGATATAGATCCGGTTGTGATGGCTAGCGTCACAGTGATTGTAAATGCCACACCGCTTGGCACTGCGCCTAACGTTGATATGTGTCCAGACATACCGTATGATTTGATAACAGAAAATCATATCTGTTATGATCTGGTTTATAATCCGACAGAGACTCTCTTCATGAAACAAAGCGCAGTTCATGGCGCTAAAGTGAAAAATGGAGCAGAGATGCTGAAACTTCAGGCGCTACTTGCCTGGAGAATATGGACCGGCGAATCAACATCGCAATAAATCATGTTGGTTAAGGTTATAGGAGCTGCCGTACAAGGCATTGATGCTCTGCCCATCTCAATTGAGGTTGTGGTGAGCAGGGGATTTCAATTCTCAATTGTCGGACTTGCTGATGCTGCCGTACGTGAGAGCTATGACCGAGTGATGAGTGCTATCGGACAGAGCGGTCTGAATCCGCCACACCGCGACATACTCATAAATATGTCGCCGGCCGATGTGCGCAAAGAGGGCGCGGCATATGATCTGCCGATTGCCTTAGGAATACTCGGAGCCGATGGACAAGTGACGGCTGATCGCTTTCGTCGTTTCATGATCATGGGAGAGTTATCGCTTGACGGATCAGTACTTCCGATCCGCGGTGTGCTCCCGATGGCCATCAAGGCGCGCGAAATGGGACTTGACGGAATGATCGTGCCTGCGGCCAACGTCAGTGAGGCTGCCGTGGTTAATAATCTTGATGTCTATGCGGTTGAGTCACTTGCGCAGGCTGTCGGTTTTTTCAATGGAGAAACAGAGATAGCTCCAACGACAATAGATACACGCGCTGAATTTGCCAAGGCATCCGGCAATTTTAATTTTGATTTTTCGGAAGTCAAAGGTCAGGAACTTGTCAAGCGGGCATTTGAAGTGGCATGTGCCGGCGGTCACAATATATTGCTTGTTGGACCTCCCGGATCAGGAAAATCCATGATGGCCAAGCGGCTACCTTCAATCTTGCCGCCGTTGACTCTGGGCGAGGCCCTTGAAACGACAAAAATTCATTCTGTTGCTGGACGCCTGCCACGCGGATCGCATTTGATGACCACACGGCCTTTCCGTTCGCCTCATCACACGATATCTCCTGTCGCGCTTGTCGGTGGTGGATCAACTCACCCCATGCCGGGAGAGATCTCTTTGGCTCACAACGGAGTGTTGTTTCTTGATGAGTTTCCGGAGTTTTCACGTGCGGTTCTCGAAGTGATGCGCCAACCATTGGAAGATCGCTGCATAAGCATATCAAGAGCAAGGTATTCAGTTAATTATCCTGCTGGCTTCATGTTGGTGGCATCAATGAATCCATGCCCGTGCGGATATTATAATCACCCTACACGTGCGTGCTCTTGTCCTCTGGGAGCGGTCAATCGGTATATGAGCAGAATATCAGGACCATTGCTTGATCGCATAGATCTGCAAGTTGAAATTCTGCCAGTGCCGTTTGAGCAACTTGCATCTGCTTCAACCGGAGAATCGTCGGCGGAGATCAGGCATAGGGTCGTCATGGCGAGAGCAATCCAGACAGAGCGATTTCGTGATCTTCCGCAGATACACTGCAATGCCCAGATGGGGCCAAAGCAACTTGCTGTATATGCTCAGCTTGATGGAGAATGCCAGGCGATTCTGCGTGATGCGATGACTAAACTAGATATGAGCGCACGAGCTTTCGACAGAATCGTCAGAGTGGCGCGCACCATTGCCGATTTGGAAGCATGCCGGCAGATTCAGCCTCACCATATCAGAGAGGCTATCAGTTATAGGAATCTTGACCGTTCGTCGTGGGGTTCATTTATTCCTAAATCAGGGTCATGACAATAAGAGCAGAATCTAAAGCACAACTTCAGTTGTGTGAATTGAAAATAAAGTTGTAAATTTGCAAAGAATTTACAACTTTTGCAATTAGGATATGTTTCAGAATTATAAAATCGCCAGTAGGCAGACTGTGTTTTCAGTATTGGCGGCAATGGCAGTAAGCGAAGCTTTTGCTGCTGACCGCACAATTCCTGCTGGCTATTACAATAGAATTGACGGAAAACGCGAAGGAGATCTCAAAACAGCTCTCCATAACGTGATATATAGTCACACGGAAGTGAGTAGCTATTCAGATCTGCCTAAATACTTTCAGCGCACAGATATGTATCCAGGCACCAGTCAATGGTGGGACATGTATAGCAACATTCCACTATATGGTCCCTCGTTTTCTGGCCTCAACCGAGAGCATTCGCTGCCTAAAAGCTGGTGGGGAGGAAGCACAACCATTCCGGCATATGTAGACTTGAATCATCTGTATCCGTCAGAAGCCAAGGCCAACCAGGCCAAGAGCAACTACCCGCTTGGAGTCGTTGACCGCAGTTCATCGGTGCGTTTTGACAATGGCGTCTCTCTGGTTGGATTTGCTGTGACCGGTCAGGGCGGTGGTGCTGCATATGTCTTTGAACCGGACGACGAATACAAAGGGGATTTCGCACGTACATATTTCTATATGGCCACATGCTATCAGAATCTGACGTGGAAATACACCTATATGTTAAGCAACAATCTCTATCCGACACTGAACGGATGGTCTCAAGACCTGTTGCTGAAATGGCACCGACAGGATCCGGTCAGCCAGAAGGAAATAGACCGCAATGAAGTGATCTACTCTATTCAGGCCAACCGAAATCCGTTTATTGATTTTCCAGAGTTAGCTGAATATATCTGGGGGACCAATAAAGGAGATGTTTTTAATCTCAGCGAGCACGAAGGCGGAGCGGATACAGGCGGAAAGCCTGTGCTGATTACTCCAGTCCAGGGAATGGAACTTGATTTCGGTGAAGTGGCATTAGGTCGTTCAAATGTAGCAAAGCTTCATCTGCTTGGCGAAAATCTTACTGGAAACACACTTGTGCTGAGCATCTATGACAATGCCGAGACAAAAGACGCCGCTCTGTTCAGCATGGACGATGGCAACCAGCGTTTCAACGCATCGGTCAGCGCTGTGAATTCTCATGATGGCCTATGGGTCAATGTGACATATACGCCTACTTCCGTTGGTATGCACACTACCCGCATGGTGATATCTGGCGGAGGAATCAGTGGCTCATTAGGAATAGGATTGACCGGCCAATGTCTGCCTGAGCCGGTGCTGACTGCTCCTACGGCCAATGATCCTACAGACGTAACCACAAGCGGTTATACCGCAAACTGGACCCCGGTCGAAGGCGAGGTTGTTGACTATTTTGTCGTGAACCGTACTCGATACGAAGGTGGATCAGCTTCGACCGAACAGCTTGTCGCGGAGGAAAACAGCCTTGAGATCACAGAATTTTCAGGATCTGAAAGCTATACAGTCCAGTCTGTTCGTCTTGGTGTATATTCGCCGCAAAGTAATGTGGTGTTTGTCGGACAAAATTCAATAACTGGCGTTAACAATAGCAGAACATTCGGCTTGCGCCGCCATCCTGATGGAGTGATGCTCACCGGATCTGACAACATTGGGCGCATACTGGTATAT
>CAMWTI010000058.1 GCA_947177135.1 uncultured Porphyromonadaceae bacterium | reverse complement strand
ATCATGAGCATATCGCAGAAATCAAGCAGGCTCTTAAAAAGGCCGGTTTTGTGATCGTCGGATGAATGATTACGTTGAACTGCGGCTTGAGTTGACGCCATGTTCGTCAGATGCCACTGATGTGTTGGCGGCCATGCTTGCTGATGTCGGCTATGAGAGTTTTCTCCCTGACGAGTCAGGACTGACATCTTATATACGAGATACTGATTATGACGCTGACGCTGTCGGCGCCATAATCAGTTCTTTTCCCATGGATTGTGTCATCTCGACTCCGTCGGTGACCAAAATCGAAGGTCGCGACTGGAACAGCGAGTGGGAACGCAATTATTTCAAACCGATTGTTGTCGGCGACAAATGCGCGATCCATAGTTCGTTTCACACAGATGTGCCAAAAGCTGAATATGACATTGTCATAGATCCGAAAATGGCGTTCGGTACCGGACATCACGCCACTACCTCGCAGGTGATCGAGGCGCTGCTTTCCATGTCGGAGCAAGGGCTGACTGTGACCGATATGGGAACCGGCACCGGCATTCTGTCAATTCTCTGCGCTATGCGTGGTGCTGCTCGGGTAACCGGTGTGGAGATCGATCGGGCAGCTTGGGAAAATGCAGTCGAGAACGTAAGGCTCAACAATGTCGGACAGACAGCACAGATGATATGTGGCGATGCATCGGCTCTGACAGCCGTTCCGAAGGCCGACCTGTTTATCGCCAACATTAACCGCAATATCATAACCGGAGACCTGCCGGCTTATGTCGGCGCGTTGAAGCCGGGCGCTACGGTGATCTTCAGCGGCTTCTATGAAGCTGATATCCCGGTTATAATGGCTGAAGCCGGACCGCTTGGACTGAGCGAAGTGAGACATACCGTACAGAATGAATGGTGTTGCCTGATACTTAAATACGGAAAGTGATATATAATTATGTCTACACGACAAGAGAAAATTGAAGCTGTTGGACGCGTGATCGATGTGCTTGATCGGCTGCGCGTCGAGTGCCCGTGGGATCGGAAACAGACCAATGAGTCGTTGCGGTCAAACACAATCGAAGAAGTGTTTGAACTGGCCGATGCGATCATCGATGCCGACGATGCCAACATTCGCAAAGAACTTGGCGATGTGTTGCTGCACGTGTTGTTCTACAGTAAGATAGGCGAAGAAAAACAGTCGTTTGATCTGGTTGACGTTTGTGACTCTCTGCGACAGAAACTCATATACCGTCATCCACATATCTTCGGCTCTATGGAGGCAGACGATGCTGAAACCGTGATGCAGAACTGGGAAGCTCTAAAGCTCAAGGAGAAAGGTGGCAACAAGACGGTGCTTGGCGGAGTGCCTCGTTCGCTGCCGGCCATGATCAAAGCTTTTCGTATCCAGGAAAAAGCCGCCAATGTCGGGTTTGACTGGGAGCGTCCGGAGCAGGTGTGGGACAAAGTGCGCGAGGAAATAGACGAATTTTCGGCAGAGGCTGGTTGCGGCGACATGGCCTCGATGGAGGCAGAGATGGGCGATGCCCTGTTTGCCATGATCAATGCTGCCAGACTTTATGGAATCAATCCTGAAACCGCGCTGGAACGCACCAATCGCAAGTTTATCAGCCGCTTCAACCACATAGAAAGCCGCGCCAAGGAGCAAGGGCGCGAGTTGACTGAAATGACGCTTGATGAAATGGATTCGCTCTGGAACGAGGCTAAATCACAGGAGTCAGAAAATAATTAATACGCAATTATCTTTTTTCAACGATGTCATTCCGAGTGAAAAACCATCTACGCATAGTCACGTTCGTTGTCGCGCTCATGGCGCTTATAGGAATTGCCGTTACCGGCGGCCAGCTGTCGGATCTGGGCGCCCGCCGTCAGACCGCACATCAGATGACAGCGATTGTTGACTCGGTCATGACCCGTTCGGATGTGATGCGGGTATATTGTCGTGCAGTCGGACGTCCGCACACCTCGCAGCGCATAGATTCGGTCTACATCACCATGCCAGACGGCAGTTCTGCCGGAGCCGACGACATTGATCCGATCTATTTCCGCCGCGGATTCCAGTGGGAGGACGAGACCGACATAGCTATAGAACTTGATTTTCCGCCAATGCCTGTAAAGCCGGAACGTTTCCGCCTGACTATGATCACCCCCTACGGTAACGTGGAAGCAATCTATACAGGCCGAAAGGAATGATTCTCTGCATCACTGAGAAACCGTCTGTCGCGGCCGACATCGCACGTATTCTTGGTGCCGGAGTGCGTCGCGACGGATATTATGAAGGCGGGGATTACAAGATCACGTGGACGTTCGGACATCTGTGTGAGCTGAAAGAGCCGCATGACTATACTGAGATGTGGAAGCGGTGGTCGTTAGGCTCGCTTCCGATGATTCCCGAACGTTTCAGTATAAAACTCAAAAGCGACAAGGGCATAGAGGCTCAGTTCAACGTGATAAAACAGCTTGTGTCACAGGCTTCCGAAGTGATAAACTGCGGTGACGCAGGCCAGGAGGGCGAACTGATCCAGCGATGGGTGCTTCAGTTGGCGGGCTGCAAGGTACCTGTCAGACGGCTATGGATCTCATCGCTCACCGATGAGGCAATCCGTGCCGGATTTGACGGGCTTAGACCTGAAAGCGATTTCAGCAACCTATATCTCGCCGGACTTTCACGTGCGGCCGGTGACTGGTTGCTCGGCATGAACGCCACCAGACTCTATTCACTCAAATATTCAGAGCCAGGCCGGGTTCTGTCGATCGGGCGCGTGCAGACCCCGACGCTCGCTCTCATTGTCAAGCGGCATCTTGAGATAGCTGATTTCACTCCACGTGATTACTGGGAGTTGAAAACCGAGTATCGTTCCGCCATATTTTCAGCGACAGAGGGGCGCTTTGAGTCGGAGGAACTTGGTTGTGAGACCCTTGAAAAGGTTGCTGCAGCGCCGCTTCAGATCACTTCCGTGTCAAAGAAGGCGGGGCGTGAGGCTCCGCCAAGGCTTTTTGACCTGACCTCACTTCAGGTTGAATGCAACAAGCGTTTCGGTTGGACGGCCGACCAGACTTTGAGGCTGATCCAGTCTTTATATGAGAAAAAAGTCACGACATATCCTCGTGTCGACACAACGTATCTGCCGGAAGACATTTATCCGAAAATTCCTGGTATTCTGGGCCGGATGACTCCATATGCACCTCAGACAGCGCTTCTTCTTCAGGGCAAGATAGCGAAGAGCAAAAAGGTGTTTGACAATTCCAAAGTCACGGATCACCATGCCATCATTCCCACGGGCCAGTCACCTGATCTTCTTGTCGATGATGAAAAGCGGATGTATCATCTGATAGCTCTCCGCTTCATTTCAGCATTTTATCCCGACTGTGAATTTTCGACCACGACTGTCCTGGCCGAGGCCGCCGGAGTTCCGTTCAAGGCAACCGGCAAGGTGATTGTCAAACCGGGCTGGAGGGCTTTGTCGGATTCCGACAGGCAGCAGGATCAGTCTGAAGGCGACAATATTCTGCCCGATTTTGCCGAGGGAGAGAGCGGTCCCCACAGTCCATCGTTGCAGAAAAAGCAGACCCAGCCTCCGAAACCATACACAGAAGGAACGTTGCTGCGAGCCATGGAGTCGGCCGGCAAGACTGTCGATGATGAGCAGTTGCGCGAGGCCATGAAGGAAAACGGCATCGGCCGTCCTTCGACACGCGCTGCAATTATCGAGACTCTGTTCCGGCGCCATTATATAGCCAGGGAGCGGAAAAATATAGTTGCCACACAGGCCGGAATCGATCTTATAGCTTTGATCAATGAAGAGTTGCTCAAGAGCGCAAAACTGACCGGTCTGTGGGAAAACAAACTGCGCCGGATCGAACGCGGGTCATATTCACCGCAGGAATTCATGCAGGAATTGAAGTCGATGATCCAGCAGATTGTGCTCAATGTGTTGTCTGACAACACAAACCGACGAATCGTAATCGAAGATCGGAAGCCTGGTCCGGAAAAGCAGGCCGACAGGCCGAAGAAGCCGCGCGCCCCCCGCATCAAGTCGGTTGAGGAGATTGTGTGTCCGTTTTGCGGGCAGGGTCATCTACTTAAAGGGCGCACTGCTTACGGCTGTTCCCGCTTTCGCGAAGGATGCACTTTGCGGCTGGATTTCAGTGAATATCCGGCGGAACTGACTCCTGCAAAATTACGAACCAAAGTCGCTCGACTGACATCTGCATCGAAATCATGAGTATAAATGTGCAATATCTGATCATCGGCATAGTCATCGGCATCTGTCTGATACTGGCCATTCAGGCGATAGCGCGCTCGTTGCGCCGTGGCATATCGCCGGGGTGCAGTTCGTGCAGCTCCACCACTTGTCCGCTGAAGAAACGTAAACGCCCGACGCGTTGAACTTTTTATGAGGCATAACAGTTTTTAATATACATGAAAACTAAAGCCTCATTATGTTAAAAACGTTACTTCCCGCAGCTGCTCTGTTCACGTTCACATCAGTTGCCGTAGCTTCCACGCCGCGTGAAGCTCATGTCGATTCGCTGAAGCAAACCCATAAGATAATATCGATCGGAGGGTCCGGTCAGGAAGCGGATTCTCTGGCCCGCCGCGCCATGATCGATAATTTCTATGTCGATCAGTTCCGTCAATTCGAGGATCCGTCAGCTCCATATTTCATGTTCATGAGCCGCGACGCCCGTCTGGCCATGGGCATGGGCGGAACAGTGAGACTCCGCGGGTGGTTTGACTGGGGCGGCACGATGAACGGCGCCGCCTTCAAGCCTTATCTCATACAGATGCATCCTAATCCGGCCCATATACGTCAGCTTGACGCCGATCCTGCCGGATCAAACCTTTTTTTCCGCATGATAGGCCATCACAGGCGCATCGGCACTTATCAGCTTTATGTTGAAGCTGAATTCAGCGGCGGGTCATCATTCGATCTTGCTTTGAAAAAGGCCTATGCCACAATCGGAGACTGGACTATCGGCTATGCCTCCACCTCATTTTCCGACCCCCAGGCGTTGCCTCCGTCGGTTGACGCGCAAGGACCTAACAACAAGATGGACGCTACATCGGTGCTCATACGCTACATGCACACTTTCAAGCCCGGCATTGTCATTGCCGCGTCGGTGGAAAATCCGCTTAAGCAGACCTCTATCACCGACGAATTTTCGGAGGCTACCAGCACCTGGGCGCCTGATCTTGGATTTTTTGTCCAATATCAGTGGGGTGTCAACAATATGCAGCACGTCCGTCTGAGCGCCGTCACACGTCAACTCACTTATCGCGATCTGGTCAGGAAAGACAATGTCAACAAAGTGGGGTGGGGACTGCAATTCAGCTCAGTGGTCAACTTATGCCGGCCGCTCACGCTCTATGCCACTGTCAATGGCGGCAGGGGAATGGCCGGTCTTGGCGGCGACTGGCTGATGAATAATTTCGACATGGTCCAGACTCCGGGACGGCCTGGCGAGTTATATGCTCCCGGAGTGTTCGGCTACATGGCTGCTCTCCAATATCATATCAGACATGATCTTTTTGCTGTGGCCACATGGGGCCAGGCCCACTACTATCAGAAAAAGGGCACCCCGGCCGATGATTACAGGTATGGATTTTATGGCGCAGTCAATCTGTTTTATAATCTTACACCGCGTCTTCAGTTCGGAATCGGGTTCAACGTCGGCAAGCGTGTGAATTATGGCGGAGAATCTCGCTGGGGCCGCCGTCTGTGTGCCGTAGGTTCATTTTCGTTCTAAGTGAAGGCGTTTTTTTTAATTTTATGCCATTTTTTTGTCTAAATTACGAAATTAGCAGTATATTTGTGGCTAAATTTTATAAATCAATCATAATTCACATTCAATTGCATGAAAAAACCGTTACTTTTTTCGGCTGTAATGGCTATGGCCTCGGTCACAGCTGCTGCGGCTCCGGGTGGTCAGGGTCAGTGGTATCGTCTGGTATCGCACTGCACTATCGCCAATGATGTCCGTGTCAATGCATGTGTGGAACTGGTCAATGAGGCCAGCGTCACGCTGACGGGAAACAACATGAACACACAGAACGACCGTCTGTGGGGTGCGCCGCAGGTTGAGGACGCATCCTATGAGTATCAGCTGTGGACCCTTGAAGAGGATCTTGCCAATGCCGGCGTCTATGCCATAGTGAGCAAGGCGGCGCCCGGTGGTTCTGTGAACTCTTCTCCTTCGATAGCGCAGAACAACACTGGCCGTTGGGATTATGACCGCAACGGCAAGCATTATGCGTTTGTGCTCGGTCATGAAGATAAAGACAGCGAAGGGAATATAGGCTATTCTATCCGTTCCGTAGAACAGGCTCAGGGCTATTATTGGAATATGGCTGCATCCGGTCAAGGCTATTCGATCAATTGCTGGAATGATCCTTCCGACTCCAAGGGCGGCATCTTCTATTTCATACCGACTTTGCAGGAAGAGGCCAAGGCCGACCCTGCCGACGGAGTTGAATTCATAAATCCTCTGGGTTCTGATCTGGAATGGAGTGTCAGTGCCTGCTGTCAGGCTGATCATGGTGAGAGCGACGGTCGCGAAGGTGCCGCATCTCATATGGTCGACGGTAACGCTTCATCTTACTGGCATATGGCATATGATAACGGCGATGCCGCACAGCGCCATCAGGGCCATCATTATATCGTGTTTGATCTGAAAGAGGCCCGTCAGCTGACAGGTTTCACCTGGACCGCACGTGCCAATGATCCTGGTGCCCCGGAGCATGGCCTGTTGCGCGGATGGGAGATTTATGTGTCGGACAATGCTTCTGAATTCGTGTTTGCCGACAATGCAGCCATGGAGGCATATCGTGCAGCCAACGAAGCTGCCGCCGACGGGAAGTCGACTGTTGTTTATAATGAGTCCGGCAAGAATGTCGAGACATATGTTTTCGACAAGGTCTCAGCCGGCCGATACGTTCTTTTCGTGGCTACATCCGTAGGACAGAAAGGACAATGGATAAATGATCCTTATGAATATCTCAGTTGTGCCGAATTCTCGTTCATGGCGATCCCTAAAGAGGAATATACGGTAAGCGAGGCCGATCGTGCGTCGGTAGAGGCTTTCCGCGACGTTCTGCCTGGCGCCGGCAAGCTGGTGGATAACGCTCTTGCCGCTCTTGACTCGGCTGTTTCGGCTGACGAAGTAGCCGCTATCAAAGAGAGTCTGATCGCCGATCTGCAGCAGTGTGTGTCCGATCTTGCCGCTGACCAGGTCTTTCTGACCATTGACAATGTGCGTCGCGGCAGTCTCGGCCAGGCATCCCATCTTGCGGTGCTTTCCGATAGCGCCATCAACACTGTGGCCCAGCCTGAGTCAGAATCTGTATGGACACTTGTTGAAACCGCCACGGCAGGAGCTTATCTGCTCTATAATGTCAAGGCTGACAGCTATATGGGCGGATCCGGTGCTGCGCCTTTGATGGTGGATGAGAGCGAGGCGCTTGTCTATACTCTCGAATTCCTTGCCGGAGGTCACATTACATTCTATCCTGTCGGCACCGACAAATTCATTAATGTCGACACCGCCGGAGGCAATCTCGTCTACTATAGCTTTGCCAACGATGCAGGTGCTGACTGGCGGCTTGCCGAACTGCCGATGACAGCTCTCTTCACTGAAGAAGAGTATGATGAGCTGGCCAAGTGGTGTGACGTGGTTCCCGGAGTGGATGGCGCCGCCGACGATTCCAACGGCAACGCCTTGACGAGGTTCTCTGTCACCTTCCCGTGTGCCGCCCGCTACACCGGTCTGGCCGATGGTATTGTGGCCATTTCGCTCGGAAACGGTCCGGCATATTATCGTCCGTTAGATATGTCGGATGTGACATACGACGAAGCTACCAATACCTTCACCTGCGAACTGTCCGAGCCCATAACGGAATATGCGTTTTTCTATATTCAGGTCAACAAATATGCATTTGAGCTGACTGACGCTGACGGCAATGTGTCGTATACTGATTATTTATATAGCAACTATGCGCTCTGTTTCTATGTGCCTGACCAACTTGTGCCGCTGACGGTTACCCCGGCTGCCGGTGAGATTGAGAGCCTTGACCGCATTGAGATGTGGATACCAGACACAGAGTTTGACGTCAACAAAGAATGCACCGAGCCTGTCACCGTGACCTGCGGCGAAAAGAATCTTGTGTCCATGACGGCCGAAGAACTCTGGGACTGTTATCTTGAGGATCAGGACGGAAACGTCAGCTTCTATATTGACGTGGACCGGAGTGATGCTGGAGTCTACACGCTGACTGTGCCCGAAAATTGCTTGATTGGCAGGACTGGCCGCTGCGAACGCACTATAGTCACTTGGACCATTACCGATACCGGAATCTCCGACGTCACCGTCAATGGCCGGCCTTCGGTTATCCATGATCTGCATGGCCGTAAGCTGAACCGCACAGTGCGTGGAGTCAACATCGTCGACGGCGTGAAGACTCTGGCCCGTTAAACATTCGTTCTACAATCCGATAACACAGAAAAAGGCGCCATGACGGCGCCTTTTTCTGTGTTGATCATGGTTGAGTTTGATGTCGACGAAACGGAAATGAGAGAGTGGCTGTGTAGGTTTTATGTTACAATGTTGTGACATTTTATATTCTTGTTTGCTTTTTATAAATGAAAGTCTTATCTTTACAGCGGATAAACGGAGATAGCACACTCTTTTTTTTGACTTACGCCTAAATAAAGGCCATGGAAATCATCTTCATCACATATCACGATGACACACTTTGTGGATGCGACACATTTATTACAGAGTTGAGTCAGCCCCTGTCGGAAACCGATGGGGCAAACGTTTCAGTGGTGACTTTTGGTTATCCGCATCCATACAAAAGAACTGGAATCCAAGCTCTTCCATTTTATCCACTGCCATTTAAATCTGAATGTTCCATACGCAATAGGAATTCGATTGTAATTGGACCGAATGGAGAACTGTATAAGTGTTGGCAGGATGTAGGCATTGAAGACAAAATATATGGATATATTGACGGTCGTGTAACAAATGAAAAAGTGTTGTTGGAGTATTTGATGGATGCCGACCCACTTGATGACGAAGAATGCCGCGAATGTCTGTTGTTTCCCATTTGCTCTGGTGGGTGTCCGTATGCCAGAATTAAAGCACAGAGGGATTCTAAATTTAGTAAACCATGTCCTCTATATAAAGATAAATTAATTGATTTTTTGACGTTGCATTATCGTCTAAAAAGATCTCAACTATCACAATAGAAACAAAGAAACAATGGGCAAAAGGCTATTATTACTATTACTGTCTGCGGTAGTATCTATATCAGTTTTTTCGCGTTCAGTTATTTATTGGGGACGCGTAGCAGATATGCTGACAAATATGGATCTTCCCGGGGCTTCGGTTGAGGTGCTTTTTCAGTCCGGTGATTCAGTATTGAAGACAATAAGTGCTCTGAGTGTGTCATACATCAATGGAGTGGAGTATAAGAAAGCCACATATTTTGTACAGACTGAATATAATGATAAAAAAGACGGCGCATCAGACACTTTGCGCCTGAGGGTGAAATATCCCGGTTATGAAGATGCGTATCTGGCTGAACCGATAGAGTTCGGCCGTCGTCAGAATCAAAAGACGTTGCCTGTGGTGATGATGAAACGTAAGCCACGACAGCTTGATGAAGTTACGGTGACGGCATCGAAAGTGAAATTCTATTATCGTGGTGACACATTGGTCTATAATGCCGATGCTTTCGTTCTCGCTGAGGGGTCTATGCTTGACGCGCTGATCAATCAGCTGCCGGGAGTGGAGCTGAAACCTGATGGTATGATATACGTGCAAGGTAAATTGGTGGAGAGTCTGCTGCTCAATGGCAAGGATTTCTTCAGCTCTAACCGCAGGCTGCTTCTTGACAATCTTGGAGCCTATACTGTCAAAAATATTGATGTGTATGACAAGACTGGGCGCAACAGTGAGTTCGTGGGCCGTAAAATAGGTGGCGATTCTCGTTATGTCATGGACGTGAAGCTCAAAAAAGAATACTCGCGGAGCACCATTCTTAATCTCGAAGCCGGCGGTGGCACAGACTCACGGTGGCTCGGGCGCCTGTTTGCCATGCAGTTGGGCGACCGTAACCGATATACGGTCTATGCCGCATCCAATAATTTGAACGACAGCCGCCAGCCTGGCCAATCCGATTCATGGACACAAGAATCTGTGCAGCCTGGAGAAAAGACACAGACCAAAGGTGGTGTGGATTATTCGGTTGAGACCAAGAGTAAAAAATGGGAATTTAAGGGCAGTGTAGACGGTAGCCATGATCGCGGCACTCTTGAGCAGACTTCATTTCAGCAAAACTTCCTGACGCAAGGCGACACATATGAGCAAAGTTCAAGCAGATCCACTTCACGCAATTGGTCGGTAAGTACCGGCCATGAAGCCTATACCCGATGGTCGCTGGTCAGTCTGCGTCTGCGCCCGTCGTTCAGCTATGGTCAAAGCAGTGGCCGGAATCGGTCTGTGACATCGGTAGCCTCCGATGAAGCCATGGAGAATCTGGTCAACAATTCTCATTGGTTTACCGACAATCATAGCCACAGGCTTAATGCGGCTTTGAATCTCAATTCCTTAATCAAATTCAAAACCAATCCTGATTACATTGAGTTGACAGGTGATGTGAAGTATCATACCGACTGGAATGAAAACAATCGTCGCTTTGACATCGACTATGCTGAACAGGACAACGTCCAGAGTCAGCATCAGCGCTATAAGAATCACCCGAATCGTCAGCTATCAGCCAATATGTCTGTTAAATATGAATATAAATGGCCTCGGAGCATTGTAACCTCGCTGGCCTATGAGGCAGATTATACCAAAGAGAGAAAAAGATCCGATATGTATCTAGTTGAGCGTGTAGCTGATGCCACTCTCAACCGGACTATCAGTGATATTTATGAGGAAGTGCCGGATTTTTCCAACAGTTATCTCAGCAGTCAGTGGGATCTGGGCCACAGGATTGTACCACGGCTGGTACTGAATTCAAGCAAATTCTGGGTGCAATTCTGTATGCCTGTCGAACTTCGCCATCAGGAATTTCATTATGAGCGTGGTGGACGGATTTATGACGTGAACCGTAATTCGGTGGTACTCACTGCTTACGATACTTTCATGCGTTATACTCACCCTGTGCATAAATATAAAATCTGGCTTGAATATCGCCTCAATACTGATTTGCCGTCAATGACTTCGCTGGTCGATATGACGGATGCAACCGATCCGCTTAACATATTTGAAGGGAATCCGTCTTTGCGTAATGCCTATGCCCACAGCGCATTTGTGCGGTTTGAACCAAGAAGTCGCGATCACGTATTGACCATTGGCGCAGGTGCGACCACCAACGCATTGGTCAATGGCTACAATTATGACTCCAACACCGGTATAAGGCGTTTTAAGACTTACAATGTCGACGGTGACTGGAACGCTTATATATCGTCCGA
This sequence comes from uncultured Porphyromonadaceae bacterium, assembly GCA_947177135.1. Lineage (GTDB taxonomy): Bacteria > Bacteroidota > Bacteroidia > Bacteroidales > Muribaculaceae > UBA3263. The sequence goes on along the minus strand of CAMWTI010000058.1, from coordinate 3,782 downwards.
CAATGATTTTACCTTTGGTAAAGACGATTGCATGAGTCTGAACTCTCAGGCAAATGTTGAATTTCATAATGCGGTGGATATGATTGGCGAAAATGGCATAATGCCACGCAAAAGCAATATCCATAATCTGGAAATAGGAGAAACTCTTGATTATAAATGGCAACTTGGCAGTCAGATGATAGGTGCGAAAATATCAGGAAGATGGCGCCATTCAATTTCGCCTGATAATCATGATTTCAAGGCTATCGATGCCGGTAATCTCACGTATGGGCTGACTGGACTGTTTAAATTGCCGGCCAATTTTGAAATATCCACCGACATAGGCGTGGATTCAAGATTCGGATACAATGCCGCAGTAGTCAATAAATCGGATATCCTGTGGAATGCCCGCGTGAGTTGTACGCTCGGCAAGGGCAAATGGCTGATTGCGCTCGACGGTTTCGATTTGCTCAACCAGTTGCGCAATGTGAGCTATTCGGTCAATCCGCAGGGGCGCATCGAGGTGCGCACCAACACATTGCCGCGCTATGCCCTGCTTCACGTGCAGTATCGCCTGAACCTCCTCCCCAAAAAACGCAAATGAAGTATTCACCAAAAGAAGCGGAACGCCTTATTCTCAATGCGGTTGAGCGGACGGAACCAGGATTGTTTTGTGGGAATATTGGACTGGCTCTCCGATTTTTTGACGTTGCATTATGAAAGTAGAAAAAAATGTCGTTAAGATTATTCTGACTGTAGTTCTATTTATGGGCTGCGGTGCTTGTTGTTTTGCCCGGCAAGTTAGTTTTCAGGGACGAGTGACTGATTATGATTCTGGTATAGAGTTGCATGGATCTGAAATCGAGGTATATTCCTTGCGTGGCGATTCATTAGTCAACAAGTTCAAAAATACGGCAATTTATAATTTTGGAGGTATAGAAAACAAACGTTCTATTTTCTTTGTCAGTCTATCTTACCCTGAATTTCAGGGCGACACCATCCGGCTTGTTGCTTCCTATGAAGGATTCGACACCGCGTATATGGACGTTCCGGTCTATTTTGGCAGGCGCGAATGTGAGAGAGTGCTTTCGCCGATAGTAATGCACCGTACCCCGAGGAAACTCGATGAGGTCGTTGCCACAGCATCGAAAGTGAAATTCTATTTCAGAGGTGACACTCTGGTCTATAATGCCGATGCATTTGTGTTGCCTGACGGATCTATGCTTGACGCGCTTATCAACCAGCTGCCGGGCGTGGAGCTGAAACCAGACGGACAGATATTTGTTTATGGTAAAAAGGTTGATGACATATTGCTGAACGGTAATGGTTTCATGTCATCAGACCGTCGGCTGCTGCTGGATAATCTTGGAGCATATACAGTCAAAGAGATTAATGTCTATGACAAGAAAGGCGAATTGAGCAACTTCTTAGGATATAATTTACCTGACGACAAGCAATTTGTGCTTGATGTTAAACTTAAAAAAGAATATTCCCGAAGCACAATTATTAATCTGGAGGCGGCCTATGGTACTGACAATCGTTATCTTGGCCGCGTGTTTGCCACGCACTTCGGCAATCGTGACAGATACACTTTTTACAATAACACCAATAATCTGAACAGCACCGAAACTCCTGGTAAATTGACTTCGTGGAGGCACGATAACAGCGGATCTGGCCGGAACACCAATTCTAAAACCGGGTTCGATTATTATGTGAAAGATTCAGCCACAGGCGATCTGTGGAATATAGAAGGCGACGTTAACGGAGATTTTGGCAAGCAGAATCTGACAAGCATTACAGACCGACAGAATTTTTTGCCTGGGGGTGACACTTTTGAACGTATAGAAGAAATAACCCGCAGCAAAAGACGCTCAATCAGTACCAATCATTCGTTTTCGTATTCATGGAAGTATATGTGGCTTTCCGTTAAGCCAAGATTTGACTTATCAACAGGCCGCAGCAGATTGGCGGTTGGTGGTGCTGTTAGCAGAAATGAAGACGGAACGGATTTGATAAACACGATGAAAACCGTAAATGCATCATATCGCCGCAACACTCTCTGGGGCGTGAATGCCCTTGCAACCGTCAAATTCGCCAGAATTCCGGATTATATCACCATAACAGGTAATATCCGCCGTTCTACCGACCGAACCGATATAGATCGTAGTTATGATATTGATTATGCTGATGAAGCTGCATCACAAACCGAACGGCAGCGATTCAGCAATCGCCCGGATAATGATCTGACTGGAAATATCTCTGCAACATATTCTTATGTTTCATCCATGTCCGGCAGTATGGCATCGGGGCTGATGATGAAATTCAAATATGGGTTCACTTATTCCAGAATCCACAAAAGATCGGATATGTTTCGTTTGCAACGTGTGGCCGATGCGACAGGTAATGAGTTTCTGCACGACGTCTATGAAGAGATTCCGGATATAGGTAATAGCTATAGAAGTTTAGAGCTGAAACGGTCGCACGATGTGTCATTTTTCCTATTTAAGAATATTGGAAAATGTGAATTGCAACTATCTCTTCCTGTCGGTTTTGTCGGGCAGACCCTCGATTATCGGCGCGGAGTAAAACCCTTCAGAATTGAAAGAAATTCGGTGGCTATTGACGATAGTAGACTATTTTTGCAATATCAGTCTGATGGAGCAATCAACGGATTTGAGTATAATGTCGCCACAAGTCTGCCGTCATTGACTTCGATGGTCACCATCACGGACGACACTGATCCTCTCAACTTTTATGAGGGTAATCCTGATTTGAGAAACGCATACCGGCACCAGTTTACATATAGGTTGAATACTGCCGGATTTAAGCATAATCTGACGTTGAATGGCTCTTTTACGACCGATCAGATAGTCAACGGTTATATGTATGACAATTCGACAGGTATTCGCCGTTATAAAACTTTCAATATAAATGGCGACTGGGACGCGGCGATAAATTATTCAAAGGGTGAGATGAATTTTGGCCTCGGCAAAGGGTTCTTCATGGGAATTACCACCGCGACTGAAGTGAAGTTTCATAATGCGGTTGACATGATTGGAGATGCCGGTGATTCGCCGCGCAAGTCTGACGTCAGGAATTTTACTGTCAATGAAAATCTCAAGATTAATTGGTTTTGTCCTTCCCCAAGATCGTTATTAAGCCTGTTGGTCAACGCCACATGGCGTAATTCCACTTCGCCTGATCATCGCGGATTCCGACCTATTAATGCCGCTGAATTTAACTATGGGTTGAATTATGTGGTGAATCTGCCCGCTAATTTTCATATTTCAACCGATTTTGGTGCATATACCAGAATAGGATATGGCTCGAAAGAATTGGATAAAACAGATTTGGTGTGGAATGCCCGCGTGAGTTACACCCTCGGCAAGGGCAAATGGCTGATTGCGCTCGACGGTTTCGATTTGCTCAACCAGTTGCGCAATGTGAGCTATTCGGTCAATCCGCAGGGGCGCATCGAGGTGCGCACCAACACATTGCCGCGCTATGCCCTGCTTCACGTGCAGTATCGCCTGAACCTCCTCCCCAAAAAACGCAAATGAAGTATTCACCGAAAGAAGCGGAGCGCCTGATTCTCAATGCGGTTGAGCGGACGGAACCAGGATTGTTTTGTGGAAATATGGGGCTGGCTCTCCGATATTTTGATTTTGCATATCATGCAGAATCGGATGCTCTACGCAATATATTGTCGGCCATATTTTGGATTTTTTAAATCGATGGCTTTAAACGGGTAACTATTCAGCGAATGGATGATATAGGCACCAAATCTTGAGGATATTGAATTA
>CAMWTI010000057.1 GCA_947177135.1 uncultured Porphyromonadaceae bacterium | reverse complement strand
TGTCCGTTCCGGCTAATCTGACATATTGTCGCATGCTGAGAGTCGATGGTTTTCTGCATCGACTCGATCTGGGCGGATAATCCGCGCAGCACTTCTGTTATGTCATTAACCGGCTGCTTTACAGATATAAAGATGGCGATTTTTATCGCACAGTAGCACCCCAAAAGTTTTTTGTCTAACTTTTGGGGTGCAGTTTAATTCGTCCAACTTTTTTTGGGGGGGGCACTTCAGCAGCGAAGTATCTCTCTACTGAGCGCCGATTTCCGAATGGGCCGGCGTGGCCACATAACTTCCGGAAGGAGGCACATCCGAACCGTCTCCATCGGCAGGCTCGATCACAAGCTCATACGAAATGAGCACAAACGCGGCCGACTTATCGATCTGATAAAGCTCTGACTTGATCTGCACCACATACTCGCCAGGATTCATGCCCTCTGTGTCAAGCGTGGCTCCGAAAGGCACCGTATAGGTCTGGGCAAAAGGAATCCCCTGAATGTAATAAGTAGTGAAGCCGAGTGTGGTCTTCTTGCCATTGGTCGGAATGGCGGTCAGACTCTCAAACACCAGCTGCTCGCCCTCGGTAACATAGATCTTGTTGTCGTCAGGATTCTGCACGCCGCCCGAAATCTTAACCTCGATCTTGGCTTCAGGCAGATCGTCCTCATCGCTACAGGAGGTGAAACCGAAAGCCATCATCGGCAAAGCGATAAGCGAGAGTAACAATTTTTTCATAACGCAGGATAATATAAATTAAGTTGAAAGTTAGTTAATTCACTGTTCTGATTTAATAACACCGACACCTCTCTGACAGTTCACGACTATTTGCATAAATCGGGATTATTTTCTATTTTTGTAGCCACTAAAAACAACCCCGACCAAGAGCTTGTTTATTAATTATGACAGACCAATACAACCCTTCAGACAAACCCTACGCCAACGGCGGACATGACAAAAAACGCGCCTATCTTGCAGTTGCAGCAGTTGTGATTGCGGCATTTATCATAGGACTCGGTGTCTTCATATTCCAGCAGAACAAAAAACTCGACGAAGCCATGCTGCGCACCGAAGAGCTTATGTTAGAAAACCAGCAGCTTGAGCTGGCAAACCAATATGAAGAACTGAACTCATCATTCCAGCAACACGAAGGCCAGGTACAACTCTTTCACAACGACTCGATCCGCGCTGAATATGAAGCTGCGAAAAACAAAGTTGAAGAACTCACAGCCGAACTCAAACGCCGCGACCGCCTTTCGAGCGAACGCATCGCCCAACTCCAGAAAGAGATCGCCACACTGCGCGGAATCATGAAGCACTACGTGGAACAAATTGCTGACCTAAACCAGGAAAACCAGCAGCTGCGCACAGAAAACCAATCCCTCGCATCAAAAGCCAACCGGCTTGAAAGCCAGGTGCAGTCACAGACCAAAGTCAACCAGGAACTGACACAGCGTATGGAACTGGCCGAAAAACTCAGCGTCACCGCAGTCAGCATCCAGGCCCTCAAAAGCAACGGAAAACGCGAAAAAAATATAACCAAGGCAAAACAACTGGCCGTATCGTTCACCATTCCACAAAACAACTCCACTCCCGTCGGACGCAAAAGCATATTCCTGCGCATAACCTCGCCCGAAGGCAACCTACTGCAAGGCAACGGCATAACATTTCCATACGACAACGGACGAGTCGAAGCCACAGCCCAGAAAGACATCGAATATGAAGGCGCCGAAATCAGCGGAATCACAATCTACTGGGACAACAACACAGCCCTTAACCCCGGCACATATAAAGTAGAACTCTTCGCCGACAACTATCGGCTCTGCTCACTCGACTTCCAACTGAAAAAATGAACTGGGCCACACAGCTATGGGTCGACATGACCGCGGTGGAAATATCCACTGCCCAGGCCATATTCAAACTCTTCGTCAGCCTGATCCTCGGATCAATTGTCGGATATGAACGGAAACGCAAAGGACAACCCGCCGGACTGCGCACATTCGCCCTCATCTCCATGGGAGCTACGCTTGCAATGATCGTCAGCATCTACATCTGCCAGGCCTACATGGGACTCAAAAACGGCGATCCCGGACGAATAGCCGCACAAGTCATAACCGGAGTCGGATTCCTCGGAGCCGGAGCCATCATACAGATGAAAGGATCAGTCCGCGGACTCACCACAGCCGCCGGAATCTGGATGGTATCGACAATCGGACTGGCAGTCGGAGTCGGACTCTACATCCTCTCAGTCGCCGCCACACTGCTGATTCTCATCATTCTGGTCACACTCGAAGGCGTTGAACGCCGCCACGCCATGGGGTCGGAAAGCCGCATCATCCGGATGAAAGTCCGGGAAATCGTAACCGACATCGAACCCTATCGCACAGTCCTGGAGCGCCACGACGTAAGACTGGTCAACGAATACGTCGACTATGACTACATCGAACGCACAACGCGCCTCAACCTCATCGTGCTCAGCCGCGAATCGCTCGACTACATCAGATTGTTCGGCGAACTGTCAGCCCTGCTGCCTACAGATTCGATAACGCTTTCCAATCAACTGCAATGATCGAAGACCTGATAACAGACCTCGCGTTCATCCTCATCCTCGGAGCCATCGTCACTGTCCTGTTCAAATGGATCCGGCAGCCGGTCGTCCTCGGCTACATCGTAGCCGGATTTCTGGCAAGTCCCAACTTCACATATCTGCCCACAGTCGCCCATGCCGACAACATCGACTTCTGGGCCGAAATCGGCATCGTCGTGCTCCTCTTTTCGCTCGGTCTTGAATTCAGCTTCAAAAAACTGCTCAGCGCCGGAGGATCGGCCATAGTCACCGCACTGATCATAATCATTGGCATGATGGCCACCGGATGTGCCATTGGCCGCCTGCTCGGATTCTCTCAGATCAACAGCCTGTTTCTCGGAGGCATGATCTCCATGTCATCCACAACCATCATACTCAAGGCTCTCACCGATCTCGGACTCCGACACCGCCGGTTTGCATCGCAAGTACTCGCCGTTCTCATTGTTGAAGACCTGTTTGCCGTTGTCATGATGGTGATCCTCTCCTCGATAGCCATAAACCAGACAGTCGAAGGAGGTGAAATGCTCTACAGCATCGCCAAACTCGCATTCTTCCTGATCATATGGTTCCTGGTCGGCACATACATGCTCCCGTCGGCCCTCAACATGATACGCCGCCACCTCACCGACGAAACCCTGCTGGTGATCTCCATGGCCCTCTGCCTCGGCATGGCAGTCTTCTCGGTGCTCTGCGGATTCTCGCTCGCACTCGGGGCATTCGTGATGGGATCAATCATCGCCGGCACAAGCATGGCCGAACGGATCGAACACGTCATATCCCCGATCAAAGACCTGTTCGGTGCCGTATTCTTCATATCAGTCGGCATGATGGTAAACCCATCGGTAATCGCCGACTACTGGCAGCCGATACTCGTGATCTCGCTGGCCGTCATAGCCGGAATGATCACATTCGGCACATTCGGAATGCTCGTCACCGGCCAGACCCTCAGAGTGGCCATCCGGTCAGGCTTCGCGCTCACTCAGATCGGAGAATTCTCATTCATCATCGCCACCCTCGGCATGAGCCTCGGAGTGCTCGACTCCAACATCTACCCGATCGTCGTGGCGGTATCCGTGCTCACCACCTTCACCACGCCATACTTCATCCGCCTCTCCGAACCCGTCTGCGAATTCTCCGAAAAACACCTGCCGCGCAGACTGCGCTTCCTCATCGACCGCTACTCGGCCACCGCACGCGCCGAAAGCGAAACAAAAACACTCTGGAAAAGCGTCCTGCGGCGATACATCTGGCGCATACTCCTCTACGGAATCGTACTCACCGCAATAACCATACTCTGCAAATCATATCTCGCCACATTCATAGCGGCCTATATCCACGGATGGACAGGCCGGCTACTCACCTGCGTCATAACCCTCGCGGCCATGTCGCCGTTCCTTCTGGCCCTCACCTACCCGGCATCAAAAGCCACCGAACGAAAACGCCTCCGCGAAGCCAACGCACGCTTTGACCTGCCGCTCATCGTCATGAGCCTTTTCCGCCTGATGATCGCCATGGGCTTCGTGGTCTACGTGATTGGCAACTCCTTCGGCTGGGCAACCGGCATCACCCTCGGCGGCGCCACATTCGCCCTCGGCTCCATCTTCATCTCCCGACGTGTACACCACCGCCTGGCGCGCATCGAATCAAAATTCCTCAACAATCTCAATGAACGGGAACTGCGACGCTCCGGAGCCAACAACAATCTGGTCAGCGACATGCACATGGCCTTCGTGCAAGTCGGCTATGACTGCCCATTCGTGGGCGAACGCCTCAGCTTCAGCAACGTGCGCCGCCGCTACGGAGTCAACATCGCGTCAATACAGCGCGGAGGATGCATGATCCCCGTGCCCGGAGGCAACGAAAGACTGTATCCTGGCGACAATGTCGGCATAATCGGCACTGAAGAACAGATACAACGCATCACCCCGCTGATGGAAGCCGGCGAACACGAAAGCGCATACTCATCACCTGCCGAAGAAGTCAGATTCGACCACGTGCAACTCTCAGAAAAATCGCCACTGATCGGACAGACCGTCGCGTCCGCCGACCTGCGCAACTCATTCCGCGCCCTGATCGTGGCAATCCAGCGCGGACGAGAATACATCACTCCCGAAGCCGACACGGAATTCCACGCCGGCGACGTGCTCTGGCTTGTGGCGCAACCATCAACTACCGAAGCCCTACACTAACAGATCCACAGGCCCCGGACGCACAATCACCGGATCCGACGAATCAGTCAGATCAACAATCGCCGAACTGCATCGCGCCTCGTCAGCATCAACCCCGGCCTCGGTCACGATCGCAGACACAGCATGCTCATAGGCATAAGGATCGGAATCTCCGATCGAACCGCTCAACAACGGCCCACCGAGATCCTCGGCCAGAGCCAGAGCTATCGGAGCGGATGGTATGCGCACCCCAACCTGACGCCGCCCCTTGAACGCCTTAGGCAGAGCCGGAGCAGCAGGCAAAATGAACGTGAACGGACCGGGCAGATTGGCCCGCATTATGGCAAACGCGCGATTGTCAATCCTGGCATAGACCGAAGCCTGACTCAACGACGCGCACACAATCGAAAGAGTCTGCCTCTCGGGATTGATACCCTTGAGCTTACACAGTGCAGCGATTGCCGACACATTCAAGGCATCGCAGCCAAGAGCATAATGCGTGTCGGTCGGATACACAATCACGCCTCCGCAGCGCAGACACTCCGTCACCTCGCCCAGCTGCTTCAGATTAATATTCTCAGGATGAAACGAATATTCCATAATCCATAAATATATTATAAATATAAGCGGGGACGCCGAAACGCGCCCCCGCCTCAATAGTTCTGTCTTTCTTAAGTATGGAAGACGGACGATCAGTCGCGTATCGGGTGATACTGCACAAATGCTTCCATGGCCTCATAGCTGGCCAGGCCGAGCGACTCATACAGCTTTGCTGTGGCGCGATTACGCTCCTCGGCACGCTGCCAGAACAGACGATCGTCATCACCAAGGAAGGGAGCGTTCTCCATCTGGCTCTGATGCTTCAGAATCGAATTGCGCTTGAATCTGAGCTCCTCAGGCGAGATAGGCACAGCCATCTCGATGTGATCGATCTCCCATTCGGCCCACGCGCCGCGATACATCCAGACACGGCAATCCTGCATCCAATCCTCGTCCTTGAACTCGTCGATCACGGCCAGGACAGCATCCGTGCACACGCGGTGAGTGCCATGAGGATCGGCCAGATCACCGGCAACGAAAATCTGATGAGGCTTCACGCTCAGAATCAGATCGCGCACAATTGCGATATCCTTCTCCGTCAGATCGCCCTTCTTGATGGCGCCGGTCTCATAGAAAGGCAAACGCAGGAAGTGCACATTCTCCGGCTTCACGCCCATCCACTTGCAGGCGGTGCGGGCCTCGGCCTGACGGATCATGGTCTTGATCGTGCGGATGTCGGCGCTATCCATGTCTCCGGGCTGCTTATTAGCCACGAATTCATTGATTTCCTTGCTCTTCTGCTTGAAATTATCATTATCGAAACCAAAAATCGGAGCAATATAGTCATTCAGCATGATATAACGCATCATATCCTCATCGCCAACGGCAATGTTGCCCGAAGTTTCATACGCCACGTGCACATCATGACCCTGATCCACAAGACGCTTGAACGTGCCGCCCATCGAAATCACATCATCATCGGGATGAGGCGAAAACACAATCACACGCTTCGGATACGGATTGGCGCGCTCCGGACGATAGGTGTCGTCGGCATTAGGTTTGCCGCCCGGCCAGCCGGTGATAGTGTGCTGCAACTCGTTAAACACCTTGATATTTACATTATATCCTGAACCATAGATAGTGAGCAGTTCGCCAAGACCGTGATCGCTGTAATCCTGGTTAGTCAGCTTCAGGATAGGTTTACCGGTCTGTTGGCAAAGCCACACTATGGCGCGGCGGATCAGCTTGTCGTTCCACTCACAGTTGGTAACCATCCACGGATGCGAGATACGGGTCAGATTCTCGGCGGCGGTCACGTCCAGGACAAGAGTCGTGTGCGGATGCGACTGGAGCAGCGAAGCGGGAACATTGGGTGTCATCGGACCTTCAACGGCCTGAGCCACAACCTCCGCACGGTTTTCACCCCATGCCATGGTTATGATACGCTTGGCCTTGAGGATCGTGTTCATTCCCATGGTCAGCGCGGTGGTGGGAGGAGTGTCAACCTTATAGCTCGAAGCCACGCTCTGACGCTGCTCGGCGGTCAGAAGCACCAGACGGCAGATGCTTGAAATCGAAGCGCCGGGTTCGTTGAAACCGACTGCACCATGAGAACCGACCTGCGGCAGGGCCAGATCAAGACCGCCCTCGTTCTCGATCTGCATCTCATATTCGCGGCAACCTTCGGCCACCTTGGTGCGGTCAAGAGCCACATTGAAACTGTGGATATTTTCTGCCGGCACGTCAACATGATCCAAAAAAGTCTCGCGCAAACTGGCCATGGTCGACGGACCATCTGTCGAGCCTTCGTTATAGAACTCTGTCAGGTTATAGACTACCGTATTCTTAAAGCTCACCTTTCCGGCCTTATAGAGGTCGATCAGCGCGGAATACACCGGCGCGGTGCTGCCACCGGCTCCGATGCCGAGCACGAATTTGCCCTTCTTGGCCTCGGCGCGTTTCATCGCGTTGATCAGGTGCTGGGCGATGCCCTCGCTGCCCTCGGCTACGGTTTCATAAATTCGGGTATCGATCTTCTCCTCCCGAGTAAGGGCTGCGGCTTCGATTTCATCATCCGGCGCATAATAGCGCTTGGGAATGCTGTCAAGCTTGATTTTAGAACTGAGATTAGTTCTCATGGGAAATAATTGATTATGATTATGTGAGGGGTTATTAATAATGATGCAAAGTTAAAAAGTTTTCGGCAACTCACCAAAAAAATCGCTCCGCACAATGGCGAAGCGACTTTTTCAGCAGAGAGAGAGACGGAGGTCAGTCGTTTTTAATGCGCAACCTGTATTCGACAACAAAGGCCACGATGAGACCGATAGCGCCCGAGAGTAGTACGCTGCCGCCCACGACCATGTCGCGGATGTACCAGTTGGTGGTAGGGTTGCAGGCCATGTAGATGCCGCTTATGAGCATGCCCAGACCGACACCGCAGATCAAACATCCCCAACGCAGGGAAATAAAACGGGAACTGCCGCCATCGGTTACGGCGTCGCGGTCGAACAGGCTCTGTATTCCATTCAGACCGGACAGCTTGTCGGCCACCAGCTCAGGAGGAAGCTCAGTGATCTTGTCAATCAGCCGGAGGCGTTCCTTACGGCGCACAAGCAGTTCGATAACTTTGTAGATCGCGCCAAAAATTATGGCGACAATGCAAATGGGAGTGAGGTCCATAAAAAGATTTGATTAATTGATAGGTTTTAAGTTTCTTTGCACCCGTTTTGACGCACTACCCATAGAAAAGGTTACACCTTGTAACCAATTTTCCGTCCGTGCGTCTAAATGGTCAGAATGGATCAACTCGAACGCCAGATAATAAAAGATGTCGTGGCCGGACGCACCGAACGGTTCGACTGGATTGTGCGCAACTACTCACAAAGGGTCTTTGCTCTGATCGCACGCATCGTACCCTGCAGGGAAGACGTCGAGGAACTGGCTCAGGACACATTTATAAAAGTATTTGACCGTCTGGCCGATTTCCGCGGCGACTGCTCGGTGGCCACATGGATCTATCGCATAGCCTACACCACCGCGATCTCCCACACACGCCGCCGACAACTGCCCGCTGTGACAATCGACGAGACCCTGGCTGCCGACGTGGCCGACGCCGACGTCGACTCCCTGCTCGACTCTCCGGCCGACGCCGACCGCGAAGCCGCACTCACCAGAGCAATCGAACGCCTCGCACCCGACGAACGGGCCCTGATCACCCTGCACTATTTCAGCAATCTCTCCCTGGCCGAAGTGGCACAGGTGACCGGGCTTACCCTCAGCAACGTAAAAGTCAAACTGATGCGAACCCGACGCAAACTCTACTCGTTAATCACTCATGAAGACTAATCTCCAGAACGCCATCCACAACCTGAGCTCCGGCCATCAATTCCGGCCGGCCCCGGAATTCTCCGCCGTCGTCATGACTCGCATCACCCGACGCGCACGCCGGCGCCGCATAGCCAACAGAGTGGCCATCGGTCTGGTCGCCGCCGCCATACTCGGCCTTGCGGGCTACATCATCGCCCGCGCCTTGGCCAACATCACCCTGCCGGCCTTCTCAATGTCAGTCACCGTGACTGTTGCGGTGATCGCCACCGCCTGCGCCGCAATGATGCTCGGCTACGACAGCATAATCAACCGCTCCCTCTCTCGCCACAACGACAAATCCCGCAAACAAAAATTTGGAAATATCGGCAACTTTGACTAACTTTGCATCCGAATTAACGACGCCCCTGTAGTTCAACGAATAGAATAGATGATTCCGGTTCATCAGATTAGGGTTTGATTCCCTACGGGGGTACTCCGGCAGGAGAGTGTGACGCATCAGCGCAACACTCTCCTGCCTCTTTTTGCCATGAGATGAACTTTCAAGAAGCGGAGTATGTTATTAAAGCATAAAAACAACAAAAACAACTTTCAACTTCTTACTCAACTAACTTCTCTAACTCACCTCAGACAGCAACTATGAAACATCGCGTTCTTATCTCCGCCGCCGCAATCTGCGGCTCTGTCATCGCCTCCGAGGGAATCACGGCGCAGGAAACCGTGATGGTGACCGAACAGGAATCAGTCACCGTGGTGGAATCGCCATGCAAACCCCGATATTTCAACTCATGGCGCGATGGCTGGTTCATTCAGGCCGGCGCCGGAATCAACATCCCCGTGATGGAAGGATACCAGACAAACGACGTGAAAGTCGGCGCAGCCTATAACCTCGCGGTCGGCCGCTGGTTCTCACCCCACTTCGCATTCCGCTTCAGCGCATTCTACACAAACCCCCACGAACACCTCGAAGACCAGAGCGCCTACTCCTGGTACAGCACAAACCTCAACCTCGACCTGATGTGGGACATGTGTAACTCAATCGCCGGTGTCAACCTCTCAAGGCCGGTAAGCGTCATCCCGTTCATCGGTCTCGGCGGAGCATACAACTGGAACTTCCGCCCTTCGGGCGAAGTCAACGTGCGTGACCGCACCGGCCACCACAAGACCAACGTCTGGTCACTGCCCGTCAGCGCCGGCCTGCAACTCAAATTCCGGCTCTGCAAATACGTCGATCTGTTCCTCGAAGGACGCGCCGTATTTGCCGGAGACAACTACAATGACATAGTGGAAGGACGACCCATCGACATCGACTTCAGAGCCACCGGCGGACTGACATTCAACATCGGCGGACGCTCGTTCCAGGAATACGACCCATGCGCATACGACGCATATATCGCCAACCTAAACGGACAGGTCAACGACCTGCGCGGCGAACTGGCGGCCACCGGTGCGGCTCTCGCCGAAGCCCAGGCCCAGCTCCCCTGCCCCGAAGTGACACAGGTCACGGAGACAGTCGTAGTCAACGCTCCGCTAATGAGCACTGTACGCTTCTCGCTTAACTCGGCCAAAGTTTCCGCAATGGAAATGGTCAACGTCTACAACGTGGCCGAATACATGAAAGCCAATCCCGACACGAATATTGTCATCACCGGCTATGCCGACAAAAACACCGGATCGTCGGGCTACAATCAGAAACTTTCCGAGCGTCGTGCCCAGGCTGTATACGATATTCTTGTCAACGACTATGGCATCGCTCCGTCACGTCTGACAAAATCGGCCGAAGGCTCGTCTGTACAGCCCTATGGAACAAACAACTGGAATCGCATAGTGATATTCTCGACTCCCGAATAAAATAAATACAGAAAAAAGCCTGGCCAAGACTTTATCGATTCAACAGAGATGACCCCATTGACATCGGGCCGTCTCTGTTGCCTATTTTCTATTGTTAATATATTTTAACATAGAGATAACGAAATAATATAACCTTTTTTTACTATTTTTGCAAAAATTAAAAATTGAAATAAACCATTGGATCAAAGCATTAATAACCTCATATTAAACCAATCATCATGAATAAAGGAATAGGAGCATTTATTGCATTCGCAATGCTTGGAGGAGGCATTGTGTCCCAGGCGTCAGCCCAGTCGCTGACTCTGTCATTCAACAGAACTGGCACTGACGCAAGTTCAGTCACCGTATTGGCCAGCGGCATCGACGGTATAACCGCCACACTCAATTCAGTGTCACCTAATCTAAAAAGTTCGGCTGGAGCCATCACGTCGGCTATTCTCTGCCCGAATGCCAGAGCCAGTGCCAATGACTCTCCCATAATCACATTTGATCTGACCGTCAGCGGCCTTCCCGATGGCTATTCGTTTACAAACATAGGATATGACATCCACGCGCTAAATGGAACCAACGGTTATCAGGAACATAACGACAATCAGGTGCGCCAATGGAATGTCAACACAAAAATCAACAATCAGGATTTCCACACATTCTCAAATATCGACATTGCAGCCGGAGTAAATCCTGGCGGAGACCGCCACAAAGTCTGGAACGCGACTGTTGAATCAGCAGTCAGTGTTTCATCAACAATGAACCTGACCATCACCGTCACCAAAGGCACCACCAACGGAGGATGCTTCTTCGGCCTGAGCAGCATCACATTCAGCGATCCGAGAGGCATAGCCATGGCTGAATTTGAAACCTATACAGCCACACGCGCCAAGCGTCTGTCAATGCTTGACCTCTGGAACGGCGCCGAAACGTCGGCTACCGAAATCACCCTTGCCAATCAGTCCGATGACTGGGATGCCGAACTTGAAGAGAAAAAAGCTCAGTTTGACGCAGCCGAAGACGCTCTCTATGCCGCGCTTGACAACCGGAACTTCGTATTCCGCAAAAACAGTCTTTCAGCCAATGAAAACCACGTAATAAGTTTCATATCCTCAAATTCCTCCGGCCTCTATGCGACTCATGCACCTGACGCATCAAGCATCTGGCGCGCACACCGCACCGAAGGCCGCACTTTCAAGTTTGAAAACGAAGCTACCGGCCGCTGGTTCGGATCAACAGCCTCATGGGTACAGGAACAACAGATCCCGACAGCGTCAGATGAAAGCGGGGCTGCCGAATACAGCCTTGACTATATTCCCGCAGGCTCTCAGGCCTCAGAAGCGCAACTGAAAGGCGCCGTGGTACTGGTCAACAGCATCTATGCAGCGGCAGAAAACAACGCCGACAAACATGCGCTGCACCACGGCAATTCCGATGCCGGCAAAATCGTCTGCTGGTTTG
The DNA here is from genome assembly GCA_947177135.1 of uncultured Porphyromonadaceae bacterium. GTDB lineage: Bacteria > Bacteroidota > Bacteroidia > Bacteroidales > Muribaculaceae > UBA3263. Next base: position 3,411 of record CAMWTI010000057.1, on the reverse strand, counting down.
CGAACGCCAACACAGCTTCCTATCGCAAATCATCCTGGCACGCATCCATCCTGTCCGACGAAGCCGCACGTGCAATGGCTGCCGGATATCTGACCGGTACCGGATACGGACAATACACTGTTATCAGTGGCGAACCTGTTCAGTTGGCAACGCTCAGCCACAATAATGCAGCTTCAGAAATCGCACGTTTTGAAGAAAATACAGCGACATTCTCGCTCAATACTCCCGCCTCCGGCAGCTACGTTTCCGTCAACGGAACCAAATATTACTATACCGAAGACAACACTCTCTGCAACTATGAAACCGGCCGATATATGGCTGCTTCTCAAGATGAGACTGAAAGCGAAAACGCACTTGCATTCACCTTTGGAGAAAGCAAAATCGCCCACTACAACCTGACTGCAAACGTAGGCATCGTTATGGATAACGTCACTGTCGGCGCCATCGACGCCCTGCCGGTATCCACTTCTGCCGAATTTATCACCTTCATAGCTCCGGTAGCCGTAAGCTTCTCAGAAACAACTGCTGAAGTATACGTAGCGCAGATCACCGATGAAGCATTGACCGTCTCTTCCGCCGATGCTGGCGTTGTGTATGCCGCCGGCACTGGCTTCATAATCAAGATTGACGGACAGACCGTGGAATTCGTGATCGCCGATTCTGACGCAGATGCTGTCAGCGACTATGCCGGAACATTCAAAGGCACATACGAAGCCTACACGTTCGTGCCCGCCGATCCAGAAAAAGCATACTACACGATAATGCCCTCCGCCGCTGAAGCACAGCTCTACAGCGACACCGAGACCGGCAACACCGTAAGCCTGACACTGCTGAAAGAGGGCGACAGCATAGCCCCCAACACCGCGATAATAGAACTCGCCAACAGCGCTACAGGCCAATATCCCGAACAATGGCTGCTTAACCTCAACGGAGAAACTTCCACAACCGGAATATCATCCGTGTCCGCCGACGTCAACAGAACTGCAGACGCCATATTTGACCTGACCGGACGTCATGTCCTGAACATACGCCAGGCCGGGGTATATATTACAGGAGGCAAGAAAATATATGTAAAATAACAAAATATCGGGACAGTGTCGCAATATCATCACAAATGCAGGATGTGACACTGTCCCGTATTTTTTCTCATTTATGAAATCATCAAATAAATTAAACAAATGAACCAATTCATCTTATCATTAGGACTTGGAGCCGCGATGATGGGCGCCACAGTGACAGCAAACTGCGCTGAACCTGTGACTCTGACATTCAATCGCTCCGGAGCGACAGCATCCGCCGTGTCCGTCTCTGTCAGTGGAGCGCCAGGCGCAAACGCGACTCTAACATCCGTATCGCACAATTTTAAAACATCCGGATCGGCCGTTTCGTCTTCTCTGCTATGTCCGGATGTCAACGGAAACACCTCTCCGACAATCACTTTCAAATTGTCTGTGACCGGACTTCCTGCCGACTTCAGTTTCGACAGAGTGGGACTCGACATCCACGCTCTCAATGGCCAAGGCAGCTACCAGGAAGCATCCGACGGCGTAAACCGGTTCTGGAATGTCAACGTGGCAATCGGTAACAACGATTTTGCCACACTGTCCAATATCGACATCGCCGCAGGTGTCAACCCCGGCGGTGACCGTCATAAACAATGGACCGCCACTGGCACGACAACGACCGCAACATCACCCATGGATATCACATTAACCGTTACAAAAGGTTCTGACAACCAAGGATGCTTTTTCGGCCTGAGCGAAATCTCTCTCTTCTCCGACGGAGACGAGCCGACGCCACCGACTCCCCCGACCCCCCCGGTATCAGGTGATGGAAAGACGTACACCATCAAATGGAAAAACAACACTTCCAGCTATATGTGTGAGGCGGCCGACGGCGGAATCGTCATCAACAACTATGCCACCGACAAAAAAATATTCTGGGAACTTATACCGACCGACAACACCGACTGCTATTACATCCGCAACTGCGTGTCGGGACTCTACATCGGCTCCTGCAACATGACACCGTCATCGGCGTCAAAAGTGAAAATGTCTGCCACTCCGGTTGAATACTATATTCACAAATCGGCCTCGACTTCCGGTGAAAACAAAGACTGCTGGTGGATGTCGTCGACTGACTGTGCAAACTATAATCAGGAAACCTCAGGTGCTCGCTGCCTGAACAAGGACGGAGCATCGTCAAGCATTATCACATGGACAACCGGTCTCTCCAATATCGGATCATACTGGACTTTGACCGAAAGCGAAAACCTGTATGAAGTGTGCCCGTTCAAACCTTCGGCTGAAATCGGGGCGCCTCAGACCATATATCAGATTCTCCGCTATGCCGACGGACAGGCGCTGACACATGCCATGTCATGGGCCGCTCCGACTGAAGGCGACACAGACCAAAGATGGTACTTCGTGGGAACCGCCAACGCGCAAGGAGGATACCAGATTGTCAACGCTGCGACTGACACCCCTCTCAATGCAGCGTCATACAAAGTCATTGAACACCCCGCCGGCGGTTTCTGTTTCATCGGCGCCGAAGGTGACACTCTCGCCCTGGGTGGAACATCTGCTTTCAGATTCAACGCCATTCGCAGTGAATTTACACGTTCGCTCGCCGTCTATAATCTTCCATGCGGATCTACCGGCGATTACTGGGTCAAGAACCTTTCTTGCGGACAGTTCCATTATCCGCTGCCGACCATCAGCGGCTCAACGATCAGCTACCCGACAGTAACATCCAGACCTACTGACAAATACACCATCGTAACCCGTGACCGCATACCCACAGGCATGTCTGAAATCAATATCGAGCTCAACGCAGAACCCGGCCCCGAATTACAGATGGCTCTTTATTTTGACGCTGACGGAGACGGAGTGTTCGAGCAGATGCACCAGATAACACCGGCCAGAAACATCAATGAAAAAATAGAAATCGTCGGTAAAGCCGGAAAACGCATGCGTCTGCGACTGACAACCAACAAGCTGATGGGAGCAGAAGACGACGTTGTCGGTCAGGTAATCGACTTTATTCTTGCCGATGCTCCTGACGGCAATGACCTGCTCATGCCCACAGTAAGCGTCAACGATCCGCAACGCGGCACAGCCACCGTGCAGGACAGCGATGAAACAATTACCGCTCAGCCAAAGGGCACATCGACATTCATCTGCTGGATGGTCGGATTCCGATATGCCTCGACCGAAACCGTACATCATGTCAAGCCATCCGCAGCCCCGGAACACTACACTGCAATCTTCTCGCCGAATCTTGACGCAGTTGTCGGACTGACTCCCGCAATGCTCGCCGGCAAAGCCACCGGAGTAGAAATTGCTCTCGGTTCCGACAAAACTGTGACTGTCAACACTGACATGCCAGTGCGCCACCTGATGGTGTTTGCAA
>CAMWTI010000056.1 GCA_947177135.1 uncultured Porphyromonadaceae bacterium | reverse complement strand
ATTTTTAATTTTAACATTCATTAACATCAACCGGGGCGAACAATTCGCGAAAAACGCCCAAAAACACAGCCATAGGCAACTGCCGGCACACCATCAAAAAACACAGATAAAGCTCCGGAATACTCCAACGACATTCTGAGGGTCTTTTCGGCCTCTTCATATTAATTAAGGTGTATGGCAATAATACGAGAATAGCTTTAGTGCTTTTAATTTTTTTTCGTAACTTTGCAACTTGTTATGAAACGCTTATCGCTTATTTTATTACCGGCGTTACTGTCAGCGGCAGCATTATTATCCACAAGCTCCGCCAGCGCACAGCAACCTTTTGAGCGCGGAATGACCACACCGGTCACGTTCGTACCTAAAGGACAATGGATCACTGGAATATCAGTGAACTATGCCGCCGCATCGCACGACAATTATCAGTTTTTTATCTTTGAAGGAATCGATGGAAAGAGTTACTCTTTCAAAATAAGCCCCATGCTTATGTTTGCTTTCAAAGACAATCTTGCCGCTGGCGCAAGGTTCGCATATACAAGATCAATGGTGCAACTTGACCGAGGCAGTCTGGTTCTTGATTCCGAGACGTCCTATGATGTGGACCACCTATATTCGATTTCACATAATTATGCCATGACCGGCGCTTTCAGAAATTACATCTCGCTTGGAGGGAGCAACCGGTTCGGTATTTTCAATGAAGTGCAGTTGCAACTTGGAGGAGGACAAAGCAAACTGTCGAATGGCACCGGCCGCAATCTGACCGGAACATATCAGCGCAATTTCAACATGAACGTTGGCGTGGCCCCAGGTTTGATAATGTTCTTAAGCAACTATTCGGCAATTGAGGTGAATGTGGGAGTGCTTGGATTCAGCTACCGACACACTCACGCCATAACTAATCAAGTATATGAAGCCGATCTGAAGGCCAACCACGCCAACTTCAAGGTCAATCTGTTTTCAATCACCTTCGGGGTGGCATTCTACCTATAACCGATGATCATATCCATAATAACCCGACTGAAACGCCACGCAGCAGCATTTTTGCTTCTGACCGCCGCCAGCATTGCCGGCAACAAAACCGCAGCATGCGAATATGCCGCAACTGACAGCGTGTGTCCACACTTTGAGCTGGTCACTATCAACAATGGAGCCGACACGGTGTCGATGATCCTGCGGCAGCACAATCTCGGCCGATATGACCGCGGCCTGCATAATTTTCTGTTCATTCCAAAAGGGCAATGGCAGGTCGGACTCACGGCAAGCTACGGATCGCTTGACACGGACGATATCGAGGTGCTTTCCGTGCTATCCGATCTGGATTTCCATGGAAAAACATATTCAATCAAACCATATGTCGGATACACATTCGCCCACAATCAGGCCATTGGTCTGAAAGCGGTCTATAACCGCGCTGAAGCCGACCTCGGCTCACTTGGACTTGACCTTAGCGACGATCTCAATTTTCATTTGAGCGACGTGAGCTATCATTCACAGACATATTCAACCGCTCTGTATTATCGCGCATATGTCGGTCTGAGCCGCGCCAAACGCTTCGCCGTGTTCAACGAAGTGGATCTCACGTTCACCTCTGGATCATCTACATTTTCCCGACTATATAATGCCGAGCCACGCGTCACAAGAACAAACATCACTGAAGCAAGTCTGAACTTCAGTCCAGGTCTCTGCGTATTTATGATGGAGAATATCAGCTTCAACGTGTCGTTCGGAGTGTTTGGCGTGAAAATCCACAAAGAGTCTCAGAAGACCAATTCTGTGGAAGAAGGTTCCCGCATCACATCCGGTGCAAATTTCAGATTTAACATTTTCAATATTAACTTCGGTCTCGGTGTTCATATATAAGAAAACAATAGCGTCAGCCGCCATAGCGACAATTATCATGACCGGCTGCATTAAAAACGATCTGCCATATCCACGGATACAGGCTAATTTTTCGTCGTTCGTCGTAGAACAGATGGCATCGCCCGCCATTATTGATACGGTGGCGCAGACCGTGACCCTTCCGATGGCTGAGGAAGCCGACCTTGGCCATGTGAGAGTGGAAAGCTATGAGATATCACCTTTGCAGGCAACGATCGCGCCAGGGCAGTCAATTCCGACCGAGCTGGATCTAAACTCTCCGCTGAAGATAGATCTGTCGCTGTATCAGACATACAAATGGACCATCAGCGCCACCCAGAAGATCGAGCGTTTCTTCACTGTCGAAGGACAGATCGGCGCATCTGTCATCGACGTGCCTCAGCGACGAGTGGTGGCCCACGTACCTGAAAGCGCCGATCTGAGTTCAATAAAGGTTCTCACATCGAAACTCGGCCCACGCGGCTGCACAGTCAATCCTGATCTGACAGGCACCGACGTCAATTTCACTTCTCCTGTCAAGATCAACATCACCAACCACGGCGAGACAGAGACTTGGACAATATATGTGGAGCCGACTGACGCCACCGTGACCATGACCGCCGCCGACGGATGGAGTCGCGTGGCATGGCTGTATGCCAACGTTGAAGCCGGATCTGAGAGCGGGTTCGAATACCGACGCGCATCGGACCTTGACTGGATTTCCGTGCCGACAGAATGGATAACCGCCAACGGAGGATCGCTGCGTGCGCGTCTGACCGGCCTGTCGCCCGAAACTGATTATGTGGCCAGGGCGTTCTCCAACGGTGACTACACTGCCGATATGCCCTTCTCGACCCAGGGCGAAGCCCAGATGCCAAATTCAAACTTCAGCCAATGGTGGAAAGACGGAGCAGTGTGGAATCCGTGGCCAGCAGACGGAATGTCATTCTGGGATACCGGTAATAAAGGAGCTGCAACTTTAGGGCAAAGCAACTCCATCCCCACCGACGCCACCCTCACCGGAACGGGACAATGCGCTGAGTTGCAAAGCAAATTTGTCGGCATAGCCAGCATCGGCAAACTCGCGGCCGGCAACATATTCACCGGTGAATACTACAAGACCGACGGCACAAACGGCATCCTGCACATGGGACGTCCGTGGAAGCTACGTCCTACCAGAATGACTGGATATATGCATTATACAAGCGCACCGATATCGTCGGTAGGCTCCGACCCTGAGTTCCGCGACTGGCGCAACCGGCCCGACACTGCCAATATATTCATTCTGCTGGCCGACTGGCCTGAACCGTTTGAAGTGCGCACAAACCCCAAGAACCGGCAGCTTATCGATCCGGACTCGCCAGAGGTGATCGCATACGGTTCAGTGCAATATGGCGAAACCATCGAACAGTGGACGAAATTCGACATAGAGCTGAACTACAGGTCAACATCTCGCGTGCCAAACTACATACTCGTTGTGGCTTCGGCCAGCAAATATGGCGACTATTTTGTAGGGGGCAACGGCTCAGTGCTATATATTGATAATTTTAAGCTTGAATATGACTACTAAAGAATCTCATACCGAACAACAATTTGACCGCGCCCTGGCCGACTGCCGATCGCTGTTCGAAAAGAAACTCCATGACTATGGCGCCGCATGGCGTGTGCTCAGGCCGGCGTCGCTCACTGATCAGATTTTCATCAAAGCACAGCGCATAAGATCGCTCCAGACCAAAGGTTGCGCCCATATCGACGAAGGGATTCTGTCTGAATTCATCGGCATTGTCAACTATGGACTGATCGGTCTGATACAGCTCCAACTGCCGATGACAGATTCTGTAGACATCACGCCCGAACAGGCAATAAAGCTCTACGACGAAATGGCACGTAAAGCCCGCACGCTCATGATAGCCAAAAATCATGACTATGATGAAGCCTGGCGATCAATGCGCGTCAGCTCATACGTAGACCTGATCCTCATGAAAATCCTGCGAACCCGCCAGATCGAAGACCTATGCGGCGCCACCCTCGTCAGCGAAGGGATTGATGCCAACTATCTCGACATGGTCAACTACTCCGTGTTCGGCATTATAAAACTCACCGAATAATGACGCCCGAGACCAGACTAAGGTTCACCAAAACAGCAGTGTGGATTCTTCGACTTGCTGTCGGCGGAATCTTTATCGTCAGCGGCGCGGCAAAAATGATCGACCTTTATGGTTTCATCTACAAGATCAACGACTATCTTGCCGCATGGCATCTGTCGGTGAGCAAAGGTCCGGTGGTATTCACAGTAGCTCTGCTGTCGGCGACTGAATTTCTCACCGGCATCACCCTTGCCACCGGCTCCATGAGGCGTCTGTCTGTCTGGATTGCCAGCGCAATGATGGCGTTTATGCTGCCGCTGACATTATACGTGGCCATTGTTGATCCGGTAGCCGACTGCGGATGTTTCGGCGACTTGTGGATTATTTCTAACTGGGCCACTTTCTCAAAAAACATCGCCATCGCGGCCGCGTTGGCGGCTCTTCTGCTCTACAACCGCCGCATCGAGGGCCTGTTCACACCTATGAGCCAATGGATGCAGATCACACTCGCAGCCGGATGGATAGGATGGGTGGGCCTGGTCGGATATAACGAACAGCCGCTTCTTGACTTCCGTCCCTACCCTGTCGGCAGTCCGCTGCTACATGAGGCGGATTACTCCGAAATATTTTACCGATACGCGGCGCCAGACGGCACAACCGCCGACTTTTCTGCAACGGAACTGCCCGACGAAAGCGACGGACAATGGACGTTTGTTGAACGCATAGACCCAATCAGCGATGTCGCCGAATCGGCTTTTGTCGTGTTTGACAGCGACGGATACGACGCCACATACGATCTGATCGGCACCACCGACCGACAACTCCTCATGCTTGTGCCTGACGTGAAAGCCGCCGGAATATCCGAAACATATGTCGCCAACGAACTGGCCCGCCATATATCATCGCACAGCGACAACCCTGCGGCATCGTTCGCCGCGATTGTAAGCGCCACTACCGATCAGAGTGCCATGTCCGAATGGCTTGATCTGGCCATGGCTGACTATCCGGTATACACAGCCGAAGACACAGCCATAAAGACAGTGGCCCGCGGCAAAATGGCTCTTGTGTTTCTGCGCAACGATACCATCGTCTGGAAACGCACTCTCTCATCCATAAATCCAGACCAGATTGAAGCGCCGGATTTCACACTCGAGGAATTGCGCACAGACGGCCCTGAGCGATTCGGCCATTCGCTCTTGATTCTGCTCCTGGCCGAACTTGCCGTCATGCTCATGGGAAGAGGCGCAACATTCAGCCGGCTCCATTTCATCCGCTCGCGCCGCAAAGCCAGGGCCAATTCATAATTTTATAAAGCCGCCCGACCAGATGACTTCTATTGAGCCGGACCAATTGTTTGCAGGTATCAGAAAAAAGGCGTAAATTTGCATATAAAAATAAAGCAAAACTAACGACATATATGTTTGAGAACCTTAGCGAAAGGCTTGAACGCAGTTTCAAGATACTGAAAGGTGAAGGAAAAATCACCGAAATCAATGTGGCCGAGACCATGCGCGACGTGCGTCGCGCGCTATTGGACGCCGACGTCAACTTCAAGGTGGCCAAACAATTCACCGACACGGTCAAAACCAAAGCCATCGGTCAGAACGTGCTCACATCAGTAAAGCCGAAAGAGCAGATGGTCAAGATTGTCCACGACGAACTGGCTCTGCTGATGGGAGGCGACGCCTCGAAATTCGACGTAAGCGGAAATCCCGCCATTGTGCTGATGAGCGGCCTGCAAGGTTCGGGTAAAACGACATTTTCAGGAAAACTGGCCCGCAAATACAAGAGTGAACAGGGCAAACGTCCGCTACTTGTGGCCTGCGACGTGTATCGTCCAGCCGCCATCGAGCAGCTGCGGGTGCTCGGCGAACAGATCGACGTGCCAGTCTATTCCGAACCAGACAGCAAGAACCCGGTCCAGATTGCGCTCAACGGCATAGCCCACGCCCGCGCCAACAATCTCGATCTTGTAATCGTCGACACCGCAGGACGTCTTGCCGTCGATGCCCAGATGATGGACGAGATCGAGGCCATCAAGAAAGCCATCAATCCGAAAGAGACTCTGTTTGTGGTCGATTCAATGACCGGTCAGGATGCAGTCAACACAGCCAAGGAGTTCAATGATCGCCTCGACTTTGACGGAGTGGTGCTGACCAAGCTTGACGGCGACACACGTGGCGGCGCTGCCCTCTCGATTCGCACCGTAGTCAACAAGCCGATCAAGTTCGTCGGACGCGGCGAAAAACTCGACGCCATCGACGTGTTCTATCCAGAGCGAATGGCCGACCGAATTCTCGGCATGGGCGACATTGTCAGCCTTGTAGAGAAGGCCCAGCAGGAATTTGACGAGAAACAGGCCCGTGAACTCGAACGTAAACTCGCAAAAAACCAGTTTAACTTCAACGACTTTCTCGACCAGATCCACCGCATCGAGAAGATGGGCTCGCTCAAAGATATCGCATCTATGATTCCAGGCATGGGCAAAGCGCTCAAAGACGTGGAGATCAATGACAACGCATTCAAAGGCATCAAGGCCATCATTGGCTCGATGACCAAGGAAGAGCGCGCTAATCCTGACATCATCAAAGGTTCGCGCCGCCAGCGCATTGCCCGTGGCTCAGGCTGCGACTTGCAGGAAGTGAACCGCCTGCTCAAGCAGTTCGAGCAGACACGCAAGATGATGAAGGCCGCCACATCATTCAAAAACAACCCTATGCAGATGATGCGCGCCGCACGCGCCGCCCAGAAGCAAATGGGCCGACGATAAGACTGCTGACGTTATTTTTCAATCATTTACACAAAACACCGATATCTGAAGCATATGGAGTTGATTGATGGAAAAAAAGTGGCCGACCAGATAAAGGCCGAAATTGCTGCCGAAGTGACGCAACGTGTTGCCGACGGCAAAAAGCGACCGCACCTTGCCGCTGTGCTTGTCGGTCATGACGGAGGATCGGAAACCTATGTTGCCCACAAGGTCAAAGCATGCGAACAGTGTGGTTTTGACTCGACTCTGATTCGCCGCGAGGCCGACGTGACCGAGCAGGAACTGCTCGAAATAGTTAAAGAACTGAACGAAAATCCTGACATTGACGGATACATCGTGCAACTGCCGTTGCCGGGCCACATTGATGAACAACGCATCATCGAAGCAATCGATCCACGCAAAGACGTGGACGGATTCCACCCGGTAAACGTCGGACGCATGTCAATCGGACTGCCATGCTTCGTATCTGCAACTCCAGCCGGCATCGTCGAGCTTCTGCGCCGTTACGGCATCGAGACGCGCGGCAAACACTGCGTGGTGCTCGGCCGGAGCAATATCGTCGGCAAGCCTGTGGCATCGTTGCTGATGCAGAAAGCTGCTCCGGGCAACTGCACGGTAACAGTATGCCACTCCGCGACCCCCGATCTGAAAGACCACTGCCGCAGAGCCGACATCATCATCGCCGCTCTCGGCCAGCCCGGCTTTGTGACTGCCGATATGGTCAAACCAGGAGCAGTGATCATTGACGTGGGCACAACCCGCGTTCCCGATCCGTCGAAAAAAAGCGGATTCAGACTCTGCGGTGACGTTGACTTTGAAAATGTGGCGCCATTGTGCTCCCACATCACCCCGGTGCCGGGCGGAGTCGGCCCCATGACCATATGTTCTTTGATGAGCAACACTCTGCTTGCCGCCTCAGACAAGGTTTATTGACCGCGTCACACTTATCTTCTGCTTAACAAGCCATGCCTGAACTGATGCTGGCTGACATAGTTCCGCTGATCATATCGCTCTTTTCGTTCTCTCCATATGAGAATGACCGGGCCGAGATTCTCTTTGCCGGAGACGCAATGCAGCATCAGGCTCAGATTGACGCGGCTCGGCGTCCCGACGGCACATACGATTATTCCGAATGCTTCCAAAGCATCAGAGAATATGTGGCGGCAGCCGATCTTGCCGTGGTCAACTTCGAAGCATCGCTGGGAGGCAAACCATACACTGGCTATCCATGCTTCAGTGCTCCGGATGAATATCCGGCAGCGCTGACCGATGCCGGATTCGACGTGTTTCTTCTGGCGAACAACCATATTCTCGATCGTCGCGACCGCGGGTTGCACCGGACGCTCGACCGCCTTCGCCACGACTCCATTCCCCACCTCGGAATATATCACGACACTGCCGACAGAGATTCATTATGCCCGTTGATAATGGACGTCAACGGATTCAAAATCGGATTGCTAAATTACACCTATGGAACCAACGGCATTGCCGTGACCGGCAATGCCGTTGTAGACTATATCGACCATGAAAAGATTCGCAACGACATCATAGCCGCCAGAAACGGCGGAGCCGAAATCGTGAGTGTGTGTGTGCACTGGGGCGATGAATACCGGCTACTCCCCAACAATGCCCAGCGCGACCTGGCCGACTGGCTCACGGAACTGGATGTCGACATGATCATAGGCAACCATCCCCACGTTGTGCAGCCAATGGAGATGCGCACATCGCGGTCTGGCCGCCCGATTTTGCTCACGTACTCTCTCGGCAATCTGATTTCCAACATGAAGACAACCGATACCCGCGGCGGAGCAATGGTTACAGTGAGCCTTCGCCGCAATGACAGCGGTGAGGCCTATGTCAGTTCAGCCAGATATCTCACCACCTTTACTGAACCGCCATCCGACGGACATAATTTCAGAGTGGTACCGGCAGAGCACTCAACACATCGCCATGCAAAGGCTTTTCTAATAAACGCCAACAAAATTCCGCTGTCACGCAACGTCAACGTTAAACCTGATACCTTATTCATATTCAGATAATATGTACAAAATCACAGCAAAAGAGCATTTCTCGGATGCGGTTGTGAAACTGACCGTAGAAGCCCCGCTCATAGCCAAATCCCGCCGTCCCGGACACTTTGTCATAGTAATCGACAGCAAACACGGCGAACGCATTCCCCTGACAATTGCCGATGCCGATCCGGCAGCAGGCACAATCACTCTGGTTGTACAGGGTGTCGGAGAGTCTACCAAGTCCATATGCGCCATGGAACCTGGTCAGAGCCTGACCGACGTTGTCGGTCCACTGGGACGCGCCACCACAATTCGTAACGGCGGCACCGTAGTGTGTTGCGGCGGAGGCGTAGGTGTGGCCCCGCTGCTGCCGATCATCAAGGCAATGAAAGCGGCCGGATGTCGGGTAATATCAGTACTTGCCGCCCGCACCCGCGATCTGATCATTCTTGAAAAAGAAGTACGCGCACACTCCGACGAAGTCTTAATAATGACCGATGACGGCACTTACGGACAGAAAGGACTGGTGACAACCGGAGTCGAACAGGTTCTGCTACGCGAACCTGTGGACGAAGTGGTGACCATAGGGCCAGCCGTGATGATGAAATTCGTGGCCGCACTCACCCGCAAGTACAACGTGCCGACAGTGGCATCTCTCAACACCATCATGGTAGACGGCACAGGCATGTGTGGCGCCTGCCGCGTCAGCGTCGGCGGTAAAATGCGTTTCGTGTGCATCGACGGTCCGGAATTCGACGCCCATCAGGTTGACTTTGACGAAATGATCATGCGACTCAGACCTTAAATCCTCATCACTTATGAACCAAGACACAATATCACCACGCTCCGCATTGTGGCGTGAAGAATTGCGCAGATCAATCAGTGCGAAACAGCGCGGAGAAATAGCCCGCGTGGCCATGCCGGAATTGCCGGCCGATTTCCGCGTCACCACACTCTCCGAAGAAGTAAATATGGGACTGAGCAGCGAACAGGCCGTGCTTGAAGCAAGGCGCTGCCTTGACTGCCCCGATCCGCAGTGCGTCACCGGTTGCCCCGTGGGCATCAACATTCCAGGTTTCATCAAAAACATCGAACGTCAGAACTTCACTGACGCATTAGCTGTTTTGAAAGAAACAAGCGCATTGCCTGCGGTTTGCGGACGAGTCTGTCCGCAAGAGAAGCAATGCGAAAGCAAGTGCATCTACAACAAAATGAAGAAACCAGCAGTGGCCATAGGATATCTTGAACGATTTGCCGCCGACAATGCCGATGCTCCGGCTCCAGCCAAAGCTCCAAGCCTCGACATCAAAGTGGCCGTTGCCGGTTCCGGACCTGCAGGCCTGTCCTTTGCCGGCGACATGATCAAGCGTGGTTTCGACGTAACAGTCTTTGAGGCCCTTCATGAAATCGGAGGAGTGTTGAAATACGGCATTCCTGAATTCCGTCTGCCGAATTCTGTAGTCGAAAAAGAGATCGACGCCCTCCGCGGACTCGGAGTCGAATTCCGCAAGAACATCATTATTGGAAAAACGCTGAGTTATGACGATCTGATCGCCGAAGGCTACAAGGCCATATTCGTGGCATCAGGCGCCGGCCTGCCGCGCTTCATGGGCATACCCGGCGAAAACTATATCAATGTGGTCTCCAGCAACGAATACCTTACGCGAGTGAACCTGATGCATGCCGGCTCTGATGAATATGCCACTCCAGTGCACCGCGGCAAACGAGTGGCTGTGATCGGCGGAGGCAACACTGCGATGGATTCATGCCGGACAGCACGACGCATGGGTGCCGAAAAGGTCATGGTGGTCTATCGTCGCAGCGAAGCCGAGATGCCTGCCAGAATAGAAGAAGTGAAGCACGCACGCGAAGAGGGCGTTGAGTTCCTGACTCTTCACAATCCAGTTGAGTATCTGGCCGATGAAAACGGCCATGTACGCGCAATGCGCCTTCAGCGCATGGAACTTGGCGAACCTGACGCCAGCGGGCGCCGCTCTCCAGTGCCTGTCGAAGGAGCCATTGAAGAAGTGGAGGTCGACATGGTTATCGTAAGCGTCGGCGTAAGCCCGAATCCGCTGATTCCGTCAGCGATTCCTGATCTTGAAACGACACGTCGCGGCACTATTGCGGTCAATGACGAGACTCTACGCTCATCTATTCCGACAATCTATGCCGGCGGTGACATTGTACGCGGAGGAGCGACCGTGATCCTCGCCATGGGCGACGGACGAAAAGCTGCTGCTGCAATGGCCAAGGCACTGCTTGACATTAACACATCATCGTTACAAAACACCTGAATTGCTATGAACATAAAACTTACCCGCGGCGCAATGGCCGCCGAAATATCGCCACTCGGAGCAGAACTTCAAAGCCTCAGCCGGAACGGCACCGAATATTTATGGCAAGGAAACCCCGCATTCTGGGGAGGTCGCTCGCCTCTGCTGTTCCCAAACACCGGAAGAGTGTGGGACAACCAATACCGGCACAACAACAAGACCTACAACATCGACATCCATGGATTTGCACGCAAAATGGAGTTTACAGTGGTAGAACATACAGCCGACAAAGCCGTGTTCGGACTCCACTCGACCGACGACACTATGGAGCAATACCCATTTCCGTTCATGCTGTTCGTGACATATCAACTCACAGACAACGGACTGTCGGTAACGTGGTTCGTGCGTAACGAAGGCCAGGAAGAAATGCACTTCCAGATCGGCGCCCACCCGGCCTTCAACCTTCCGGATTTTGATCCGGCCGACGCAGTGCGTGGCTATTTCAGTTTCGGCACAGACAAACCGATGAACTACCTGATTCCCCTGGAAAAAGGATGCGTCGATCCGACACGACCTACTGAACTGAAGCTCGACGCAGAGAAAATGTTGCCGATAACAGCCAGAACCTTCGACATCGACACATACGTAATCGACTCTGCCGATATCAGCCATTGCACACTGCTCACCCCAGAACGGGTGCCATGGCTGACCGTACGCTTCCACATGCCTGTTCTTGCCCTCTGGGCACCAACAGCGCAACACCCAGACTGCCCGTTCGTGTGCATCGAACCATGGTGTGGCGCCTGCGACACCGTGGGTTATGACGGCATTCTCGCCGACCGCCGCATCATCAACCACCTCGCCCCGGCCGCACACTTCCTCAACACGTATTCAATCGAAATCCACTGATTCCAACCAGTAGAAAGCAGACATTGTCCAACCTCATGTGCCTGCGCATAATAACCGGTATTGCCGAACAAACATGGCAATACCGGCGTTGTTTTTAACGGCAACAGAACAAGTGGCACTTATGCGCCATTTTGTCACCTGCCACTGACAGGCTTCGTCTCTGGCACGGAATATGCTGCAATTGATCTTCAGAAAATAAAACAAAATAAAAAACTAACCAATAATTCAAAGTCAATCATGAATATCCAACCTCTTGCCGATCGAGTGCTCATCAAGCCAACCCCGGCTGAAGAAGTGACAATGGCCGGTATCATCATCCCCGATTCCGCC
This sequence comes from uncultured Porphyromonadaceae bacterium, assembly GCA_947177135.1. Taxonomy (GTDB): domain Bacteria; phylum Bacteroidota; class Bacteroidia; order Bacteroidales; family Muribaculaceae; genus UBA3263. The sequence continues at coordinate 3,184 of CAMWTI010000056.1, read as the reverse complement.
AAAGAAAAACCGCTGAAAGGCGAAGTGCTCGCCACCGGACGCGGCACAAAAGACGAAGAGATGGTGCTCCAGGCTGGCGACAGCGTTCTCTATGGCAAATATGCCGGCACCGAAGTTGAACTCGAAGGTGAAAAATATCTGATCATGCGTCAAAGCGACGTGCTGGCCGTGATCAAATAAACTCTATCCCCCCCTCACACTTTGTAATAAAACAATACTAAAATGGCAAAAGAAATCAAATTCGATATCAAAGCTCGCGAAGAGCTGAAAAAAGGCGTCGACGCACTGGCCGACGCAGTTAAAGTCACTCTCGGGCCCAAAGGACGCAACGTAATCATTGAAAAGAAATTCGGTGCCCCCCACATCACCAAAGACGGCGTCAGCGTGGCTCGCGAAATTGAACTTGAAGACGCCTTCCAGAACATGGGCGCACAGCTTGTGAAAGAAGTGGCTTCAAAAACAGGCGACGATGCCGGCGACGGCACCACCACAGCCACCGTCCTGGCCCAGAGCATCATCAATGTCGGCCTCAAAAACGTTGCTGCAGGCGCCAACCCGATGGACCTCAAACGCGGCATCGACAAAGCTGTGGCCATGGTCGTTGAATCCATCCGCGAACAGAGCCAGGAAGTCGGCGATGACCTCAAGAAAATTGAAGACGTGGCCCGCGTCAGCGCAAACAACGACGAAGCCATCGGCGCCCTCATCGCCGAAGCCATGAAAAAGGTGAAAAAAGAAGGCGTGATCACTGTCGACGAAGCCAAAGGCACTGAAACGACAGTCGACATCGTCGAAGGCATGCAGTTTGACCGAGGCTACATCTCGCCTTACTTTGTCACCAATACAGACAAGATGGAATGCGAAATGGACTCGCCCTTCATCCTGCTCTTCGACAAAAAAATCTCCAGCCTCAAAGACATGCTCCCCATCCTTGAGGCAACAGCCCAGAGCGGACGTCCGCTCCTTATCATCGCGGAAGATGTAGACAGCGAGGCTCTGGCCACTCTTGTGGTCAACCGCCTGCGCGGATCGCTGAAAATCTGTGCTGTCAAAGCTCCAGGATTCGGAGACCGCCGCAAAGAAATGCTTGAAGACATCGCCACCCTCACCGGCGGAATCGTCATCAGCGAAGAAAAAGGCATGAAACTCGAAGGTGCCACAATCGACATGCTCGGACGCGCCGAGAAAGTCACCGTCAACAAAGAAAACACCACCATCGTCAACGGCGCTGGCGCTCCAGAGGCAATCACTTCACGCGTTTCGCAGATCAAAGCCCAAATCGCCACAACAACATCGGATTACGACAAAGAAAAACTTCAGGAACGCCTGGCAAAACTCGCCGGCGGCGTTGCTGTGCTCCACATCGGCGCACCCTCTGAAGTGGAAATGAAGGAAAAGAAAGATCGCGTTGACGACGCTCTCTCGGCCACTCGCGCTGCCATTGCCGAAGGCATAGTGCCCGGCGGCGGCGTGGCCTACATCCGCGCCATCGCAAAACTCGAAGGAGCCAAAGGCGCCAACGACGACGAAACTACAGGCATGGCAATCGTGAAACGCGCCATCGAAGAACCCCTGCGCCAAATCGTGCACAATGCCGGCGAAGAAGGTTCCGTGATCGTTCAGAAAGTAAAGGACGGAACCGCAGACTTCGGCTACAACGCCCGCACCGGCATCTATGAAAACCTATTTGCCGCAGGCGTCATCGACCCCGCAAAAGTCACCCGCGTAGCACTTGAGAACGCCGCATCCATCGCCGGAATGTTCCTGACAACAGAGTGTGTCATCGCTGACAAAAAAGAAGAGAACCCAGCCCCTGCAATGCCAAATCCAGGCATGGGAGGCATGGGCATGATGTAAAAAATCCCCCCAACAAAATAAATCAACTTGATTCTGAAGTGAAGCTGTGTCACACATATAGACACAGCTTCACTCTTTTACCTCGACAATATTTGTGCGATCTATACCAACAGGCATGAACACAACAACCAAAAACATCTGGCAGCCAGACCACATCGGTGACGCATATGAAATGACATATATCACACAGCCAGACGACTACAGTGGCCACGTGCGTTGCACCGTCATACGCAGACTCTCTCCGGCCAAAAGCCGCAAAGCAATACTGTATGTTCACGGATTCAGCGATTATTTTCTACAGAAAGAAATGGCAGACGAATTTGTCAGCCACAGCTATAACTTCTATGCCGTCGACCTTCGCAAATATGGCCGCTCGCTGATGCCAGGCCAAAAAATGTTTCAAGTGAGAGACCTTCATGAATACTTTGCCGACATCGAGGCCGCCATCTCAATTATACGCTCCGACAGCAACACCGAAATCATTCTCATGGGCCACTCCACCGGCGGACTGACCACATCGCTATATATGTCTGAAAACCCGGCTCCACAAATCAAAGCACTGATCCTCAACAGCCCATTCCTTGACTGGAACCTCCCGGCTCCACTGCGTAAAATCGGAATTCCGCTTATCAGCGCGCTCGGACGCATCATGCCCTCCATACACGTCAGACAAAAACCAGACTCCGGATATGCCAAAACCCTCTCTTCAGAACACGGCGGAGAGTGGACCTACCGCACAGAATGGAAACCAGACATCCTTCCCGACCCAGACACAGGATGGGTGCGCGCCATCCACACAGCACAACAACACCTCCGCCGCAACACCAGCCGCATCAAAGTACCCATACTTCTCATGCACTCTGCCGAATCAGTCAAAAAAGGCGATAACCCAGAAAAATACAATCACGCAGACGCCATACTTGACATAGACAGCATAGCCAAATACGGACGAGAACTCAACGACAACGTCACCGAAGCCATCTTCAAAGGCGGCCTCCACGACCTGGCCCTCTCCCCCTACCCCATCCGCACAGAACTATACCACACCATCTTTACCTGGCTCACATCCAACGGCCTATGACATTGAAAGGCACCAATAGCTCCCTCCAGACAACGCAAATAACTAACAACCAGCGATATTACCATATAAAACACAAACAAAAGCCCACCTCCAAAAGTTAACCAAAGTTAAAAATATGCAATTTAGCCCTCAAAAACTTGCACAATTCACAAAAACTCCCTACCTTTGCACCGCAATTAAGAAACAAACCTGATTCGCTAGCTCAGCTGGTAGAGCACAACACTTTTAATGTTGGGGTCCTGGGTT
>CAMWTI010000055.1 GCA_947177135.1 uncultured Porphyromonadaceae bacterium | reverse complement strand
CTTGCCGCGCAAGTAGTCACTTTTGATTTGAAAAAGAGTAGGGGGCAGAAGTGGAAGATGTGCCGCGCACGGTGTTCGGGACTGCCGACATTGTGAAATCGATGTCACAGCCTCCGATCAGTTCGTCATGAGCAAGATAATTCCGGTCGATCACTGCACCATCCAGAGTGAGTTTGTCGACATAGGGTGTCGTTTCGGAGTTAGCCGGCGCACTTATGTTGACAATATTGCCATTTTCAAGCCTGATTGATACATTTCGGAAAAGCGGGGAACCAATCGCATATTGATTTGAGCCAGGAGCTACGGGATAAAACCCCAAAGCAGAAAAGACGTACCAGGCGGAGGTCTGTCCGTTGTCTTCGTCTCCACAATATCCGTCTGGGACAGGAGAATAGAGCGAATCCATTGTCCGCCTCAGCCAGAATTGTCCTTTCCAAGGCTGGAGTGCCCAGTCATAGAGGTATATGGCATGTTGCACCGGCTGATTGCCATGGGCATAATTTCCCATATTCATCACAGTCATTTCGCGTATTTCATGTATCGGGAAACCATAGTAACTGTCATCAAACAGAGGAGGGATCGTAAACATGGAATCAAGCTGAGCCACAAAATTGTCATTGCCCCCCATCAGCGAGATAAGCCCTGCCGGATCATGAAAAACCGACCATGTGTAGTGCCATGCATTGCCTTCGGTAAACACATCGCCCCATTTCAGAGGAGAGAACGGATCCGCAAAAGAACCATCGGCACGGCGTCCGCGCATCAGTTGGAATTCATGGCTGTAGAGATTCTTATAATTCAGCGCGTTGCGCTTATATTGCGCCAGCTCTCTTTCCGGGCGGCCAAGAGCTTTTCCAAGACGATAGATACACCAATCGTCATAGGCATATTCCAGCGTGCGGGCCGCGCTTTCGTTGATGCCAATGTCACATGGAACATATCCAAGCTTGTTGTATTCCTCCCACCCAAGGCGTCCAGTCGAGCTGACCGTCGGGTGAACCGAATTAGCGCCTGAGATAACGCCTCTCCAAAGAGCTTCCGGATCACTGACACATATGCCCTTAAGCCATGCGTCGGCCATGACAGACGCAGAATTGTTGCCGACCATACATCCTCTGTGACCCGGGCTGCACCATTCGGGAAAGAATCCGCTTTCCCGCCACGCATTGAGAAACCCTTCCTGCATCTCATGGCTAACAGACGGGTACACAAGATTAAGCAACGGAAACAGGCAACGGAACGTATCCCAAAATCCGGTATCGGTATACATATAGCCCGGAAGGACTTCTCCAGAATACGGGCTATAATGTACAGGTTGTCCCTCGGAATTTATTTCATAGAACTTACGCGGAAACAGAGTCGATCGATAAAGACAAGAATAAAATGTGCGTTTCCGGTCAAGATTGTCAGCCTCGGTGTCATTCACAGCCAGACGTCCCAACACGTTGTTCCAGACTTCCTTCCCTTCGCTGACCAACGACTCAAAATCCCGGCCATCAAGTTCTTTCAGATTCAATTCAGCTTGTTCTGCAGAGATAAACGATGAAGCCACGCGTACCATCACCTGCTCACGCCGCTCAGTATTGAATCCGATCACAGCCCCGGCATGAAATCCGGAAAATTCTTCCGATCCGGCTTTCAATATCAACGAATCGCCTTTGACCGCTTTTCCGAATGTTGCGACATAACTGACAGGTTTGTCAAATTCAACGACAAAATAGTTGGCAAAGTTTGCAGGAACGCCTCCACTATTGCGTGTGGTACGTCCCGACACCTTCCGGCCGTCGGCAGATATGTTCACTTCCGAACCGCAATCGAAGGCATCGATGACAACGTATGATTCGCCTTCCGGAAACGTAAATCTGAAAGCGGCCGCACGTTCCGTCGGAGTCATTTCTGCCAGAACATCGTGATCGGCCAGATATACGCTATAATAATAAGGTGTGGCCTGCTCAGCTTTATGAGAAAACCAACTGGCTCGCTCAGATTCTTCAAATACCGGGTTTTTCGTAACTGGCATCAATGAGAACTGTCCATAGTCATTGATCCACGGACTGGGCTGATGCGTCTGCTTGAAACCGCGGATGCAGTGGGCGTCATAGGTATATTGCCATCCGTCGCCCATGACTCCGGTCTGTGGCGTCCAGAAATTCATACCCCATGGCCGTGCTATAGCAGGATAGGTGTTGCCCGCCGACAATTCATAGCTCGACATAGTTCCCATGAGCGGATTGACAAATGTGGTGTAATCTTCTGCGGCATATACCCATAGCACCGCACAGGCTGCGAATGCCACAGCCTTACTCCTTCTACTGCTCATATTATCTTTGTGTGCTGCTCTCCGATTGGTTATTCTTTGTCCTGTCGTTCAACGCTCAGGCACGAATCCCTGTCGGGCCATAGCCACCAGCGTGTGGTACGACATTCCTTCACGATAGTACGACAGGATATGATCGGCCCAGTCATTGTCGGATGTAGATCCGGATCGCGTGGCATTATATTGTGCTACGCGTGCGTCATAGGCTTCCAATTCAGAAAGAAGTTCGGTATCGTTGGCATACCGACCCTTCATTATTAAAGCGTTCAGCGGCTGCTTAGGGTGCATGTCCGGCATCTCCCGAGGCACGCCTATGGCCAGTCCGCACACTGGAAACACACCTTGAGGCAGGCCAAGAATAGAGCATACCGCTTCTGGATCTTTTGTCCGGATGAAACCTATCGGACAGCTTCCGAGACCAATGGAATCAGCGGCCACAATCGCGCTCATCATAGCCAGCGAGGCATCGACAACACCGACCACTATTCCGTCCATCGTGTGGGTGAACTGCGGATTTTTCAACGCTTTGCGCTCGCCGAGAATATCTATTTTATGGTAATCGACACAAAAGAGCATGAAATGCGAACACGTTTTTATCTGTTTCTGTCCCGTCAATTCCTCAAGCTTGAGTTTCATGCTCTGGTCTGAAATATCTATTACGGAATACTGCTGTCCGTTGTAGCTGGTGGGAGTGTTGCGTATCGCCTCGCAGATGAAGTCCATCTGTTCGTCCGTAATAGCTTCGCGTTCATAACGTCTGATGGAGCGCCGCTCCAACAAGGTGGATTTCACGTCTTTCATATCAAAAGGATTTAAATGAAGTAAAGAAAATAAAAAAAGCCTCATCAAAGGATTTGGATGAAACTCCGAAAGACAGGATTTGAGCGCTTGTCGTCCTTTGTAATCTGCCTGGTGCAATGCACTCTATCAATGGAAACCAATGATAGTGGAGCCCGCCATTGGGCGACTAAGCTTGTCTCGGCATTTCTAAAACAATTGAAGAGTTTCCCAATCTGCTTTGATGTGGCTTAATATGTTAAGTATGTCTGTTTACTGTCGTTTTCAGTAACGCTTCACATTAATGAAACATCCCTCCGGATGAAAATGTTCAGCTCTTTGCTTTTGTTTATGCAAAGTTAATTCACCGGCTTGAGAAATCCAAATTTTCCAAGTAAAAAATTTCAGAGTATGCGACGGGCTCCGATGAACCGCCTGGAGTAATATGCTTCATCAAGACGCGACACTGTGATACCGAGCTTGTGGGTGGAGTGAATGAACCGCACGATGCCGGAATCGGGATCACGGTCTATGACCATTCCTACATGACCGACACGTCCAAGATCGGCAGCACGTCCTGAAAAAAATACAAGATCACCCGGACGAAGATCTTTTTCTTCGACAGGAGTGCCCTGGCGGTATTGATCACGCGATGACGCTCCAAGTCGGATTCCGATGGTTTTAAACACATGGCCCGTGAATCCGGAGCAATCGAATCCTTTGGGTGTTTTCCCTCCCCGTCTGTATGGCAACCCGATGAACGAAGAGGCGTGATTCACCAGAATGTGCGGGGTTATTGCTTTTGACAGGTCAGAGCGTAACCACGGGAAAAGCTCGGCTTCCTGATCAAAGGCCCAGTCGTCTATCACACATGCGTCAGTGCTGTCAAAATCATCAGCAAGAAGAGTGTCGGCCGGCAAATCAGTATTATTGCCGACCGACAGAGCAAAGATTGTCAGTAGAAGAGCGGTAATCACAGATGTGTAAATCCTTGGGCTTTGAGCTGAATTTCCTCGTCGTTACGTCCGACAAGCACACATCCGAGTTCCTGTCGCGTGATATGGCCAATGAGCTTGACGCCTTTCATTTTTTCTATTTTCTGAAGGTCTGTCAGCGGCACTGTGAACAGAAGCTCATAGTCTTCACCGCCATTCAGGGCGGCAGTAACCAGATTCATGTTCAGTTCTTCGGCCATTACAGCAGTCTGGTAGTCTATCGGAATCCTGTCTTCATACACACGGCATCCAACGCCAGAGGCTTTGCAGATATGAAGCAATTCTGACGACAATCCATCGCTGACATCGATCATGGATGTCGGCACTATTCCTGCTTCATGTAGATCCTTGACAATGTCACGCCTTGCTTCCGGTTTGAGCTGACGCTCAACAAGATATTCCTTTCCGGCGAAATCAGGGATGAAGTCAGACTGTCCGGCCGATGCCGTCTTCTCTCGCTCAAGTACCTGCAGCCCCATATATGCCGCTCCAAGATCACCGCTCACGCAGATCAAATCAGTGTCCTTAGCACCGCTTCGCAGAGTGACATCCGATGCCTTTGCCGTTCCCAGACAGGTTATGGAGATAACCAGACCTGAGCGCGACGAGGTTGTGTCGCCTCCGACAAGATCGACGCCATAAATGCCGCAGGCCAGCTTTATACCTTCGTAAAGTGCCTCAAGATGCTCTACAGTAAAGCGCTTGCTGACCCCCAAGCCCACAGTGATCTGGCGCGGGGTGCCATTCATTGCATATATATCGGAAAAATTCACAACAGCCGCTTTGTAGCCCAGATGTTTCAACGGCACATATGTCAGATCGAAATGCACGCCCTCAAGCAGCATATCGGTGGTTACAAGCACTCGGGTGTCGTTGTCAGCGACATATTGCATGACGGCGGCATCGTCTCCGACCGCTGTCAGAGTGGACGGGTCTTCAGTTTTTGTACCAGACGTCAGCCTATCAATCAGGCCGAACTCTCCCAATTGGGATATTTCAGTCTCTTCTGCCATGGCGGACAATTATTCTTCAAAACGCGAAACCAGTTCGCGCATGATTTCCATCATGCGGGGCTGAGCCGCTTCGGCCGCACGCTGCACGTCTTCATGTGTGGCCACTTCCACGATACCTTCCACCCCAAGGTCTGTGATGACGCTGACTCCAAACACTTCCATCCCTCCGTGACGGGCGACGATGACTTCCGGCACTGTGCTCATTCCGACAGCATCTCCTCCGATGCGACGGAAATATCGGTATTCGGCAGGAGTTTCAAACGTCGGTCCTTGAGTGCCGACATACACACCCTGCTTCACCCTGATTCCTTTCTCTTTGGCAATTTCCAGAGCCTGGTTGATAAGGCGCTTTGAGTATGCCTCGCTCATGTCGGGAAAACGAGTGCCAAGTTCCGGGAAGTTTTTGCCACGCAGCGGGTGTTCCGGGAAGAGATTGATGTGGTCATTGATAATCATGATCTCACCGATCTGGAATTCAGGATTCATGCCACCGGCAGCATTGCTGACAAAGAGAGTTTTGACGCCAAGCGCCTTCATAACGCGCACAGGAAACGTCACCTGCTTCATGTCGTAACCCTCATAATAATGGAAACGACCCTGCATGCCCATGACAGCTTTGCCGCCGAGGGTGCCGATGATGAGATTTCCACTATGACCTTCAACTGTAGAAACCGGGAAATTCGGGATTTCGGAGTAGGGGATATATTGCTTGTTTTCGATATGATCCACAAGAGCGCCGAGACCAGTGCCAAGTATTATGGCTGTACGAGGCATCGGGCCGTTGACACAACCGCGTATATAGTCTGCGGTTTCGTTGATTCTGATGAGCAAATCTTCTGATTTCATAAATGGGATTATTTTTGATTGTGTTTAGAGAGAGCGTGAATAAGAGTATTTTCAAAATCATCGGATCCGGCAGAATTTTCAGATGCCGGATTCGGAATGAACGATACCTTTATAGGCTGATAAAACATACGTGACCGTAATTCTTTCGGCATATTCTTTATCGCACTCAGACGCATGGCGTCTTTCTCGGTCGTCACGATGAAGGTGCGTTGCGGATCGGGCATCGAAAGGAGGCGCTGTCTAATCAGCAATATGTCTTCTTTGTTGAAGTTATGGTGATCAGGGAAAGCGAGCGCTTTTACTTTGGCCCTGAAACTGCGCAGATGTTTGATAAACGGACGCGGGTTTGCCACTCCGGCAACAGCGAGAATATAATCATGTTCACCAAGCGCATTGAAAAACGGGGTGGGAATAGCTTCGTCCGGGAAAAGCGGCCGGAGCGGTCCATAGAGATACTTGGTGAAGTAAAGTTTCTGCCATGGTTGCAGGTTAAGGCGTTTGACAAAGATCCGGTAGTCCATCGGCCTCATCTCGGCCGGACATTTGGTCACAACGACAATATCGGCACGCTGGATAGACGCAGCAGATTCGCGCAGATGTCCGGCAGGCATCACGGAGTCATTGTAGACCGGCCTGGAGTGCTCGGTCAGGACAATTGCCACAGTCGGGCTGACATAGCGGTGCTGAAAGGCGTCATCCAGTATAACCAGATTGATTGACGGATCTATGACACGAAGTTCGTCGATCCCTTTGCACCGATCTTCACACACGGCCACTGTGACGTATTTGCCGTATTTCCGATATATCTGATATGGCTCATCGCCGATTTCACGAGGTCCTGTTTTATCTGTTGCCAGCACAAATCCGCTTGTCTTGCGGTTGTATCCACGTGACAGCACCGCAATGTGGAAGCGGTAGTGCAGCAGTTCCACCAGATATTCCGTATGGGGAGTCTTTCCCGTGCCACCCACCGCTATATTGCCGACAACAAGCACAGGAATGTCAAACTTGCGCTGAGAAAGTATACCGATGTCAAACATCTTGTTGCGCGTGCCTGTAATAGCCCCGTAAGCCATTGACAGAGGCTTAAGAAGCAACGCTTTAAGCAGTGGATTTACACTCTTGTTTGACATCTTTGCGTTATGGGATTTTAGTTGATGACTATATCTTCCATCCGGCATTGCACACGCGGAGCCTGGCGAAGCCATGACAGACGCTGCATCAATCGGAGAGTTTCACGATCCATTCCGGTGGTGCTCACCAGTTCATCCATTTCAAGCAGCTCCATCCACCACTTTTCCTGATTGCGGGGATATGATTCCACTGAATATTTGTCTATGCCAAGATCGGCAGCCATTGCCAGGATGGCGGAATGCAGAGAGCCGATGCTGTCCACAAGCCCGATGCTCTGAGCAAGTGCGCCATCCCAGACACGACCTTCGGCAATCATTTTAATTGAGTCCTGACTCATGTGACGGCCTTCTGCACAACGCTTTGTGAAGGTATCATAGCCGCGTTCGATATAGCTCTGCATTTTGCTGCGCTGACTTTCAGTCATCGGCGTGATGATTGAAGGGAAATTGCCATTTTTGTTGGTCTGAACGGTCGCTGTATTGACACCAAGTTTGTCAGTGAGCAGACCGTTAATTTCAGGAATCATGCCAAAAATTCCGATCGAACCGGTTATAGTGGCCGACTGGGCAAAAATCTTGTCGGCGCCACACGAAATATAATAACCGCCGGATGCGGCTACATCGCCCATCGACACGTAAAACGGCAGTCCTGTTTCAGATTTGAAACGCTCAAGCGCCTCCCAGATTTGTTCAGAAGCAAACGCACTGCCACCAGGCGAGTTGACGCGGAGAATCAGTCCGGCCAGGCGATCTGAATCATCAATGAGATTTTCGATTTCCTTGACCATGTCATCACCGATTATGCCGGATTTTCCGTTGTCTGAAATTTCACCTTCAGCATAGAGCACTGCGATCACGTCGCTGTCATGTCGGGCAGTGGCGACGTCAGGCAGATATGAATAGTCTGTAAGATCGATCGCAGCGATATAGTCATTGATCGATATGGTTTTCACATCAGCGAATTTTTCTTTGTCGACCATTTCTGCGATGTGCTTTTCGGCCTGATGGCGGTACCCGACAGCCGAAACCGCGCCAAACGCCTTGGCTGAATCAGCCGGCATTGTGAACAGCAGATCATCAGCCCATCTGTTGACCTGATCTGGCGTCACTTCACGGTTTTCAGCAATACGTTCCTTAACCGCATTCCATATGGAATTCATGTAGACCTCTTGCTGCATCCGTGAAGCCTGACTCATATCTTTCAGTATATATGGTTCGACTGCACTTTTGAATGTTCCGACCCGAAGGACCTGCATTTTCACTCCAAGTTTATCAAGAAGTCCGGTATAAAACATTGTCGTTGCCGACAGGCCGTGAACGTCTACTGCGCCAAGCGGATTCAACCAAAGTTCAGTCGAACTGCTGACAGCATAATAGTTACCTTGTGTGTATGAATCCGCATATGAAACGATCCATTTGTCCGGACGGGAGGCAAAATAGCGCAGCGCTTCATCAATGGCTTGAAATGAGGCAATACCGGCAACAGCACCATTACATTCCACGTATATCCCATCGATTCTGGAATCATGGGCCGCACGATAGATCGCAGCGGTGATCTGCCCGAGCGAACGTCTGTCGGTCACGTTGCCCGACATTATATCGGAAACCGTTGGAGTTCCTTTTATTTCACAGATTTCACCACTCATGTCAAACACAAGCACACTGTGTTTGCCGACTTTGGTTGTCTTTTTGTCAGATGATGACATGACCGCAGATACTATTCCTGTGACAAAAATCACACCGAAAAGGAGCAGCGACAGCCATATGGCCGCCATTGACCCGAGAAACGTTAGAAAAAAGCGCTTTATCATTTTTGATTGATTTATTTAGCTATTGTTGGAGATGTGAGGATCCGCATAACAGCATCGACAGTCGGGGCTACGCGCAACGGACGCCTGTTACCTGTTGCCCTGATGGATTGCATCCGCGATGCAGCCACCGGCACAGGCTGGACAGACACAAGAACAGGCGGCTCGCAGCGAAGTCCGAGTTTGCGGGCGGTCTCGTAAGCCCGGAGCATCGCCGCCGAGTTCGCTTCAGGCGACATATCTGGTGATATCTGCGGATGGGTGGCGCAGTAGATTGCCACGGCGACTCTAACGGCAGAAGCAGCTGCATTGTGCAGGGTGCACACCATAGTAACCCGCTCAAGCTCACTACACAGGTGCAGGCAATCAGTAGCAGAACCCTGAACGTCGATGGCCCGGGCTCCGACAATGTCGCCAGCTGTGCCTTTAGGCATGATCACATTCAAATTGTCACATCGGCCGGAAAGAGCGCCGATCAGATAGAAATCTTCAGGCTCGACAGCACACAGCAGAGTCGGCGCATGGAGCGGAGCGCCCGCATAGGCCCACAGCGCAGCAACGAACGCAGACTCGGCCTCAGGCGAAAACGGCTGCGTATCGCTCAGCGAGGTATCGACCAGACGCTTGAGAGCATCGGCCTCTATTTCATCGCCAAGAAGCACATCGAGAACCACATAGGCAATCTCACGAAACGTCATGTCAGAAGCGTTTCTAAAAAACGCCTCCGGCAACTTATGCACCCGCTGCTGCCTGATGTCACTATGATTTACGAGATAGGGGTGCATGACGGAAAGAAAGTGGAATGAACCGCCCGCAGTGCTTCATGGAGCGACTGCTCCGGAACCATGCAGGCAACAGTAGTTGATGAATTCATGCGAGGAGGTGCCGGCACCGGAATTCCGCATCCGTTGAGCACATTGATCAGCACTTTGTCAACGTCGGTCATGCTGTCAAGCGCAGATCCAACCAGCGCAATGGTGCTCAGTCCGGTTATCGGCTGTATGTTTTCAATTTCGCCAGTTGTCAGCTCATCGGCAAGTTCATCTGAAAGAATGGCCATTGCGCTCTCGACGTCAGAGCCACGGAGCCCGAACGTGCCATGTTCAGGAGAAGCCATGAATATGTCTACACCATTGCGTGATAACGAATTGAAAACACGATCAAAATTCACCGGTCGGCATCCGGTGATGCGTATGATAGCAGTAGGCGTCATTGACGTGAGGCCTGCCATTCTTGTGGCAAACACTTCGCCGTCGGCAATGATAGTGCCTGGAGCTTGCGCATTGAATGTGTTTTTTATCACAATCGGAATGTTGTGGTTGAACACCGGGTAGATGGTCGGCGAATATACCACCTTGGCTCCGAAATTGCAAAGTTCCATAGCTTCGACAAACGACATCCGGTCAATCACCACAGCGTTTTTCACAATTCTTGGATCGGCCGTCATAAAGCCATCGACATCAGTCCAGATTTCCAGAATTTCGGCACTAAATTCGGCGGCAATGATGGCAGCAGTGTAATCGCTTCCGCCACGTCCGAGATTGGTTATCTTGCCCGAGTCTTCGTCTCGGGCAATAAATCCTGGCACGACTATGGTCCGATGGGTTTTCAACTTCGGAGCCACGATCTGGGCAATGAGCTTGGAGGTAGCCTCAGGAGCGAGAACGTGTTTGCCGAAACGGAATCTGGTACGTATAAAATCAGGGGAATAGCACAGAGCAGCGTCTGACAGCATATTGCAGACGATCACACACGACATCCTTTCGCCATAGCTCACGATAAGATCCATGGTTCGCTGCGTCAGTTCGCCGAGCAAAGCTATGGCATCGAACAAAGTTGACAACTGCTGCAACAGAGAATCAACTTTTTCCGTGACTTCCGCATGACGCGAGGCATCAGTCACTACTCCATCAATCACAGAGTGGTGACGTTCCTTCATCGCCCGGTGAAGTTCCATATATGTATTGTCGCCAACGGAAGCACGACGGGCACAATCCATCAGGCAGTCTGTTATACCACCCAATGCCGAAACCGTAACAATACATTCCGTCTGCTGACTCTCAACAATAGCTTTCACATTACGCAGACTATCTATGGAGCCAACGGATGTGCCGCCAAATTTGAGTACTTTCATTTACGTGTTTAGCGTGAAAATCGAAACGTTCGGGTTTTAGAGTGCAAACTTAACAAAAAATCTTCAAATATTCACGTTTAAAAAGTGAATTTTTCCAAAGTGAGAGTGCCAAGTTTCTCCATTTCGCCAACAAGACTTCTGAAATGTTCTGTCTCCATATGGTTTGCCAATGATGTTTCATCTTGCCATGTCTCACATATAAACAGGCAAGTGTCGGATGTCAGTGCGGAAAAGGCTTCATATGAGACCACTCCGGCATCGTTGCGTGAATACTCTTCCAGTTTGACAGCCGCATTGATCAGCGCTTGTCGGTTGTCAGGATTTGTAGTATGTATAAAAACGTTAAGACGTATCATTTCAGGTTGTTCAGTGTTTCAGTTCAACTTTGGAGGTTGGAGGCAACTCCGCATTTCGCTCGTCGGTGGCCAGTTTGACCTCGGCCGCCAGAGAGAGAAATGCGATCCCTTCGGGGCTGTCGGCCAGGGCGATCGGTTCTCCATTGTCGGCCTGACCACAGATGTCGGCCACCAGCGGGATCTGTCCGAGCAATTTCACACCAAGCTCCTCGGCAAGACGCTTCGCTCCTTCTCGTCCGAATATATAGTAACGCTCATCAGGATGTGGAGCTGGCGAGAACCACGCCATATTCTCAACAATTCCAAGCACGGGAACGTTCACCTTTTCATCCATAAACATGGCCACACCCTTGCGCGCATCGGCAAGAGCCACTTCCTGCGGAGTGCTGACAATCACCACCCCAGTGATGCCTAGAGTCTGCACAAGCGTCAGATGTATATCGGAAGTTCCCGGGGGCATATCAATGAGAAAATAATCCAGTTCACCCCAGTCGGCCTGAGTGATCAGCTGGTTCAAGGCATTGGACGCCATCGAGCCGCGCCACAGCACTGGCTTTGACGGATCGACCATGAAACCGATCGAAAGGAGTTTTATGCCGAATTTTTCAGCCGGAATGATCAGATCGCGACCATCGACCTCATGCATAAACAACTCGGCGTGCTCCAGTCCAAACATTTTCGGGACAGACGGGCCGAAAATATCGGCATCAAGCAGACCGACCTTATAGCCGCTACGGGCCAATGCCACGGCAAGATTAGCGGCGACAGTGCTCTTGCCGACGCCGCCTTTGCCGGAACTGACGCCTATTATATTTCTGACCCCGGGCAAGGGATTGGCCGGTTTTGGCGACGGATTGGCATGGCGGGTCTTGACCGCTATATTCCCACGGATATCAACATCGTGTGACACAAAAGTCATAATCGCGGCTTCGGCGGCCTTGACCACAGACTTTATAAACGGATCGGTCGGGCGTTCAAAGAGAAGCGAAAAGCTCACTTTGTTGCCGTCAATCCGCATATCGTCCTCAACCATGCCCAGTTCCACGATATTTTGACCGTTACCAGGATAGCGCACCTGCCGGAGCGCGTCAAGAATAAGATTAGGATATAGTGTCATTTTGATTTCTGGTGTTATAGTTTCTTCCATAACTGCGGTATGTGTCAAGCGGGATGTCATCTTCCTCTGGCTCAGTAAGGTCAAGATACTGAGGCAGACTGAATGCCAGATATTTGATCGTCAGGCCGCGGTCAAGCCATTGGGATTCATAGTGAGTGCGAATGCGCAATATATCGGTCAGCGCTTCCGGAGTGTGATATATGTCGGATATATTGGCGACCACAGGCAAACGGTTAAGGCGGACCAGCCTTTCAGTATATGTGTATAGAAACGGGCTGTCAGTCTTGAGGTTTATGATGCCGTCAGGCCGCAGAACCTTCCGGTAAGTGTCAAGAAACATTGTCGAAGTAAGCCTGCGACGGGGTTTCTTCATTTGCGGATCGGGAAATGTGATCCAGATTTCTTCTACTTCACCGGAAGAAAAGAAGAACGGAAGCAGCTCCACGTTGGTGCGCAGAAAAGCCACATTCTTCAGACCGTCAATCAAAGCCTGCTTGGCGCCGGCATGAATGCGTGCGCCCTTTATGTCAATCCCAATAAAATTGCGATCAGGGAATCTGCGCGCAAGGCCTACTGTATATTCTCCACGTCCACACCCGATTTCAATCACAATCGGATTATTGTTATTAAAAAATCCCATGTGCCAGTTTCCTTTCAGCGGAAACCCTTCAGATTCCAGACGCGCAAAAGGGAACTGAAAGACATGGTCCATTTGCTCTATTTCAGCAAATTTTTTAAGTTTATTTTTTCCCATAGAGGTTTATTTGAACAATACAATTTTGGCTACTCCACTTGCTGATGTGACAATGAGATATGCGCCTCCAGGCATGGATGAAATGTCGATTTCCGCAGATTTTTCCGCACCGGCTTCCGTCAGAGCCACACGGAGTCCGGAAGTGTTAAAGATCGAAACCGTTCCAAGTCCAGTGCCCTCAGATTGGATAAACAAAACATCTCCATCAACTTTCACAGTAATATATGGCGCATCGGCCAGCTTGGATTCCATGTCGGTGGTTGATGCTATATAGTCCGAATGTTTCACAATTTTAAAGTCCTGCCATTGCGACGTTTCGCTGAAACAGTCGGCGATATCATCGGCCACGACAAGCGTGACCGCGCTCGGATCAATTCCCTGCCATACGGCATCGCCAAGTTCAGGAATGTCGGTGAGCGCCGACACATTGAAATTGGAAAGGCTCATCCAATCGGCCATTGCTCCGGTGGCAAAGAACGTCACCGACGCAGGCAACGAGAGCGTCGACACCCGTTTCAATCCTGCCAGCGAATACTCTTCAAATGTTTCGATTCCGTGTGACAATATGAGGTTCCTGACAGCATTGTCATCCAGCATAGCGCCACGACCCAGAGTCCTGACAGCCGGCGGGACAGCCACTTCGGTCAAAGAATAGCAATGAGCCAGTGACCACGGCCCGATTTCAGAACATTGCGCAAGAACATCAAGATTCAATTCCTTTAAGGACGTGCATCCTTCAAAGGTTCCGTATGGGAGCCGGGCCAATGAATTACCGGAATCAAAAAACACACTATGAAGCGATGTGCAGTTGGCAAACGTGCGAAGACCAAGTTGCTCCAATGAAGCAGGAAACACAACAGACTCCAGTGCCTCACACCGCATGAAAACATAGTCGGCAATCGACACAACACCATCCGGAATCATAATTGACCGGATGCCGGCCCCGGCAAACGCTCCAGTTCCGATTGAGGTCAACGTCTGAGGAAGAATCACCGATTCGAGATTTGTCATGCCGATAAAAGAGTAGGGAGGCAATTGCGCCTGAGCCGAATTGCGCAATCCTGAAAAAGGAAGCGCTTTGCTGGAGTATGCCACAATCGAGCAACCTGAAATATCAAGTTGTCTGATATTCGGCATCTTGTCGGCGATAAACGCGAAATCAGACGCATCAAGAATCCCTGTCACCTTAAGGACCTGGACTGTGGTGTCGGCGCCGACAGCGTCAGCAAGTCCGCCGGCCCGTACGCCGATAACGTCCGCGGCATATGCATTGCAGGCTATCAACCCTGCAAAAAGCGATGAAAATATGGCGTTTTTTTTCATTTTTCAATACATATCAGCATTGTTGGCGATAATTGATTATTCCCTCCACCAGATAGAGTCCTATCACCTCCGATCTGGCAATCTCGATGTCATCGTAATCTGGATTCACACTATGTAGAATCAACTGTTCTGGATCAGCATGGCGGCGCACGATCTTGACCATACGGTAGTCCTCGAGAATAACCACATAGATCTGTCCCCAGAAGATAGTTTTCGACTGAATTTCGCGCAATGCGATGTATCCGCCGTTATTTATGAGCGGCTCCATGCTGTCACCGCTCACACGCACAATTCTAACACCTTCGCTTATGCCGAGTTGCGGCAGGTCGACAACACCAGAAAGGCGATCGTCCGTAAACATTCTGGACAACTCTCCGAAACCAGCAGTCACATCGATATCGTATACCGGGATACCTTTCGACGTATTTCGCGTCTCGATCCGGCCGAGCGTTTCTGCTGGCGCGAGCATCATCGCATGATTGGCCTCTGGCTTTGAATACGGAGTGTCCGTGCCATCGACCAGCCAATCGCGGTTTATTCCGAAATCCAGAGCGATGCGATTGATCAGCCCAGTTGAAATAGGAAGCTTACCAGACAGATGCTTTGAAAAATTGGCGGCATTGACATTGATGCGCTCGGCAAAGCGCACCTGAGTCATGCCAAGATGTTTCATCAGAAACCGAATACGTTCTATAATGGCAACCTGCTGTCGAGTGTCAGAGCGTGGCATCAGAATTCCGAAACGACTATTCGCAATGTTTTACTACAGTCAACAGAACGAATGAAATAGATTCCTTCGTTCAAGCCCAATACATCTCCATTGCGGGCGTCTTCTGTTTCCAGGATCAGTCGTCCGGTGGTATCATATACCAGTATGCGCCCAATGTTGTCAGATCCGGTGAGCATCACTCCATCAGGCTGTGGCTTATAAACATCTCCGAGCCCCCGAGACTAAT
>CAMWTI010000054.1 GCA_947177135.1 uncultured Porphyromonadaceae bacterium | reverse complement strand
ATTGTGGCGCAGTGGCGCGCTCCGCTCATCTGGTCGTCGGTCACCAGTTCCGGGCGGGTGGAGTTCTGTTCGACGTATTCGAAGTATGCGTTTGCTATGTCGACGTGGTCATTTCCGTTTTGGGCGCCTTCAGGGAATTCCAGTATCAGATATTTGTAGTCGCGGAGATTCTGGGTGATGTCGATTGCCACAGGAGCAGTGTCGGTGTAGCGTATGGTGCCGGAGTCGAAGACAGTGACTTCGCCGTTTTGTTTGATCAGTTGCACTGAGTAGTCGCAGATGCCTTGTGACGGGTCATTTTCTGACTGGGCTTTTGTTTCGTCGTCAATGCCGATGACGGCGTGGAAAGCGGTGACTGCGCCGTTGAGTTTCACGTTGACTTTTGCCGTGGCGTGTGTGCCGACACCGCTCATGTAGGTGATGCCTTTCATTTTGAGCGGATTGCCGTCGATGCTCTTGTTAGCTTTGACGGTGCCCCAGCCAGTGGTGATTTTTGAGATGTCAAGTGAGCTGAGAGGAACTATTTCTTCGCCTTCAGGTCCTTGTTCGGGCAGGTAGACGACCGACGGGTTTGACGGGTCGGCATACATTTCGCCTTCGGTGATGATTGTGGGAGCGTTGCCGGAGTAGGTGAACCGTGCGTCGGCCCAGAGGCATTGGTCGGCCCATGCCTGAGCGCCCGTGGCATAATCAAGGACCAGATAGTCATAGCCAGTCACGTTGAGATCGATTGTCAGCGGGGTTGCGTCGGTGCGTTTCACCGTGCCGGAGGATTTTACTTCCGCGCTTTTGTTTTTGTAGAGGGTGACGGTGTAGTCAACGATTCCGTGGTTGGCCGCAGAGCTGGCGTCGTCATCGACGCCGAGGAGGGTGTGGAACCCTGTGGCTCCGCCCAGGTCTATGACAGCTTTGGATGGAGCGTGGGTGCCGACGCCGCTTTCGTAGCGCACTCCTTTGAGTACTATCGGGTCACCCAGAGTGGTCAAGTTGGATCTGACTTTGGTTTTTCCTGCATCATCGAAGCAGGTGACAGGCGAGAGGTCGAGCTGGCTCATTTGTATGATGCCAGGGCCTGTGGTCGCGGCCACGGTCTCTGAATAGTCGGCGGCATAAGCCGAGAGGCTGACACCTGACATGAGCGCGGCGGTTGCCACAAACGAGTAAAATGTCTTCATTGAATTGTTTTTGTGGATTGTTTAAGATTAGATTTATAAGTGTCTACAAAGATAGCGTAAATTTGTTGATCACACAAGTTCATGATAGCGGAAAGCGTGAAAAAAGTGATCGCGCACCGGAATTTTCCGGTGCGCGATCGTCAATGTTATGACCGTGTCTTATTTTCAGAGTTCTGTAAGGTGGATATTTGTGTGGTCAGACGAAGGAGAGTATAAGAGCCTGGGCCACTACCACGCGGAGGAACATTGTGAGCGGATAGACGGTGGAGTATGCCACGGCCGGAGCGTCGCTGCCGGTTGAATTGTTGGCATAGGCCAGTGCAGGAGGATCGGTGCATGATCCGGAGAGCAGACCCATTATGCTGAGATAGTTGATGTTGTAGACCTTGCGTGCGATGGTGCCGACGATAAGCAGCGGCACGATGGTGATTAGGAAGCCCCAGAGCACCCACATTGCGCCTTCGGGATTGAACACCGTGGCGGCAAAGCCAGATCCGGCAGATATGCCTACCGAGGCGAGGAACAGGCAGATACCGAGTTCGCGCATGAGCAGTGACGCCGAACTTGAAGTGTAGGTCACCAGTTTGAATTTGTAGCCGAACCGGCTCAGCAGTATGGCCACGACGAGAGGTCCGCCGGCCAGTCCGAGTTTCATGCCCCAGCCAACGTTGATGGAGCCGAGTATTATTCCGAAAAGGATGCCGACGAAGATGGTGATGAGGTTTGGTTCGTTGAGTCGTTTCATTGAGTTGCCGAGGCGTGCTGCCAGCCGGTCTATGTCGGCCAGAGATCCGACCACAGTTATGCGGTCACCGATCTGGAGCCGGAGTCCGGGCTGGGCGAGCAGGTCGACTCCGGCGCGGTTTACCCGGGTGGGGTTGAGCTGATAGGCGGTGTGCAGGCGCAATGATCCGAGGGTCACGCCGTTATAGCGGCTCTGTGTCAGGAGTATGCGGCGGCTCACTACTTCTTTTCCGGTTGTCTGCTCGAGGTCAAGGTCAATGACCGGGCCGACCAGTGCGCGGAAGCTTGGCTCGTCGGATGCCGACATGATTATCAGCAGTTTGTCGCCTGTGTGGATCACGGTTTTGGAAGTGGGTATGATCACTTCATTATATGCGTTGAGAAGGCGGCTCACAACAAAGTCGCAGTGTATGATGTCGTGCAGTTCCAGAATTGTCTTGCCGTTGATCAGCTCGTTGGTGACTTCAAACGTTTCTTTGAGAGGGACGTTTTGCGCTGCATTGGATTCGGCATCTATCTTTGCGATTTCGTTGTCGTTGTTGACACGGAATATCAGCTTGATGATGAGCATGGCCATTATTATGCCGCAGACGCCAAGAGGATATGCCGCGGCATAGCCCATCGAGAGGGTATTGACGTCGGCCGGTGACGAAACGGCCTGCTGGGCGGCAGCGAGTCCTGGAGTGTTTGTTACCGCGCCGCTCATGACACCGACCAGCGCGGTCATTGAGGCTGCGCCTGAGTTGGCATAGTAGATGATCAGGACGATAGCTACGTTGAGTGCCACGACGAGCACTGCAAGAATATTGAGCCTGATGCCTCCCTCTTTGAATGATGAGAAGAATGCCGGACCGACTTGCAGGCCGATGGCGAAGATGAAGAGTATGAGGCCGAACTCGCGCACAAATTTCAGTACTTCGGGGTTGACCAAATAGCCGAAGTGGCCCATCAGGATACCCACGAACAACACGAACGTGACGCCGAGCGAAATGCCTCCTACTTTTATCTTGCCCAGATAGATACCGGCTGCAATCACAAACGAGTAGAGCACGAGTGTGCTCGCCAGCGATGTGTTGCCCGGGGCAAGAAGCGAGTGGAAGATGTCCATTTGTTTTGATTGTTTATTGTTGTGTATTTAGGAATTTTGCTTTTTTGAGCACTCCGATGAATATTTCCGAGAAATGTTCATTGGCCTGGCGTGTATAACGCACGTCGGTAAATACCTGAGCAAGGGTCTCCTTGCCGTTCTCGGCCGTGAATTTGCGGTTTTGGCCGAGGGATTCAAAGTCGTCGTAACATTGTCCGATTGATTCGGCGTCACAGGGAGTGTATCTGCCATAGTGTATGAGAGAACGATGGGGCAGGCGGGGCTGGAGGTCGGGATTTTCGCCGGGATAGCCTACAGTCACCGTGATCACAGGCACAACCAGTTCAGGAAGTCCGAGGGTGTCGATTATCTGAGGCGCGTTCCATGTCGTTGTGCCAAGATAGCAGGTGCCAAGTCCGTTCATTTCGGCAATTGTGACGAATTGCTGAGCCAGAATCACGGTGTCGAGTGCCGCGGAGATGAAGCTCTGGACGTTGTCGTAGCCCGGATCCGCACCTCGGAGTCTGCACCATTGCGTGAAGCGGTTGAAGTCTGCGCAGAATGTGATCACAGCCTGTGCGCCGGTCACGCTCGGCTGGTTGAAGTGGGCCGGAGCCAGAGCTTGTTTTTCGGCGTCGGAGCGGCTGATCACGACGCTGTAAAGCTGCATTGATCCGCAGGTTGGCGCGTGCATGGCTTGTTCGAGCATCGATTCGATCTCGGCGTCGGTAAGTTTCCGGTCGCTGTAGCGGCGTATTGTGCGCCGGTTTTTAAAGTAGTCCATATTTTTGTTTGAGCTCATCGTGTTCCATTGATGCCAGTTCCCAAAGGCTCATGGCGTTTTCCAGATCTTTTTGCAGAGAGGCGTGCCGGTCATACAGAGTTGCGTCCGGTGTGGTCGAAGTGTCGGCCAGCGATGATTCCACCGAGGCTATTTCTGTTTCTATTTTTGCGATTTCGGCTTCGGCTTCAGTTACTTTCCGCGCCGCTTTCTGGATCATGCGGTCGCGTTCTTTCTTTTCCTGATAGCTGATCCGCTGTGCGGTTTTCTGTTCAGTCTTGTTCTGTTGCTTCTGTTGTTGTGGCGATGATGGCGCCACGTTTTTTTTGCGTTCCAGTTCGTGGAGTGAGGCGAGTTTCTTTTTTTCAAGAAATTCGTATATTCCGCCAAGGCATTCGCGAACCTGTCCGTTGCCGAATTCATAGACCTTCTCTACCAGCCCGTCAAGAAATTCGCGGTCGTGGCTCACGACGATCACAGTTCCGTCAAAGTCTTTGATCGCTTGTTTGAGAATGTCTTTCGTGCGCATGTCGAGGTGGTTTGTCGGTTCGTCAAGAATCAGCAGATTCACAGGCTCGAGCAGCAGGCGGATCATGGCAAGGCGTGTTTTTTCGCCGCCGGACAAGACTTTGACTTTTTTGTCGGATGCTTCGCCTCCAAACATGAATGCGCCGAGAATGTCGCGTATCTTGGTGCGTATGTCGCCCGTGGCCACAATGTCGATGGTGTCAAACACGGTCAGTTCCCCGTCGAGCATCTGTGCCTGATTCTGGGCGAAGTATCCGATCTTCACGTTGTGGCCAAGGCGGAGAGATCCGTCATAAGGGATCTCGTTCATGATGCATTTGACCAGTGTTGATTTTCCTTCGCCGTTTTTGCCGACAAAGGCCACTTTCTCGCCGCGCTTGATTGTGAATGTCGCGTTTGAGAAGACGGTGTGTTCGCCGTATGCCTTGGTGACGGAGTCGGCTATCACAGGGTAGTCGCCCGACCGTGGCGCCGGCGGGAACCGCAGGTTGAGGCGCGAGGTGTCGACTTCGTCCACTTCGATGCGTTCTATTTTGGCCAGTTGCTTCATGCGGCTCTGCACTTGCACTGCTTTTGTGGCTTTGTAGCGGAATCGTTCGATGAATTCCTCAGTGTCGGCAATCTGTTTTTGCTGGTTGGCGTAGGCACGCATCTGCTGTTCGATGCGTTCGCGGTGCAACTCCACATATTTGGAATAGTTGACGGCATAGTCATAGATCTTGCCGAGCGAGATCTCGATTGTGCGGTTTGTCACATTGTCGATAAAAGCTCGGTCGTGGCTCACCAGCACCACAGCGCCGGCTTTGCTTGTCAGAAAGTTTTCGAGCCATTGTATCGATTCGATGTCAAGATGGTTTGTCGGTTCATCAAGCAACAGCACGTCGGGGCGTCGCAGCAGGATTTTTGCCAGCTCGATGCGCATGCGCCATCCTCCGGAAAATTCACATGTCGGCCGGTTGAAGTCCTGACGCCGGAATCCGAGTCCGGTCAGAGTTTTTTCAATTTCCGCCTCTCCGCCAGATCCGTCTTCCATGGCCAGTCGTTCGGTCATGATTGTCACCCGGTCGATCAGGTCGGCATAGTCATTGCTTTCATAGTCTGTGCGGGTGGCGAGTTCCTGATTCAGATTTTCAAGCGTGGCGCGCATTTCAGCCACGTGGCCAAAGGCTTTGCGCGCTTCGTCAATGACCGAGCAGTCATCTTCTGTGGTCATATGCTGGGGGAGATAGCCGATTGTCACGCCCGCCGGAATTGCCACCGATCCCGATGTGGGGTTCTGAAGTCCGGCTATGATTTTGAGCATGGTTGATTTACCTGCGCCGTTTTTGCCGACAAGGGCAATTCGGTCGCGGTGGTTAATCACATAATTTATGTTGTCAAACAGCGACTTGGCGCTGAACTCCACCGACAGGTTTCTGATTGCAATCATTAGGATCTTGGAAATTTGACTGCAAAGGTACGATTTTTTCTACTCATGCGCAACTGAAAGCGGCATGGGAAAATTTCATACCTATTTCAATGGCGGGGGTAGAGGGCGGCGATCAGGTCCAGCCGGTGGAGCCGGCGTAGTGCGGTCTGGATTCCGGCGCGCTGGCCGGGGTCATACCAGAAAAAGAAGCGCCGCTGATCTTGTTTCTGTTGCGGACGTGTGGCGGTGAATATTTTCGTGCCTGTGTATGGGTGTATGCCGGTATAATATATTTCGGAGGCCAGAGTCATCGGCGTTGGGGTGAAGTCCTGCACTTGTTCGAGCTGAAAATGGAGACGGCGTGTTTTCACTGCCAGTTCCGCCATGTCGACTTCCCGGCAGCCAGGATGGCTTGATATGAAATAAGGGATGAGCTGTTGGTTCAGCCCATGGCTGGCGTTGACTTTGTCAAATATCTCCTTGAACTCATAAAATAGCTGGAAAGAAGGCTTGCGCATCACTTCGAGTACGGTGTCTTCAGTGTGTTCAGGCGCGACTTTCAGGCGTCCGGACACGTGGTGTGCTATCAGTTCCTCGTTATAACGACGGTTGGCGGCGTCGATCTCCCGGGATCCGGAGGGTGCCATTGATAGATCGTAGCGTACACCGCTGCCGACAAATGACTTTTTGACTTCGGGCATGGCGTCAACGGTGCGGTATATCTCCAGCAGCGGTCGGTGGTCGTTATTGAGATTGCGGCACGGCTGCGGATGGAGGCATGACGGACGGAGACACTTTTCGCAGATTCCGAGGTCGCGTCCGTGCATGGCATACATGTTGGCCGAAGGGCCGCCGAGGTCGCTGATGTAACCTTTGAAGTCAGGCATTCGGGTGACGGCCTTGACTTCGCGGAGAATCGACTCCTTGCTTCGCGAGGCTATGAACTTGCCCTGATGGGCCGATATGGTGCAGAACGCGCATCCGCCGAAGCATCCCCTGTGAAGATTGACCGAGTGGCGTATCATTTCATATGCCGGAATGCGCTTGCTTTTGTAGCGGGGGTGGGGCATGCGTGTGTACGGCAAGTCAAACGACGAGTCGATCTGCGCGGTTGTCAGCGCCGGATACATCGGGTTGACTTTTACGGCATGGCGTCCGTGTTGCTGCCATAGCACCGTGTCGGGACGCATGCGGTTGCTCTGTTGCTCTATGTGCTTGAAGTTGGCGGCCTGTGCGCGTTTGTCGGCCAGGCATCGTTCATAGGAATTTAGTACGATATTGTGGCAATCAGCTTCAGGAATGTCGCTGCTGCGCAGCTTCACCACGGTCTGCGGCAAATCTGTCATTGTCGAGATGCTTTTGCCCTCTTCAAGATTGCGGGCCACTTCCACTATGGCCTGTTCCCCCATGCCGTATATGATCATGTCGACCGGCGCGTCCATTATTATGGAAGGCCGTAACCGGTCCTGCCAGTAGTCATAGTGAGACAGGCGGCGGAGTGAGGCTTCGATTCCTCCTGCCACTATAGGCACGTCGGGAAAAAGCCGGCGCAGTATTTCGGAGTATACCACAGTTGGGTAATCCGGTCTCATGCCAGCGCGTCCGTCGGGAGTGAAAGCATCGTCGCTCCGTCGTCGTCGTGCGGCAGTATAGTGGTTGACCATAGAGTCCATTGCGCCAGGCGAGATTCCGAAAAACAGTCTCGGCCGGCCAAACTTGCGGAAGTCTCGCAGGTCGTCGCGCCAATTTGGCTGCGGCACCAGAGCCACGTTATAGCCGGCGGCCTGGAGTGTGCGTCCGATCACCGCGGCGCCGAACGAGGGATGGTCTACATATGCGTCTCCGCTGAATAGAACCACGTCGATGTGATCCCATCCGAGCGCTTCCATCTCTTTCACTGAAGTCGGCAAGAAGCGGTCGGCAGGAATATAGGTAGTATTGTTCATTGTCTGTCTGATTCTTCGTGTTGTTTGACCATTTCGTTCAGGCGCATCATCTCGTCGCGCAGTCGTGCAGCCTCAAGAAAGTCCATGGCTTTGGCGGCTTTGAGCATCTCTTTTTCAACTCGTTCGGCGTTTTTACGCAGTTCGTCGGCGCTCATATAGCGCACTACCGGATCGGCGGCCACGCCGAGTGAGGCCGCGTTGTATTCGTCTTCGAAACTGTATGGGCGCGAAGACGCCGGTTTTGACGGCGAGCGTCCGGTTTTTCCAGTGGTTGACGAGAGATTTTTCAGGCTTCCGGCCGGAGTAAGGTCCTCGATTGCCTCCCGGTCGAGTCCGACGATGCGCGACCGGGCTTTGACGATGGCCTGAGGCGTGATGCCGTGCTGCTCGTTGTAGGCGAGCTGGATGGAGCGTCTACGCTCTGTCTCTTCGATGGTCTGGCGCATGGAATCGGTGACCTTGTCGGCATACATTATCACGTGGCCGTTGAGGTTGCGTGCCGCGCGGCCGACGGTCTGTGTCAACGATCGGTGTGACCGCAGGAAGCCTTCCTTGTCTGCGTCGAGAATGGCTACCAACGACACTTCGGGCAGGTCAAGGCCCTCGCGCAGCAGATTGACGCCTACCAGCACGTCGAGCTGGCCGGCGCGCAGTTCGTCGAGAATCCTGATGCGGTCGAGGGTCTTCACGTCAGAGTGCATATAGGCCGAGCTGATGTCATATTTCGTCAGATAGTCATTCAGTTCTTCAGCCATTGCCTTGGTGAGGGTTGTGACCAGCACTCGCTCGTTGCGTTCGATACACTGCTGTATCTCACACATCAGATCGTCTATCTGGTGAAGCGACGGCCTCACCTCAATCTCCGGATCAAGCAATCCGGTAGGTCGGATGATCTGTTCAACCACCACGCCTTCGGCTTGTTGCAGTTCATAGTCGGCGGGGGTGGCGCTGACATAGATTGTCTGCGGCACCATCGCCTCGAATTCGTCGAATCGCAGCGGGCGGTTGTCGAACGCAGCCGGAAGCCGGAATCCATATTCAACAAGATTGTGTTTGCGTGACACGTCACCGCCATACATAGCGCGTATCTGCGGCACAGTGACATGGCTTTCGTCAATTATTGTCAGGAAGTCGTCAGGAAAATAATCAAGCAGGCAGAAAGGTCTGTCGCCGGCGTTCCGCCCGTCAAAATATCGCGAATAGTTCTCGATGCCGGAGCAGTGTCCGATCTCACGTATCATCTCCATGTCGTATGTCACGCGCTCGCGCAGGCGCTGAGCTTCGAGCAATTTGTCCTCATTCTGAAAATCGAGCACGCGGTCGTCAAGATCGATTGCGATCCTGGCCAGGGCTGATGCCTGTCTGGCCGGCGAGGTCACGAATAGCGTGGCAGGGTTGATGCGGAACATCTCATGGCTGCCCAGGCTCACCCCGTCGACTGGATGTATGGTTGATATGGATTCGATCTCGTCGCCCCAGAATACAACCCGCAGCGTGATGTCTTCATAGGCCAGCCGGATTTCGACCGTGTCACCGTGCACGCGGAATGTGCCTGGATCAAGAGAGTCTGCCTTGCGCGAATACAATGCGTCGACCAGACGCCGCAGGAACTGGTTGCGTGGAATCTTCATGCCGACTTTTATCTCGACCACGTTGGTCTTGAAGTCGGCAGGATTGCCCATGCCATACAGACAGCTTACCGACGACACTACCACCACGTCGCGCCGTCCCGACATGAGGGCCGAGACTGTGGATAGTCTGAGGCGCTCAATTTCCTGATTTATCGTCAGGTCTTTCTCGATATAGCGGTCAATGCCGGGAATGTATGCCTCTGGCTGGTAATAGTCATAATAGCTGACAAAATACTGAATGGAATTGTCTGGATAAAACTGCTTGAACTCTGAATACAGTTGTGCGGCAAGTGTCTTGTTGTGACTTAGGATCAGAGTCGGACGTTGCACCTTCTGGATCACATTGGCCATGGTGAACGTTTTGCCTGATCCTGTTACTCCGAGTAACACTTGTGCCGGATCGCCGCGCTCCACACCTTCAGTCAGAGCTTCGATGGCTTGTGGCTGGTCGCCCGTCGGTTTATAGTCAGATGCGAGTTTGAAATTCATAATATACAAAGGTAGGCATAATTTCTGTAGGGTCGAAGTGTTTTTGTGTGAAAATTATTTTGCGAAAAAGAAAGAATGTATTATCTTTGTCACGGAATTATTCACTAAAGTAAAAAACTTACAGTCATGATCAAGATAAAACGACTGCCCAAATGGATTCACACACTGGCTCTGCTTTCATCGTTGACTCTGGTCCCGGTCTGCGCTCACGGAACCATGAATGAAATGTTGGCGTTATCTGCCAAAGATACTATCGATACAGACAAGGTCTATAAGGTGGTTGAGATTATGCCGGAATTTATCGGCGGGAGTGAAAAAATGCTTGAATTTATCAATGAAAATCTGCAATATCCCGAGAATGTGGCTGACTATGGCTATGGATCCAGTTTTCGCGTCATAGTGCAGTTTGTTGTCGGTCGTGACGGCAGTGTATCAAAGGCCAAGGTTATCAGGGGCAAAGATCCTGTGCTTGATGCCGAGGCGCTTCGCGTGGTCAGTATGTTTCCGAAGTTCAAGCCTGGCTCAATGAATGGTAAAGCAGTTAACGTGTTCTTTACCTTGCCGATAGTATTCAAATTTCCTGATGCGCCAGAGGAACCGGTAGTGATAACAGGATGCGGCACTGCTGAATTTGTGGAGGCAATGGCCGGAATCTGGCATTATCCTGAGAAGGCAATCAAAAAAAGTCTGACAGGCACTGTTTACGTCACATTTGACGTGGATAGCGACGGAACGTTCAAAGTGGCTTATACCAAAGCGTTTCCTGATCCGCGTAAGTCAGGCGCTCCCGGGGTTCAGAAAAAAGATATCCAGATGTTGATCGATGAGGCTGTAAGGACTATCGGAACGGCTGTTGGTCAAGTAGGGCCTGCCAAAGCGAATGGAGAACCGTTTCCGTCGCGTTTCCTTCTTCCCGTGCGTTTCCAGATTGCCGATAAGCCATATGTTAAAGCCGACTATACTCCGATGGCACCGATGACCATACTCGAGGAGGTGGTGGTGATGGCTGAGTCCGACTGACTTGTGGTCAGCGGAAAAGGAATTTGATATGACGTAGGATTGTGGGTAATGTGCCGTAATAATGACACATTATCCGGAATCGTTCCATCAGTGAGCGCCGATGATTGGATGTAGTTGCGCCTTCGTTGAGATATAGCGCTGTGACTGAGCCGGTGTAGTGATTATGAGGCGAGCGCTTAAGGCATCTGATCACCCAGTCAAAGTCTGCCGACAGTCGATATTGTGTGTCGTAACTGTCGGCGATGCTGCGTTTGACCGCCATGGCCTGATGACACACCAGCATTCCATTGGCAAAACTCCGCCAGGTCAGGTGTTCGGGAGCGGTCAGATGCCGTGGCCCGATGTGGAGGCGGTTTTTGTCTACTAATGTTGTCTGCCCATAGACTATTCCGGGACGGTTGTGCCCGATGATCGCTGTGGCATATTCGGTCAGCGTGTGAGGCGATGGAAACGCGTCGCCTGCGTTCATGAAAATCAGGTAATCACCTTTGGCGCATGCCATGGCTTTGTTCATGGCATCATAGATACCTTGGTCTGGTTCGCTGAACAGTATGGTTTGCGGGAGCGAGTGTTGCCGGCATAATTCGACAGTAGAGTCCTTTGAGGCACCGTCCATGATTAAGTGTTCAAAATCAGTGAAATCCTGCTCGGCTATGCTTAGCAGGGTGGGGACGATGGAATTTTCGGCGTTATAGCAGACGGTGATGACGCTGAAGAGCATATGCTTATCTGAGGCGGTCGGCGCTGCGAAGCAGTTTTTCGTCGTGTATCACACGGTTGCGTGCCATTATGGCAAAAATAGCTCCTATTGCCATTGGGATTGTGCCGGCGGCGATAGAAATGACTTCGGAGTCAGAGGTTATGTATGTCAGTGCCAGAGCATATGATACTGAGAGCAATCCCATTAATGCGCATAACCCGGCCGCGAGTTTCTGACGGCGGAGATTTTTGAACAGACAAATTCCGGCCAGAGCAAGAGCTGAGGCAAGAATGGAGAGGATTAGAGTCATGGGATCGTCTGCTGGACCGATCGTCATTTCGCCTGTTGTCCACCAGGGCATGAAGATCGATACAGTTTGTAGAATGAGAGCCAAAAACAAAAAGAGGGTCTGGAGTCGTTGAATTTGCATTGTCGGTGGAGGGTGTGGGGTTTTGTGGAGATTTAATTTCGGACAGCGGCGAAAAATTCTGCGCGCAAGGCAGGATCGTCGGCGAAGGTGCCGAGGTAGTCCACTGTTGTTGTGGCACTTTCCTGCTTTTCGACGCCGCGCATTTTCATGCAGAGGTGTTGCGCGGTGCAACTCACGATGACACCTTTTGCAGGAAGTGTCGTGAATATCTCTTGGCAAACCTGTGCGGTGAGGTGTTCCTGCACTTGTAGCCGACGGGCATAAGCGTCAACCACACGAGCCAGTTTGCTCAGTCCGAGCATGGTTCCGTCTGGAATATAGCCGATGCTCATTGTGCCGAAGAAGGGCAGTATATGGTGCTCGCATAGAGAGTAAAATTCAATGTCTTTGACAATCACCATCTGTGAGCCGTTGTAGCTGAAGATGGCTTGTCGCATCACCTCTGTCGGGTTGATGCGGTATCCTGATGTGGCGTATAGCAGAGCCTTTGCGGCGCGTACAGGCGTCTTTAGAAGCCCCTCCCGCTCAGGGTCTTCGCCTATAAGTTTTAGGATGGCTTCGAAATGACTGGCCACTTCGGCCACTTTGCTTTCGTCGTATTCTTTACGTTCCATTTCAGTCTGTTACTTTGATGCGGTCGCGCACCACGCGCAATTCACGACGCCATGCCGGAAAGGCGTTTTTCAGTTCCACTACCGCCTGAGTGGCGTCTTCATATGTTCGGAAATCCCCGACGCGCAACCGCCAATAGGGGGAGTCAAAAGTCAGGTATGTGGCCCACTGTGGAAATGTTTCACTGAGAGCTGCGGCTTTGCTCTGGGCTTCGCGTTTGGCTGTGCGTGGATTGTTGTCGCTGAACACTTGGACTCTGTATCCGCCAGCTGTGGTGGAAGTTGACGACGAGGCGGGCGCGGAGATTGTCTCGCCAGAGCCAGTCTCGGCTTCTGTTGCAATGCGGGACGATGCCAGACGGGCACGCAGTGACGCGGGCTGAGTCACCGTCACGTTTGCTCGTGAGTCAAGCTGATCAGCAAAATTCCTGGCAGTAGCGGTTAATGCGCTTGATGTCAGTATTATGAGTAGAAATATGCGGGTCATACAATGGGTCTGTTGGTGTGCAAAGTTAGTGATTTTTTTCCAAATTGAATTATAATGCGTAAATTTGTGGCAGTGAAACGTCTATTCCGTGATATAGTTTTATTGCTTACTGCTCTGATTTCGTGTGATTCAGCTGTGCTGGCCGCCGAGTCTAAGCCTGTCACAGACGGCAGTCTGAGTTATGCGTGGCGGTTTTTGCCGCCATTGGGTGACCGTATGCCTGCGACCATAGACACTCTGATGCTTAATTATGCCAATGTGGCGATTCCGAGTATGGCCTTCGGCAATGCGTCAGCTATCACCGGCAACTATGGCACCGAAGGAATCGGAATGATTTATTTCAATCGACCCGATCCGACGCAGTTCATGTTTGATTATCCGCTGCTGCCTTATCTGCCAGACATCAGCAGTCAGATTTTCTATAATACCCGGGTCCCCATGACTTTGCTCGGATATGAGACCGGCGGAGCGAGTGAAACAGCTCAGGATCGGCTGCATGCGACATTTTCAGGCAATATCAACAAACGGGCGCAAGTGGGCGCGTTCATGGACTTTCTGTATTCCAGAGGATATTATGACAAGCAGTCGATGAAAGACTTTGTCTGGGGAGCGAGCGGTTCTTATATGGGCGACCGTTATGAGATGCAGGCCGCGTTCAGCCAATATAATTCTCTGAACAAGGAGAACGGCGGAATTGTTGACGATCTATATATCCTTGATCCAGAGGAAGTGCAAGGCGGCTCCGGCAAGATCAACAGTCGCAGTATTCCTGTTAATCTGACCGGAGCTCATACCCGAGTGCGCGGTTTGCAGCTGATGCTCAACAACCGCTACAAGCTCGGATTCTGTCGCGTTATTGAGCCGGAGCCGGATGATTCGGTGGAACGAACGGTGTTTGTGCCTGTCTCGGCATTCGCCCACACTCTGAGTTTTCGCAACGGTTACCATATGTTCAGGGACGATGTAGCCGCAGATGCCGACTTCTGGAAAAACACATATCTCACGCCCGGAACCACCCGTGACGAATCAAGCTACTGGACATTGGACAACACAGTCGGCATACAGTTGCTTGAGGGATTTAATAAATGGGCGCGTTTCGGCCTTTCGGCATTCGTTCATCATCAGGTGGCAAAATATACTCAGACTCCAGATACAATACAGGCTCCGGATCCATCTTTGACTCCGTTTCCGTTTGAGTCGCGTTTTAACCATAGCGAAGTTGAGAATCGGCTGTCAGTCGGCGCCCGCCTTGACAAGCGGATTGGCGCAATCATACGATATAATGCCGAAGCGGAGATCGGTCTGATCGGCCGTGCTGCCGGAGAACTGAGACTGCAGGGTGA
Source organism: uncultured Porphyromonadaceae bacterium (assembly GCA_947177135.1). Classification (GTDB taxonomy): domain Bacteria; phylum Bacteroidota; class Bacteroidia; order Bacteroidales; family Muribaculaceae; genus UBA3263. The sequence goes on along the minus strand of CAMWTI010000054.1, from coordinate 1,366 downwards.
TCTCTCCACCAAGTTCAAGGTGCGTTCCGATTCCATGGAAGTCAAAGCATATGGATTTTTCACGAATCAGCGTCCTTCGTTCTTCATGCGTAATTATCTGAGCAATCATTTTGTCTGGCGCAATGATTTTGGTATGACTCGCCGATTGCGTATAGGCGGATCGGTGGATTTCCCTTTGTGTGGCACCACCATTAGCGCTGGTGTTGAAAATGTGCAGAATCAGGTTTATTTCAATGCTGATGCAATGCCAGTGCAGCATTCTGGAAACATACAAGTGTTCAGTGCGACTCTGGACCAGCGTCTGGGTTTCGGGATTTGGCATTGGGATAATCAGATCACATATCAGACGGCAAGCGGTGGCGATGTGCTCAGATTACCTGTCCTATCGATTTATTCGAATATGTATCTGCTCTTCAGAATCGCCACTCTGAAAGTGCAGTTCGGTGTGGACTGCGACTATATGACACGCTATAATGCATTGGCGTATCAGCCCGCCACAATGGCTTTCTATAATCAAAGTGAAGGAATCATGGTCGGTAACTATCCGCTGTGTAATGCTTATATTAACATGAAGCTCGGAAAAGTCCGGTTTTTTGTCATGTGCAGTCATGTGAATCAGGGTCTTTTCGGTGGCGAAAATTATTTCTCGACTGCCCACAATCCGCTCAATCCGCGTCGCTTTCAACTTGGTCTGACAATTGATTTCGCCAACTAAATCCTGCGCCAAGGCGTTAGATTGTCATGATGAAAAGATTAGAGAAGAAAGGAGGGAGCCGCATAGCTCTCTATATGTTATTGCTTGTGGCGGCTGTGTGTGCCATGGTTTCGCTGCGAGTGTGTCGGCAAGAGCATGAGCATGCTTCAGCTGAAGTTGACGGAGTGAAGCCTGTCAGGGTGGCCATACAATATTCGCCGGTGACATTTTTTGTTGACGGCGACACTCTTGGTGGGTTTGATTACACTCTGTTGCAAATGACCGGTCTGCCGGTCAGAATTTTTCCTGTGGCCGATCCGTCGGAAGGTCTTGCCGGACTGGAGGCGGGCCGATATGATCTGCTCATTGCTGATATGCCACAGTCTGTGGCCGATTCCGGCCTATATGCATTTACGGTACCTGCATATATAGACCGACAAGTGCTTGTGCAACTAACCGACAGTGTCGGGGGCGAACCGCATATTACATCAGTGCTACAGCTTGCCGGCGATACGGTTTATGTGACCAAGGACTCTCCGATGGCCGGGCGTCTCAGGAATATCGTCCGCGAGACTGGATCGGAAATTCATGTCAAAGAAGTTGCCACTACCTCCGAAAAGTTAGTCATTGGTCGTGTGCTTGGCGATGTCGGCGGGCCAGTGGTCGTCAATG
>CAMWTI010000053.1 GCA_947177135.1 uncultured Porphyromonadaceae bacterium | reverse complement strand
TATCCGCACTCCGCTCTACGTGCAGCCCGGACAGTTCTCCGACCTTGCGTTCGACGTCTTCGCATATGCCGCGATCCGATCGGCCGTGGTCAGCTGCCCGTCGTTTGTAAACACATTCGGCTTCGAGTCCATCGACCTCATGGCCATGTCGCCAGAAATCAGCCAGATCGTGAATGCCGCGGGGCTTACCCACACATATGACTATGAGCCTGACACCGAAGTGGCGAGGATGACAGTCAACGTGGCCGCCTCCATGCTCAACTCTCTCCCGGAAGGCGAATATCCGCTGACGTTCACCATTGCCGACGCCAACGGCAAGACTTCCGTGACCACTCTCATGATCAAGTGCACCTTCGGCAACGATCCTGTCTCAGCCGACGACATCGACGGCACTGCCGACGTTTGGGCCACACGCGCCACTCTCCGCGGCACCGTGCTCAAGCCCGCCGACGCCTCATCGGCCGGATTCCGCTATCGCGCCGTGGGCGCTCCCGACTGGACCGAGGTGGCAGCCGTTATCTCCGGCAACTCCTTCTCCGCCCGGATCTCCGGACTCACCCCCGGCACCGAATATGAAGTACTTGTCACCGCTCCCGACTATGTGAGCGCGACCCCGCTGCGCTTCACCACCGAAGCCGCCCTCTCCATCCCCAACGGCGACTTCGAAATCTGGAACACCTCGTCCACTCCCTATCTTCTCGGTGCTGATACCAATTCATTATATTGGGATTCAGGTAACCACGGTTCTGCCAAAATGAGCAAGAACATCACCACTCCCGAGTCTGCCATAAAGCATGGCGGCCAGTATTCGGCCAAGCTTGCGTCGCAGTTTGTCGGCGTTGGCATACTTGGCAAGTTTGCCGCAGGTAACGCCTTTGTCGGCAAGTATCTTGACACAGACGGCACCGACGGCATTCTCGGCATGGGACGTCCGTTCACCTCGCGCCCATCGGCCCTGAAAGGCTATGTGCGCTATGAACCCGCCTCCATCTCCCACAGCTCTGTTTCCGAAGCTCCCAAGGGAACCATGGACAAGGGCGTGATCTATGCCGCTCTGATGACCGACGAAAGCCTTGAGGAATACAACGGCAATCAATTCCCGTTTGTTATCAAGACAAAGAAAGCCGCTCGCCTCTTCGACCGCGACGATCCGCGCATCATCGCCTTCGGCGAAATCATATTCACCGAAAAAACTGCTGGCTCCGGACTGGTGGAATTCACGCTTCCGCTCGACTACAGGCGCGCTGACGCAAAGGCTTCCTACCTTGTTCTCACCTGCTCGGCAAGCTATTGGGGCGATTACTTCACCGGAGGACCCTCGGTAATGTATATCGACGATTTTGAATTTATCTACGAATGAACCCGATACTGATTGTTCTCCCGATACTGACTATTCTCATGTTCGATCTCGGCCTCACCTTGCGTGTGGCCGATTTCGCCATGTTGAAGCGTGCGCCGATCGCCGTCACCGCCGGACTGCTCGGACAGATTCTCTTCCTACCGGCCATAGCCCTGCTGCTCATCTGGACATTCGGCCTCTCCGGCCATCTGGCGCTCGGACTCATGCTCATCGCCTGCTGCCCGGGCGGCTCCTCGAGCAACGTCTTCTCGGCCCTGGCCGGCGGCGACGTGGCTCTGTCGGTGAGCCTCACAGCTTTCAGCTCGGTCATCACTCTGGCCACTATGCCTCTGTTGCTCGGAAGCATGGTGGATCTGCCTCTGTTCAACCTGATCATGCAGAATGTGGTGCTGGTGCTGGTGCCGGTGGGCATCGGCATGTTTGTGGCTGTATTCAGACCGGCCGCCGCCGCCGGAATCCACTCGGTCGTCAGCCGGCTGGCATTCCCGGCGCTGATGCTGCTGATCACCGTATTCTTCCTTGCCCACCGTGCCACAATCATAGCTAACTTTTCGGTGGTAGGCCCTGTTGTGTTCTTGCTGCTGGTACTCGCCATGGGAGCCGGAGCGCTGCTGGCGTTCGTCTGCCGGCTTGACTCCGTGCGCCGACGCACTCTGGTCATCGAGGTCGGCATGCAGAACTCCGCGCAGGCCATTGCCCTGGCGGCGTCGCCGCTTGTGTTCGCCGACAACACCCTGGCCATCCCCGCCATCGTCTATGCGTTGCTGATGAACGTGGTGCTGCTTGCATATGTGGCGTGGTTCCGCTATTTCATGCCGCGCTTAACAAAAACGGTCGCCTGAGTGTTCTATAATTGATTATGATACTGTCCACAGCCCTTATCATCATTCTCGTTCCGCTGATCACGGCGCTGGCCGTCGGCGCTCCATGGCTATCGGCTCTGAAAGAGCGGGTATGCCGCAGGCGTGCCGACGACACGGTCGACGACGTTGCCGGCCAGGCCGCCGCTGCAGCCACGGTGCGCGAAACTTTTGGCGAAGTGATGGAGCGGTTGCAGATACGCCCTTCCGGACTGGCCACTGCTCCCGGCGAAGACTCGGGGTGCACGTTTGACTTTCAGGGCGGTCATTTCGTTGCCGTGTTTCGCGAAAATGCCGACGACACTTTCTTCAACACATTTTCCATCAGCTACTTTGCCTGCTACTCTCTTCCGGCTGAACACGTCGGCAGGGCAGGGGAGCTGGCCAATGCCGTCAACTCTCTGGTGCTTCCGGTGAAATGCAGTTTCTCGATCCATGCCGAAGAGGGCGACATCGCCTTCAGCCTCCATTGCACAGGCATGCGCCTCGATGACTCGGGCGATGCTGCCGTGGAATATGTCAGATCGCTGCTGCTCACGTTCTTCCGCCTTCAGCGCATGCTTTTTGAACGCTTTGAGGAGATCAAGAGCGCGGCACCTTCTGAAGTCGAGACAAACCGCCTGATTTTCGGCCATCAGCTATATGCCCTGTCGCGCATGGAGGTGACCGATTCTCCCGGACCGGTCACCGGAGGAAAGCTGCTGTGGCATCCTGCCGGACTGACTGTGGGCGGCCTTGTCCGCGAGCTGTTTGATGAGATCCCTTCCGACGACATGGTTCTGAGCCTTGACGGCATGCACATTGCCGACAATGCCGCCGACATCGCCGCGACGCCGTTGCTGGCGCCGGTGGTGAGAGGAGAGGGTGCCGATGCCGCTCTGGTCGCCGATGCCGCATTCTTCTCCCTGCGCTCAAAGGTGCGCGAGGGACGCGAGATTCTGATCTCGCTGCGGGCCGAGAAGATCGACGACCGACTGATAACCGTGCGCGTCAACGCGCTCGCATCGGCCCTGCCGGTGGCTCCGTTTCGCGCGCCATCGTCCATCGAGAATCTTCCAGATGCACGATGCGTGGTGCTCGGTGTGCCGTGCGTCACTCCGGAGGCATTTCTGGCCGAGGCCAAATATATGGCCGACGAGCTGGGGCTGCTGGAAAAATGCAAGAACCCCGATGCCGCCTATTGCCTCTATTGGGGAAAACTGCTCTACACCGACGGACGCATGCTCGAGGCCGACCACTATCTGACCAACGCATATTCGATTCTGTGTGACCGCATGCAGGAGCCGGAAAAAGTGCCGGCCGCAACTTGCGAGACATTCTATGACATATGCTACTTCCTCGGAGTGATCAACTGTGCGCTCGGACGCTATCACAAAGCATATTATTATCTGGATCTGATCGTCAACCAGCACAGGGTCATGTGGACGGAGCAATACGTGGCCTGCCTGATCGCCATGCGCGATCCGCGTTGCCCGTCGCTGATTGCCAGTCTGCTCGAAAACGTGCGCCAGCAGCGCGACAGCGCCGCCGACGATCCGGAGGCCGAGGCTCAGCTCATGCCGTTCACCGAGTTTCTCGAACGCCAGCAGATCATCCTTGCCATACGCGCCGGCGAATATGACCGTGCGCGCAATTACCTGTCGGATATGATTGCCAACGATCCCGACAATGATTTCGCTCTGTTCTGGCTTTCAAAAATACCTCAATAAAAATAATGCCGACTCTATCTTCACGGGGCATAGCAATGCCCGAATCGCCGATACGAAAACTTGTGCCGCTCGGCAATGCCGCTAAGGAGCGGGGTATCCACGTCTATCATCTCAACATAGGCCAGCCCGACCTGCCCACACCGCAGGAGGGACTCGATGCCCTGAAAAACATCGACCGAACGGTTCTTGAGTACTCTCCGTCGGAGGGACTGCTGTCGCTGCGTCAGAAGCTCAAGCAGTATTACGACAAGTTCAACATCAACGTCGACGTCGACGACATAATCATCACTGCCGGCGGATCCGAAGCTGTGCTCTTCGCGTTTCTTGCATGCCTTGATCCCGGCGACGAGATTATCGTGCCGGAGCCGGCCTATGCCAACTACATGGCCTTCGCCATATCGGCCGGCGCAAAAATCGTCACCGTGCCGTCGTCGATCGACGACGGATTCGCTCTGCCGTCAATGGCCGAATTCGAGAAGCTGATCACTCCGCGCACCAAGGGAATTCTGATCTGCAACCCCAACAATCCGACGGGCTATCTCTACACGATGAAAGAGATGATCCAGTTGCGCGATCTGGTGAAGAAGTATGACCTGTATCTGTTTTCCGACGAGGTATATCGCGAGTTCTGCTATACCGGAGCGCCATACATATCTGCGTTTCATCTGCCGGGAATCGAGGAGCAAGTCGTGCTGATCGACTCCGTGAGCAAGCGCTACAGCGAGTGTGGCATACGCATCGGAGCCATCATCACCAAGCACAAGGAACTGAAAAAGTCGATCATGAAGTTCTGCATGGCGCGTCTCAGTCCGCCATTGCTCGGACAGATCGTGGCCGAGGCTTCGATAGACGCATCGGCCGACTATATGCTGATGAACTACAACGAATACGTTGAACGGCGTAAGTTTCTGATCGACGGCCTCAACCGCATCCCCGGATGCTATTCGCCGATACCCATGGGCGCATTCTATACCGTGGTGTCGTTGCCTGTTGATGATGCCGACCGTTTCTGTGAATGGTGTCTGAGCGAGTTCAGCTATGAAGGTGCCACCGTGTTCATGGCTCCGGCTTCGGGTTTCTACACCACGCCCGGCAGCGGACGCAACGAAGTGCGCATGGCCTATGTGCTCAAAAAGGAAGACCTGGCCAAGGCGCTGCGGGTTCTCGCCGAGGCCCTCAAGGCATATCCGGGCAGAACCATGCCGGTTTAACTCCGATTAACGTCGGCCTGCAAACAATTTCGGCACTCAGTCGTTATGATAGTAGAAACAACATAACAACAACTCTATTCTACCGACTATGCACTACGTTCAACCTGATCTCCCCTACGACGAAGCGGCCCTCGAGCCTGCAATAAGCGCCAAGACCGTACACTTCCACTATGGTGTACACGAAAAAGCGTATATCGACAATCTCAACAAACTTATCGAAGGAACCACCTTTGCCGACGAGGATCTGGAAGAGATTATCAGGACTGCTGACGGTGCGATTCTCAATAATGCCGCCCAGGCCTGGAACCATATCTTCTATTTCTTCTCGCTCAATCCCGACGGAGGCGGTGAACCCGACGGTGAACTCCGCAAGGCGATCGATCGCGATTTTGGCTCATTCGAGAAATTCAAGGAAGACTTTGTCGACGCCGGTGTTAGACTCTTCGGCAGCGGATGGGTGTGGCTCTCTAAAGATCAGGACGGACATCTACTGATCACCCAGGAACCGAATGCCGGAAACCCGATGCGTCACGGGCTGACGCCGATCCTCTGCTTCGATGTGTGGGAACACGCATATTATCTCGACTATCAGAACCGACGTGCCGATGCCCTGCGTGCCCTCTGGCAGTTGGTTGACTGGGATATGGTCTGCACAAGATATTGACACACGGCATGACAACAGATATCTGCACGTCTGTGTGTGTCGCTGCCAAAACTGATTAAAGCAATAAGCATAATGTGATGAATGGAGAGAGAGGCACGCGTGAGCGCCCCTCTTTTTCTTTTTTAATCGTAATCTAAATCGATATGCCCTATGTATAAAGTCATTTTCAGCCTGTTTCTGGCCTTGACGGCATTGCTGCTCATGTCAGGCCACAGCGGAGCCTACACCGGCGGCAACGGTTCCGTGCCGCTCCGACGTGTCTCGCTGCCAGAAGTGATCAACCACGACGCGGGCACGCTCGCCGTCGACAGGATCGCTCCCGGACAGAATCTGGCGCTAACGCTCTGGAGCAGCGACGACGCCGCCTCGCGCGTGGCAAACGCCATGATGGCGGCCAAGGCACGGCGTGATCCCGGCCTGACACATATCGGCGTGAACGTCGACGAGTCGCCTGCCATGTTTCATGAAATCCTGCGGCGCGACAGGCTCGACAGCGACTCCTTGCAGCTGCACGTCTCGCCGGACGAGGCCGCACGCCTGATCTCCGGCATGGGCGGAGGCTATCGCACCGTTTTCAGGGAAAGAGACGTTGCAAAAAAATAGCGTCGCCATATGTGCCGCCGCGGCGTAACCATGACCGCAGACGTCCGCCCGTGCGGAAGCCTGCCCGGCGGAACACCGCCAGCGATGCGGTATTGTCGGCCGGAACTATGGCATAGAGCTGATGAAGTTGCAGAGTCTTAGCGGCATATTCGGTCAGCGCTGCCAGAGTCGCCAGCCCGTAGCCCTGACGCTGAAACGGACCGTCGATCAGCAGTCCTGTCTGCGCGCGCATGTCAGCCGGCGAGAAGTCGGTCAGATCGGCGGTGCCCACCGTCACACCCGTTTCCGCGTCGTCGATCATCAGCCGCAATTGCCGCTCGGCATAGATATCGGCGCTGTATTGTGCCACATAGTCATATATCTGCTTGCGGGAGTAGGGGGCGAGGGTCGATCCCACGGCCCACAGATCGCGGTCGTTCTCATAGCGGAACAGCGTGTCGAGATCTTCCGGCTCGACTGCTCTGAGTCTCACCTGTTTCATCTGCGCAACGACTGTTCAAACGGTGTGCGGTTCAAAAGTGAGCGGCCGAGAGTGATCTCGTCGGTATATTCGATCTCGTTGCCCACAGACACTCCTCTGGCCAGTTGCGTCACCTCAACCTGCAGCGCCCCCAGGCGACGGAATATGTAGAAGTCCGTGGTCTCACCCTCCATGGTGGCGCTCAGAGCCAGAATGACTTCGCGCACTCCGCCGGCCTTCACCCGCTCGACCAGCGAATCGATCTCGAGCTGGTCGGGGCCGATGCCGTCCATCGGCGATATCACCCCGCCGAGCACGTGATAAAGCCCTGTGAACTGTCCGGTCCGCTCAATGCTCATAACGTCCTTTACCGACTCTACCACGCAGACTGTCGACCCGTCGCGCGACGGTGACGAGCAGATCGGGCAGATCTCTGTTTCCGAGATGTTGTGGCATACCGAACAATAGCGTATTCCCTCGCGCATGCCGATAATGGCGCGGCCAAGGGCCTCGGATTGCTCCTGAGGCTGACGAAGCAGGTGCAGGGCATATCTCAGAGCAGTCTTCCGTCCGACTCCGGGCAGCCGCGACAGCTCCGTGACGGCGTTTTCAAGCAGTGTTGATGCGAATTCTTGTGTCATATTTGAAAATTTCATGCCAAAGGTAGCGTAAAAAAGCGAGATTATGGCTAACTTTGCCCCGAATTTTCAGAATACCATATGAAAGTTATTCGCATTGCAGATGAATTCCGCCGTTGGTGCGCCGACGGGCGGGACAACGGAAAGAGCCTCGGATTCGTACCTACTATGGGTGCGCTTCATGCCGGCCACATGAGCCTGGTGAAGGCCGCGCGCGACGCCAACGATCTGGTGGCGGTCAGCGTGTTTGTCAACCCCACACAGTTCAATAATCCCGAGGACCTGCGCACATATCCGCGCACCGAAGAGGCTGATCTGGCGCTGCTCGAAGCCGCCGGAGTCGACGCGGCGTTTGTGCCGTCGGTTGACCAGATGTATCCCGAACCAGACACTCGCGTGTTTGATCTCGGTCCGGTGGCCGAGGTCATGGAGGGCAAAATGCGTCCTGGCCATTTCAACGGAGTGGCCCAGGTGGTGAGCCTGCTTTTCCGCATGGCCATGCCGACTCGAGCATATTTCGGCGAGAAAGATTTCCAGCAGATTGCGGTGATCCGCCGCATGGTCGAGCTTGAAGGCTTCAGCCTCGAGATCGTTCCTGTGCCGATAAAGCGTGAGGATGACGGCCTGGCTATGAGCAGCCGCAACGTGCGCCTCACTCCTGCCATGCGTGACGCCGCTCCAGCAATCCATCGTGTGCTGTCTCAAGCTGTTGACTATGCCCGCAGCCACACACCTGCCGAAACCACCGCCATGGTCGAGCGCGAGATCAACGCCGTCGACGGGCTTGAGACCGAATACTTCCAGATTGTTGACGGCACCACCTGCCTCCCGATATCCGACTGGGCCGAGAGTGCCGCACCAGTAGGCTGTGTCACTGTATATGCCGGCGACGTGCGTCTGATTGACAACATCAAATTTATCTGAAAAATGCTGATCCAAGTCCTGAAATCAAAAATACACCGTGTGACGGTCACCGAGGCCAACCTCGACTATATAGGCAGTATAACCATTGACAGCGACCTGATGGAAGCTGCCGGCATCATTGCGGGCGAGCGCGTTTTCATTGTCGATAACAACAATGGCGAGCGTTTCGACACATATGCCATTCCCGGACCAGCCGGAAGCGGGGTAATCTGCCTCAATGGCGCTGCTGCCCGCAAGGTCCATCGCGGCGACGTGGTCATAATCATGGCCTATGCTATGGTCACACCCGAAGAGGGCGCTGCCATGACGCCGAAACTCGTCTTTCCCGACACTTCCACCAACCGTCTGCCAGGCCGATAATAAGCCGCGACAAATACAAAAATCCTGCGGGATCCGGCCCGGACTTGTTTTCGGCTGGATCCCGCAGTTTTCGTTATATCAGTATGTCTGATCAGGCTTGCCGCTCAGCGATTCTGCCTGGCTGTGGCCGCCGGATCATAGGTCATCGCCTTTACGCTGCCTGTCAGATACCGGTAAGCATTGTCGGCCAGAGAGCCAAGCTCGTCTTCGCCGGCTCTCACTTCCACCGGAGCGATCCAGTCCACCCATCCGCGTATGGTGTTGACGCAGTAGTCGTTGTGGGCTATGCCGCCTGTCAGGATAATCGCGTCGGTCTTGCCGCGCAGAGCCACCGCCCGGGCGCCCACTTCGCGGGCCACGCTGTAGAGCATCGCGTCAAGCACTTTTTTGTAAGGCTGTTCGCCGCGCTCGGCACGGGCGGCCACGTCGGCCACGTCGGTGGTTCCGAGCCATGCGGCCAGACCTCCGCGGCCATTGAGCATTTTTTTGACTTCGCGGCGCGAATAGTCGCCGCTGAAACACAGTTCCACCAGCTGGTCCGACGGCAGTGTGCCCGCACGTTCCGGGCTAAAGGGACCGTCGCCTGCCAGGGCGTTGTTCACGTCGATGACTTTACCATGGCAGTGTGCACCAACCGAGATACCGCCTCCAAGATGCACGATTATCAGATTCATATCCTCATATCTTCGGCCGACAGATTCAGCATAGCGACGCGACACGGCCTTGCTGTTGAGCGCATGGAAAATGCTGATATGCGGCAACTCGGGCAGTCCTGTGATCCGCGCCTCGGGCATCAGTTCGTCCACCACCTCCGGGTCGGCTATCATTGCCGGACATCCGCAGCTGGCAGCGAGTTCCTCGGCCATCAGGCCGCCAAGATTGCAGGCGTGCTCCATCCGCGAATTGATCAGATCGTTGCGCACGGCCTCGTCAACCAGATACACTCCGCCCGGAGTGGGCTGCAACAGCCCTCCGCGGGCAACCACGGCATCAAATTCCGGATCGATGCCAGCTTCGGCGATGACGTCATACATGGCACGCATCCTGTATTCAAACTGGTCGTTGATGTGGGCAAACGCCGAGATTTCGTCGGCCGGATGGCTGACGGTGTGTTTCCACAGCAGTGTTTCTCCGTCGGTATATAGAGCCAGCTTCGTTGATGTGGAGCCGGGGTTAATGACAAAAATTCGCATAAATTCTATGTGAAAAACAGATGGTTTGTGTTACAGATTAAGGCATGCCAATGCGAGGCTCAGGAATTTCGACTCGGCCGAATCGGCGCGCGAGGGCACGACCACGGGGGCTGTGGTGCCTCCGATCATGGCCGCCATCTTGGCGCCGCCGAACAGCGACAGGGTCTTGTAGAACGTGTTGGCCGCTTCCAGATTCGGGAAGATCAGCACATCGGCTTTGCCGCACACAGGCGAATTTATTCCCTTGATGGCGCCGCTGTGGGGATCGCAGGCAGTTTTGACGTCCATCGGACCGCCCATGACCACATCGGGGCCGAAGGCTCCCGCCTTGGCTTCGTCGATCATGGTCATATAGTCCATCGTGTGGGGGAACTTCGGGTTCGTCTTTTCCGTGAAGTGGATCAGAGCAACATGAGGCGAGGCGACGCCCAGGCGCCGACACACTTCAATATCATAGCGCGCCATGGCACGCAACTGTTCCAGATTCGGCCGAGGAATCACCGCCGCGTCGCTGAACACCAACAGCTTTGAATAAGCCGGAGCCTCCGCCAGGGTTATGTGGGTGAGCACTCCGCCGGCAACGAGCAGTCCGCGCTCTTTGTCGAGCACGGCGCGCAGCAGGTTGTCGGTGTTGATGTCTCCTTTCATCAACACGTCGGCCTCTCCGTCGCGCACAAGGGCAACGGCACGCGCGGCGGCCGAGTCGGTGTCGGCACATTCCTCCACCCGGAGCCTTTCGCCCGCGGTGAGCGCCGACGGCAGCGGATTGCCTTTGGTTACAACGATGAACTGCACTTTCGACCGTGACAGGGCTGTGAGCATGCACTCCACTGTCGGCTCGTCATCCGGGCAGACCACCACTACTCTGCACGCTCTCTCGAGTGCGCAGAATCGTGACGTCAGATCTTTAAAATCAGTTATGGTTTCCATTCTTAGTTAACTTAGGTTGCTGCAAATATCCGATTTTTTTGGCAGAATTCCTATATCTGGGGGTTAAAAAATGCACACTTGTGCCTGTTTTGTGTAATTTGTTGTTTTTTTCGGCGAGTTTTACTAATTTTGAAGTTCAAATCTTTTAACGAATTATTTATATATATGGTGACAAAAATAGAAGGAGAGATTTTCAACGATCATCGCGGTCGCATAGCCTCGCTCAATGACTGGCATCTTGACGGCGTGAGGCGCACGTATGCCATACATCATCCTGATGCGTCGGTGGTGCGCGGATGGCACGGGCATCAGGACGAACGCAAATGGTTCTGGTGTGTCAAAGGCTCGTTCACACTCGCTTTCGTAGAGATTGACGACTGGCACGATCCTTCACCCGACCTCACTCCCGAGATATTCCATGTGTCTGAACATAAAAGCGAGATCGTGTGCGTTCCCAAAGGCTATGCCAACTGCATCAAGGCCGGAGAGCCAGGCTCTATCCTCATGGTGTTCAGCGACAAAATTATGGAAGAGGCGCTTCTCGACAGTTGGCGCTGGCCTGCCGGTAAGTGGCTTGACATGACGCGGATGTGAGCGGATTTACCTTATATGTTGTCACTGGGGCCACTGCGTCCGGCAAGACAGACGCTGCCATAGAGCTGGCCGGAAGGCTCGGCTGCGATATCATTTCAGCCGATTCCCGTCAGATCTATCGCGGCATTCCCATCACGACAGCGCAGCCTTCGCCCGAGCAACTCGCCTCCGTTCGCCACCACTTTGTCGGTATGTTGCCGCTTGAAGCCTATTATAGCGCCGCGCAATATGAGGCCGACGTGCTTGCGCTGATCCGGAAGATGGAATCGGCCGGGCGGAAGTGTGCGGTGATGGCTGGCGGATCAATGATGTATATGGATGCGGTGACACGCGGCCTTGATGACCTGCCGACTATTTCCGAATCGGTCAGGGCTGACGTCATGCGGTTATACAAGGACCATGGTCTTGAGCATATCCGCAATGAACTCGCACGTCTTGATCCGGACTATATGGCCGGTGCCGATCCGATGAACCACAGGCGCCTGCTCCATGCGCTTGAGATAATCCGGGAATCCGGTCGCAGGTTATCTGACCTCCGGACAGGGGTTGTCCGCAAACGCCCGTTTGAAGTGAAGAAATTTGCCATAGACATGTCTCGTGATGAACTTTTCGGGCGCATTAACCGGCGGGTGGAGCTGATGATGGACGCTGGCATGGAGCAGGAAGCCCGGTCGGTGTATCATCTGCGTCATCTGAATTCGCTTAACACAGTCGGATTCAAAGAGATGTTTGCCGCCATAGAAGGAGTCATGACTATTGCCGAAGCTGTGTCACGCATACAAAAAAACACCCGTGTCTATGCGAAGAAGCAGTTGACATGGTTGCGTCGTGATCCGGACATTGAATGGCTTTTGCCAGAGAATGTTGCCGGGCATATATGTGAGGTTGCCCGCACGCATTCCTGACGTTCTGAAATATATGATGAAAAAATATAGGAAAACGTTAAAAAAAATTTGTGAGAATGAATGCGAAGCATTATCTTTGCGTCTGATAATTCTGCCGATAACTCTGGCCGAGAGGTTGCTGCATTGGTGGCGGATCAACGTCAGATTTGTTGAAATACCCTTAAACCTAATCAGTTATCAACTTTAATATTTACAATTATGAGAAAAAGTATTCTGTCATTCATGGCGCTTGCTGCGTCTGCGACAGGCGCTTTTGCCGCTCCGGCCTCAGCTGATCTGAATTCAGCAAAGGAGGAAGCCATCAGCCGTCTGGAAGCATATGTCAACGCTTCTCCGTTCGGCCATAAGGCTTTGGTCAAGGGAGTAAATGACATAGCCGCTGCCAGTGTCGGCAGTGTGTCTGCCGTCAATGCCTTCTATGCTTCCGCGATTGCCGATGCGACTGAAAGTCTTGGGGAAGACCTTTATCGGGTACGTGTCACTCTGGCCAATGTCGGTGTCAACAAGGATAACGCCGGCAAGCCCAAACTGCTGGCGGTTGATGCCCCGGATTTCAAAAACAATGTGTGTATGTTCGTGTTGAGCGAATCGGTCAACAATGCGTCAGTATGGAGGTTCAACATTGCCGGAGATGGTCTGTATACCATTGCCAGCAATGTCGGACAGTACATCGGACACCGAGATCCTGAGCATCCGGAACTTGGCGATCTGACCGAAGTGATCGGCTCGAAGTCCGTGCTTACAAGCCGTAACTTCAAAGTTGTCTATGCTGAAGACAAGGCGGCGTTCGCTCTGGTGTCGGACGGAGAATATCTGTCGTTAGACGCCGACGGCAAACTGGTTTTCACCAAAACTGAGTCTGACTATTCATTGTGGACCATGTCGCGCGCATATGACGAGAGCATGGACCTGCCCAAATTCTCCACAGACGAGAACCCGATATACTATGTGTTTAACAACAAAACAGCGGGGTATCTGACTCTTCGTGGCGGTTCGGAAGTCATGACCTGCTCAGGCCGAGACGAATACTCATACTGGTACCTGGTCAACCAGGGTGGCAACAGCGGCACATTCTATCTCAAGAACAAGAAAGACGGCCTTGTTGTTACAGGAAACACCGCCAACGGCAATATGTATCTTACACAGTCGAATTCTCCTATCCCTCTGTTGTTCTTTATGTTGCCCGACAATGAAGGCAATGGCTGGAGCATGACTTTCCGTAATCACAATCTGTCGAATTTTGACTATACCAATCCGCTGGTGGTGACATATGTGAAACTTTACAAATGGATACAAGGAACAGCTCCGCAATTCAAAATGGAAGACCTTGGCATATATAGCTGGAGTTTCCAGGAGATTACCAGTCAGGCCGAGGAGGAAAATTTTGTGCGGCAGAAAGCCGAAAGTGTCAAGGTCCTGTCGGACTATAAGAGCTACAGCCCATGGTGCATCCAGATGCTCGACAATTACATTCTGAATGTTTCCAATGTCGAAATCAATGATTATGCATCGGTAGACGAAGCCATCGAAGCCATCAAAAAAATTGAGTCAGACGCCGTTGCCAATCTCTATAACGCCATCAATGGCGAAGCGCGCGGCTGCAATGTGAAAATCTCCAATGTCCGTCGTAGCAGACTCTCCAATGCCGGCGAAGTCGGATGGTATCTCACTGCGGTCGACAAAGACGGAAGCACGATGGTCAACACTGCGGCAGAACCTGACAATAAAGACGGATTCTGGACTCTTGAGGCCGACGAGAGCAATACTTATGCTTTCCGTATACGTAACCAGCACGGAGTCTATATCTGCAATGCTTCTGTAGGCACGACTGCCGCCACAACCACAGATGTGGCGTCTGCCGGCACATTCTGGCTGTATCCACACGGTGGCTATCTCCGCATTCTCAATGCCGACGGAGCATCGGCGCTCAATCTCGACACATATGGCAGCGACCTTGTCGGTTATTCTTTTGCAGACGAGGGAAGCGCCTGGGCGTTTGAAAAAGTCGCCATCATCAATCACGAGGAAGGAATGCCCGAAATTTCCGAGGGCACAGAAAGTAAACTCTATGTCATTCGCAGTGCTGCCGATCCGGATGACGTGTGGTTGTTTGATGTTAATACCATCGGACTTACCCACGGCACTCTGTCGGCCAACGCCCATTGCTATTTCACAAAAGCCAACGACGGCAGTGACGGCGTACAGATCGTGAGCCATCGTTATGCCACCCGTTTGTGTTACGCCAGCGCATATTTATATTGTATGAGTCGAGGATGGGAAACCGATCCGGCCTTCAATCTCTACATTGTTCCGAATGGCATTGAAGGGAAAGAGGGTTTTGTCATTTCCGCGACATATCCTCCGACTGAATATTCGTGTGTGAGCCGGAAAACCAGCAATCCTGCATATCCGTATCTTATTAGCATGGGTTCGCCTCAGGATTGGGAAAATACAAGCTGGATTTTCGAAGCTGTAGGCGAAGTCGATCATGAAGCGATCTTTGAAGCCAGCCGCAAAGCCATGCTGCAGGAAGTGGAATCATATATGAAAGCTGTGCCTTTTGCCCACGCTATTTTTGAGAATCTGCACACCATTCTGACCGAAGCCAAGATGACGGACTATGGAACCGAAACGCCTGCCGCTGTCAACGCTTTGAAGGCTGTCTACAACAAAGCTCTGGTTGAACTGGAGGCTGAACTCGAAGTCGAGCCTGACGGACAATGGGTTTCAATCGCCAATGCGCGTCTTCGCGGCGATGCGGAGACCGGCGCATATCTCACTGCGACTGGCAATCAGCTCAAAGCCAATAACAGCCTGACGGATGCCGGCATCTGGAAACTGGAGTATGCGAGCAACGGACGTTACCGTCTGTGCAATGCCCAGGGAATGTATGTCGGCGGATTGAGCGGCAATGTGACAGTGACGGCCGATAAAGCCGGAGCCGGTCTCTATACGCTCGACCTGCTTAACGGATATATCAGCCTTGTAGACCGCTCTGACGCGGCCAACCGCGCGCTGCATCTTGACGTTAACAACACTCAGGCCAGTGTTTATCTGGCTGTTGACGAAGGATCCCGCTGGATCATGGAACTTGCTGTGCCTTCGGGTCTTGACGCTGTCGGCGCAGATGGCATCACAACGGCGGAACCGGTATATTATAACATGACAGGCGTCAAAGTTGCTCAGGAAAATCTGACTCCAGGCGTGTATCTGCGTGTATGCGGATCGGAGGCTGTCAAAGTCATTATCAGATAAACAGAATCTCATACCATTGATTGACAAATAACAAAATAATGAAAAAAGGATTTTTTTCAATCATAATGACATTGGCCGCCGGAACAGCGGTGGCCAATGTCTCCGGATCCGCGGCAGTGGATTTTGCCGATCCGGAATCAGCAGTCAGGGAAATACTGCTTGACCCGGCAGGAATGCCGGTGTCTATGCCGGTATCTGATCGTTCGTCTGACGAGGATGTGGTCCTGGACTTTCACTATTGCGCTGAACCGCAAAACGGTATCGCGACCGGTGATGCCGGTGAAGTGGAGAACAGCGCGGCCATATTCTTGCCGACGTCGATTGTCGACCGATATGCCGGGGCCGAAATCGTTTCAGTCATGCTGTGCAGCGGTGTGGATATGTATCATTTCACAT
>CAMWTI010000052.1 GCA_947177135.1 uncultured Porphyromonadaceae bacterium | reverse complement strand
CGCAGAGAGTCCCGCTCAATATAATCACCTGAATCTATGAACATTACCCCCCCCCACGATTTTCTGCCAGAACTTTATAAAGTCCCGTAAAACGCGCTTTGTCTACCCCTTCGTTTATGGGCTTATCGATAAAAGTGACCTTATTCGGATATGAAATTTGATATTGCCGGCAAATTTCTGCTGAGTTGTCTGTCGAGCAATCATTTACCAAAATAATTTCAAAATCCGTATACGTCTGATGCAGCACCGAGTCGACACATTTACGCAGATAGCGAGAAACATTATAAACCGGAATTATACAACTAATCTTCATATGCAATATTTTAACTTAAATCTGATTTTAAAAGCTTATTCATCTGAATTTCATTTTAGAGTTAGATTTAACTTTTGAGCGAATTTGCAGATACCACAGCAAACCAAGAGGAGCAGCAAAGAACGTCAAGATTTTTTGAGGCGACTCCCATAAAAAGCGCCAATTGCGAGAAATGATCGAACTGGCGACATAATGAATGCAGGATATGAACCGACGTTTAACTGTAGGCGCACACACCATCTCTGTCTTACGGAAGAATGCAAATCCACGTGGATTACGCCAATACTGACGATACATATTGTAACTTGAACCATCTTGCTGGTATTCAACTGTAACAAGATGCTCGTTGAGGGTCAGCAGCTTATAATCTCGATCTATCAACATATATTTATATGCTAGACCGACATAACGCTCACCTTCAAACAAAGGATATTCCGGATAGTTTTTAATGATGTCTGTGCGATAAACGAGTTTCTTGTCGCCTGAACCACCTGCGGCATAATACCCCTGGAGTGTGCACTCTTTCATTTCGTCTGGAAAACGCGAACCGATGGTTTTCCCATCTTCCGTCTGGTCAAGCCCCATTATACCAGCATATCCCTCAGTCTGATTCTGCTGCCAAAATGCAATGATTTTCTCAACGGCATCATCTGGCATATAATCATCTGAATCGATACAAGTATTGAGTTCCGTGGAGATGTTTCGATAGGCGGTATTATGCGCACCATGCATGCCCTGATTCTCTTGACGAATATACCTGATAGGAATTTTATTTTCGACAATCCATTTTTCTACAAGCTCATGCGTGTTGTCAGTCGAACCGTCATCAATCACCAGCCACTCAAAATCCTTTGAGGTCTGCCGTAACAGGCTTTCATATGTCCGCCCGATTGTATGGGCTCGGTTATAGGCCGGAGTAAAAACAGTAAGAGTTTTCATGACCAATAGAATGTTGACATAAACCAAGTGAAGCCCACGTGGGCAAGCATAATCTGCTGCAGCCGTTTGCCTTGCTCGGCACCCCAGATGTCTAGTTTAAGCAGAGGATATGCAAGAACCAGCGGATACATGAACCACGACAGGTATGCAAAACGGTTGGAATAATTTGCTCTGATTACCATAACCCAGAATGCATTAGACAATGTATATGTGTTAAGTAGCATCAGATATGTCTTATCTTGAATTCCACGCCTTATTACGACATAATAGCCCAACACTATCGGCATCATGCTGTACAACAAGAAATCCCAACGAAAACCTGTGCTAGAAAACATATCCTCATCCAGTGATGACAAATATGACAACCGATCATCAAATCCTAACGCCGCAAAAAATGCCGTAACAGCACCACCTGCGACAAGACTAATCACAATTGACAATATCCAGAATGTGTAAGCTGTCTTGAACGTTTTGACGCACCACAACGAAGCTATCATCAATCCAATCGGCAGAATCGTTGTTCTATGAATATTTATAGCAAGAAATGACAGTATACCGGCAATGATCAAATCTCGCTTGTTGCTGTTAGCATAAGAGAATACCAACAAAACAATACTACATGCCAAGCCATTACGTATGCCATTGACTCCATATGTATAGAACGAGAACGCGCCCATAACAAAAAGGAACGAAACCATTACGTTATTTGGAGTCAAACGCCGACAAGCCCATAGTGTAAATCCGAAATAGCCTAAATCTACCAAAGTAAAAAATCCGTTTACGTCCATCACTTGCGAACATAAGAACATAAACTTCATCCAAACCCATTCTCCTGCATCTTCAGGCTCTGCCATATAACCAAGTTCGTATATCTCATATTGATGAGCATAATTTACTGTATCTCCAAAATAAAATGACACAGGCCTCATTCCAAGCCAGATCGCCATTATCAAACCCACCATAAAAGCCGGCGCACAATTATCCTGTTCCCGTATGATCTGGTTATATCCAAATGACTTGACTTTGGACAACGATACAAATGTAAGTATAATTACGGTGTAGAGAAATACACCGTGATACAGTGAAGCAGGTATCACTTGCCTATTACTTTACGCAGTTGTGAAAAGGTTTTAACACCGAATATACGATGTACGATTCGCGACAGCTTCTGCCGCCACGGGCTTACGTTGAGCCATGTCTTCGTGAACCAATGGATTGATCTGGTGTTATCTGTCTTGGTCAAACGTCCAGTGGCATCATCCAGAGGATTAAAATAATCCACCGGATAAATAGTTATACCTGCAACAGACTGTATGCCTGGCAGATCCTTCAACCCTACTTTTATCAGTTCGCGAGTTGTGATATTAACCACTGCGTCAGTCGTATTATAACTGCCATCCGGCAGCAGGAAACTCAATTTCGAGTAATAGTCCAAAACAGATTTGTATAACTCCATTCCCTTTTCTGCACCAATGCCCAATCCAGCAGCAACAGCACCGAATGCCCTTGCTGGATTAGGATTTACTTCGAAGCCCATGAATGGGCCGCGGGCAAGTATGTCGTCAAACGATTTAATCACCTCGACATCAGTGTCGAAATAAAGCCCGCCATGCTCATAAAGAATCTTGAAGCGGGCATAGTCGCTCACGAATGCATACTTCTTGGAGGCATAGGCCTGGGCAGTGTATGGTATGCAGTTGACGTTGAAATTATCTTCATTCCACTCTATTATCTCATAACCGGGAAAGAACTTCTTCCATGAAGCAATGCACTTGAGCGCAGACTCCGGCAACGGATTGCGACCAAACCAGCAATAATGTATTTTCTTGGGTATCATTTTTGTGAATGTTTATAACCGATCAGCCACTGTGCAAAAGGCAACCGAGACAGCAACTCGCAAACGGCAAATGACAGAATAAACGTGAGAATAAAGACTACAGCGGTCTGCAACAGATAATTACCAATTCCGGATATTGAATCCATATGCCACAACAATTCCCTCATTATCAGTATATGACAAAGATATATTCCGAACGAAATGTTTGCAATTCTGGTAATTATGACATTGGGAATCAATGCCACTCTAATAGCCAACCCAACTACTGATTTCCAGATAGCGACACATATAGCCACAATAAAAAGAGACAGATACCAGAACATCCGGTAAAAGTCGACCTCTATGCCGTAATATTTTGTCAGAAACAAAACTACCACACCCAGGGCTGCAATACATGCGGCCATAGGGAGTGAAAATGAGGCAGGATATTTTTTCAAATAAAATCCAAGAATAAAATATCCGACATAACCTCCGAAATAATATAGAATACCGGTGTTACCTTCATTTATATCAATCCATTGCTCAAGAATCGGATAACATAGCGTAACTCCCCAAAGAGCCAAAACGGTCTGCAAATCCTTCCGGCTCGCCTTTTCCAACCAAGCGCTCAACACTGGAGCAAGCAAATAAAGACCGGCAAGAGTGTACATAAACCACAACACGCCATGACCTTGAGCGGAGAACGGAATAGACAACACGGTCCTGGAAATATCTATATTTTCCGGGGTTTTATAAATTTTAAGTGAGATATAGACAGCTGTCCAGAACAGAGTCGGGCCAATCACTTTTCCAAACCTGCGACGAAGAAACACAACGTAATCTTCTCTTACCGGCAGAAGCAACGCTCCACTCACCATAAAAAAGAGACCTATACATGGAGCTGTAAAATAACTCAACACTGCTAAAAACGGCCCGTTTGCATTGGCTGACGGCATTGGCGAATGCATCAATACCACAAGCAGACAGGCAATCACGCGCAGTATGTCCAGTGTTATATCTCGTTGCCTCATTTCAGTAATCCGTAAATTTTTTCCACTTCCGATGCGTTGGCATGTTCGTGAGTGCGCAGATGAGCGACAATGCGATCCTGAAGTGTGGTGTCGGCGATAAAACGTGCCAGACCTTGGGCGCAACCGTCGTTGTCAAGCGGCACAATCACGCCATCAACACCGTCATTGATCTGAGATGCGGCAGTAGGATATGCCGTCACCACCACCGGCTTACAGAGCATCTGTGCCTCGCGCACGGTAACCGACTTTCCTTCATAGCGTGACGGTTGCACATACACGTCGCAAGCCTTGATATATGGGTAAGGATTATCCTTCTTCCCCAGCAGTATAACATGATCCTCCATTCCGGCCTCGGCGATCTTCTGCCGGATCAGAGCCTCGTCACCGCCATAGCCAATGATATACCATCTGACATCCAATCCATTGTCGCGAAGCCGGCGGCAAATATCGGGTACGTTATCGTAATTCTTTGCCGTGCAGAAGCGGCCGACAGACAATAGTTTGATCTGACCTGTAAGCTCCGCATCAAATTCATCGGTTCTGGCTCTTACATATGACTCAGGCAAAATGTTTTCAATCGGCACAATCTTTGACTCCAGCGACGGGAAAATCTTCACAAAAGAGCGAGTAACATCATCCGAAATCGATGCAATTGCATCATATGCACTCCAAACCGGCAATTCCTTCTCGACATTGATGCTGACCGTGCTATAGTCCGTATGAATCCAAGCCAGTCGCTTCCGGGCGTTCACCTTGTCACGGCCTATATTATGCGGCGTCAGGAAGCTTATGCAGAGATCATACTCCGCCGTCGGATTGATCTTCGGCAACCATGGCGTAACGCAATCACCTACATATTGCATGATTGCTCCGTCATCGCCAGTAGCCGGCTGTTTCCTTCGATAGCTGCGGCACTGCCATTTGGCCAATAAACGACCGAATGCAACACCGAAACAACCTTTGCGAATGGCTTCGCCCATCGGCCGCTCAATGACAGAATAAGCGGTCCTTTCCGGCAACAGATTGATATGCCCTGGAATAAATTTCATCAACGGACCTTGGTGGCTGTAGACAAACAAATCCACATCCATCCGCTTAGGATCCAATGCACCCAGAAGACCCAGCAAAGCCATCTCTGCCCCACCCAGCTCCAGATAATGCATCAATATGATAATCCGCAGCTTAACCATCAGCATCAATTTGTCTGTTTTTTCTTTACTCCGAATAAAAAGCACTCTAATGCACTACTTTTTCGCAAGATAGAACTTATGGTGATGCTCATAAAAAGGACCAGTAACGTAATAATCACAGACACCATAAGTTGAATTACAAACATATTCCCCCCCCCTATAAAATAAGCACTATACTCCTTTAAATCAGGAAGAAAGAAGAAGTGAATAAAATAAATATCTAATGTTCTCTGCCCAATGAATCTCAAAAATTTAGGAATAGCAGTATTACCCGACAAATAGCTTGAACTTGTATAAAACATCATAATTACGATCAATAAAGAAAAATACTTAACTAACTCGTATCGCACGATATAGGTCAAAAATAAACTGCTACTATTCAGCGACCATCTCCATCCGACTAACAATAAAAACAGCCATCCAATTATAAGCGTTGTTATTATTGAATCTTTATTCAACAATTCAAAGAACTGACCTTTATATTTAGAGCATAAAAGCCCCAAAGTAAAAAATTGTAAAAAATGCGATAAATTATTCCAATGCAGAAACTCATACACCGTATAATGACTCGGATAAACAGACAGAAAAACTCCTATAGCAGAAAATACAGCCATTGCAATCAATGAAATTTTGACATTAATAACCTTATCAATTACAGAAACCGCCAAATACAACACATATATTTGAAATAACACTATTGTAAACCAATATCCGCCAAAACCATGCGATAAATCAAGGCGCCCATCAAACACAATCTGAAAAATACTTAGAAATATCACTGTTGAAACAATTTGTGCAGACACCTTGCGTCCAAGAATGTCATAAATACGTTCTCCTGACCACCATGACATTGCTCGATAAGAGAAGTAACCACTGACAAAAAAGAACAATGGCATCCTAAAAGACATTAGCACAGAACTAAGTATCGTTGTTTCTCCTCCAATACCCATATAAAGCAAGACATGCCCCAATACAACTAAAATCATTGAAAAGCCGCGCATTGCATCGACCCAATGCAGCCGACTATTTTTTGTTTTCAATTCCATTCTTTTCAATTTCTTGCATCATTATGATAGAACTTCTAACTCATGCATCAAAATCAAGATTTTATGATATTTAGCCTCTAATTGACGATAGTTATAACCGTGTAAACAGTATCTCTTTCTTTAATCACACATAATCAAACTACCTAATGCCTGTATTTGAGTTTCTGAATCATAATATCGGCATCTCCTTTTGGCCAATTGTGCATATTCTTCTATCAAGAACGTTTTTTCATATAATTCAATAATTGCCCTGACCAAGCCATCAATGTCATTGCTCGCTAATATACCCACACGTCCATGTTCTAGAATTTCCGCCGGCCCAGCACAATCTGTTGCGATGATCGGCTTGCCTAGGGTCATTGCTTCAAGAATAGCAATATTAAAACCTTCTTGCCTTGACGGACAAACAAAAACGTCCGCATTTGCTATATATGGATATGGATTAGACTGAATACCTATAAAAGAAACATAATCACCAAGTCCATAATTACGGACAGAGTTTTCTAAATCTTGTCGTTGACTGCCATCTCCAACCAGAACCAAAGAAATGTCAAACCTATTGGCATTGATCAAAATATTAAAAGCATCAATCAATCGATCATATCCTTTCACATATTCCAACCGTCCGACTGACACAATATTCAATCTGCGTTTAGAACACAATGGTATTATCTGTCGAGATTTATGAAGAATACCACTGTCAATAATGTTATATATTGTTGTGACATTTTTGCAAGAGAACCTTTCTACCATACCTTTGGACGCTATTCCAGAAACACCAACAACAGCATCAAATTTATGATATGCCTCTTTTTCTTCTTCAAAAGACCTAAATACACCATTCCTTACCGGCCAATCATTATTGACCATATCTGTATGAACCCAAGCTATCTTCCGGCACTTTACAGAACTTGCCGCGACCCATTTTGTCAAAAAACCTTCACAAAAAGCAATCACGACATCATAGCCTCTACATAAATAATTCCCAACAAAGCTAGACGGCAGCCACTTATAAATAGCTTTCACTTTTAAAGCATTGACGACTTTTGATATTCCAAACGATTCACTGTAATCAGATATACTATTAACTGTTAAACCTTTGATCGAAGATAATTCTCCAATAAAAGGCCCTGATTTGGAAATTAGCGTCAAAGTAATATCATACTTTAAATAATCCATCTGTTTCAACAATGAAACTAATGCCTTTTCCGCACCACCGACATTCAACGACTCTGCCAAAAAAAGTATCTTAGGCCTTCTCATCTCTATAATATTTCAAACGACAGTAAACTTTACAGCAAACCAAATGATGAAGACTACAGTTATGAATTAAATATTTTACACAGTCAATTCATGACAGACATCACGCTACAAATGTGAAACTTCTCCATTTTAAATAGCCAATAAAATCAACACGTTTGCTTACTGAAATCAACAAGACCATAAACAAACTTTAATAGCTTCGGCTATTTCACGTGAACAATGTCTTACTACTTTATTTGGTTTAGAATATAATCTCAACTGTTCATGCGCTCCTGTAAAATCAGTCGCCACAATCGGCATTTCAAATATTTTAGCTTCTGCAAGTGTTATGCAGAAGCCCTCATGTTCAGAAGGTTGCACATACAAATCACACCGTTTCATATAAGGATACGGATTAGCAGTAGCTCCAATAAACCTTACATATTCATCTATATTGGCATCACGAACGTATTGCTGACACCGCTCCATATCTGTACCATCTCCCACAAACCACCATTGCAAATCATTAAAACCCTGCCTAACCAAGGATTCCAACGCCTGTAGAGCTTTGAATTGTCCCTTCTCTTTTGAAATTCGACCAACAGTCAGAATTACATGCTTTTTGTTCGTTTGCGGGAATAATACTTCCTCTCCCGCCATCTTTTCTATCACTGGCACGTCAATAATATTTGGCGTAAACTTTGTTTTATTTGAAAATTGCGGAAAAGACTGATCAAAAATCTCCTTAGCTTGCGTAGAAACGACATTTATACATGAAAATTCTTTGTAAACATCTGAAATAATTGAGCGATCTATTCCGAATTTCGATATGTCAAAATGAATCCATCCCCACTTTTCCCTCGCTTTTATACATTTCTGAACATACGTATCAATAAATGCATCCGGACCGGCAAACGCTATTGCAAGATCAAATGTGCGATCACTAAACGGACGTATTTTCTTGAATGCATAATTATAAAGTTTTTTCGCCCCTCCACGTATTTTATTATCAAGCAGACACCTTCCGACAAACCAGAACTGACGAATATCATTTGACCGCAACGACTCCAGCATAGTTTGCTTCATAGGCGTATGAATCAACGGTTTGATTGCTTCAAATCCATCTATTTTATGAACCGCGACATTCGCCGGCAAATATTTCAAAAACTCGCCTTCCGGTTTGATCAACGCTATATGAACTTCCCAATCATTCCTAACAAAGCCATTAGCAACGCCCAACAAAGCTTTTTCGACTCCACCTATTCCCATAGAATAGGAAACTATCACAACTGATTTCATATTACAGTATAGCCAACAAACGATAGCACCAATATTTCAGCATAGTCGGAAGTTCAAAATAAGAATATGCGATCAATTGCTTCGTTGAAATTTGTTTATGTTTTTTTAGTTCCATTAAGGGCATTACACTTAATCTCGTCACATCATCAAGCCGACGTTTGGTCAATTGCCCACACGATTGAAATCCTGTTAGTATAACTATCAAATTATCTAAGAAATATTTCCCCACATACGGATTTGCAGTCAATTCATAGTCCTTAATTTTCTGCTCAATCAACTGACTTATATTATAGAATACTTCCCATCTCTTCCCTACCCCCTTGATTGATGAAATTATCGATTTAGGTCTGATATAATAATTATATGTCGGAATATTTACCACCCGAATCTTTTTGGCTATAGACGCAATTTCAAAACTCCATAATTCATCTTCCAATATCATGCCCTCTGCAAACCATAAATTATTTTCAAGAAGAAAATTAGTACGATATAATTTATTCCAAACCTGATTATACCATTCCCTCCGACAAAAAGAATTCAGAACTTCTTCATTTTGCAAATTCTGACTTTCTGTTTTTAAATGAACTACAGACTTGGTCATGCCATCAATAATGTAATTTTCCCCAATTACAACATCAGGCTTACCACTTGTAGCTTGAACCAATTCTTCCAAACAATTTTCCAACATATCATCATCACTATCAATGAAGTAGATATACTCTCCTTTTGCCACACGCATCCCACTGTTTCTAGCAGCACTTATCCCACGGTTCTTGTCATGCTTAATATATGATGCTGAAATCTGTGGATTTGCGCCTAAAAAATCATAAATTATCTTCTCTGACTCATCTGTCGTACAATCATTAATCAGTATCAGCTCAAAGTTTTGATAAGTTTGTCTTTTTATTGATGCCAAACAAGCATCTAAATACGCCTCAACGTTATAAACGGGCACTATTATTGAAACAACAGGGGCAACATTCATACTCCAACCTTTGCAATTATTTGAGATTCATATTTTTCATTTTCAAGTTTTCGTTGCGGCATATTATTTATACTTTCCGCGACAAATTTACCAGGAATAGCGACTTTATTCTTGGCTTTCATTTTAAACCATTCATATTCCACATCTACATGTCCGATATCCACAGCTTGATAACCTTGTAAATGTAAGTCATAAGCTAAACACGTAGCAGTCATTCCAAGTGCAATCAGAATTAATGTATCTTTTGACAATTTACTGACCTCCATTATTATTCTATCATATTCGCTAAAAGCATTTTGAGCCGGACAAAGGATTCTATGCAAACTTCCTACATTGTCAAACAAGTCATTACCAACGCCTAATCTAGAATAAACACCTTCAACTATACATACGTTCCTTTCATTCCAAATTTTCTTAATTAAAGGCACTATAATATTTGCATTTCTGTCTGAGCGGTAGTCTATATAAAATCTCGTAAACGAAGCATCATAATAGCGCGTTTCAAAATTAACTATCGGTATAATTTTTGCAGACAAATTTTTTGCTAAATAAGCACCCCAAAATTCAACTGCTCTATATTTCAGTAGCCACAAATGCTTCCATACATGCGGTAATCCAACAAGAAGTCCTTCGGTTTCATTTTTTATTATCTTGTGAAGTTTTTCTATAATCTCACAATTAGATCTTTGAAAGCCCGTATCCTCACCACTCATAAGAGATAGTTCGCCATCTCCAAAACGCGCTATAGACATTCGATTATCTATAATAGTTTGAATTGTTTCTCTACTATTTGCTATTTTCAATTTCTTCAGCAATCGAAATTGCGTACTAATGTTGTATTTCCAAGCAAAGTGTATTAAGAAATTTATTTTATTAACAATATGTTGTTTCATTTCTTTAATATTTCAACATCGTTATAATCTTTTTTTTACCAACTGAATCTTCTATGAATTGTAATAATTCTTGATAAGCGCTAGTTTTACATATTTTGTTTATGGCAATAAACGATGTAGAAGCGATAATGGCGCCAGTTAGAAGTCGCACAAAGGCCAGCAACAGATCTCCACTTTCAGCAAATAACAATGAAACAACATAGTCTGAAGCATAGGTTATAACACATACCAAACTTGCAACAGCAAACGATGGCGCTAAATCATGAAGTAAATCCTTCAATGAATAATTAATCAATCTATGTGTTACCAACACATATAATATACTTTCAATAATAGAAACTATTAACTGACCAATTAGAAGCCACATTACTCCATACTTCCAAACACAAGAAACCACAAATACAACAAAAACTTTTCGCAATATGGATATTTTCAAAAATTTTCCAGAATGACCTTTCGCTAAAATAACAGACTCCAACACTGAAACAACAGGTGTTATCATAGCGACTATACTAGCGATACAGAATAATCCAATAGCTCCATCCCATTTTGAAGAGTACAAAAACACAAATATAGGTTTGGACAAGACAACACATGTTCCCATAGTCGTAAAAATAATCATCGTAACAACCATCAAAAATTTACGCACATTCATGCGCAAACGAGCATCATCATTTTGCATTTTCACGAACAACGGAAATGTGACACCACTGAACACACTAAAAAATGTACTCTTAAATAAATCCGCAGTAGAATTTGCACGATTATATAAGCCCAGCTTCTCTGGACTATACACTCGTCCTATCACTATATCATACATTTTATTAAAACCATAGTCTATCAAACTTGATAGCAATGTTTTTGACCCAAATCCAAATAATAATTTAAGCCTTGAAAACGAAAATACCATTATGGGTCGCCATGAGGATACAAACCAATTGATCACAACCGTGCCAAGCGTACTAATAAGTCCTTGAAATACTAACGCCCAGACTCCATACCCCATATATGCCATCACAATGGCAACAACAGCAGAAATTACCTGACAAACCAAATTACGGATAACTTGGCTTTTATAGTTTATCTCCTTTTTAAAAATCAAAGTCTGAATTTGCCCAAATGCAAGAATTATAATTCCAAAAGATGAAACTCTTATAATTGATATCAATTCAGGTTCATGAAAAAATTCAGCCATGAAAGGCGACAAATAATACAGAAACGCATAAATAACACCACAAATACCGATGTTAAAAAAGAACACAGTACTATAATCTATATTATCTGCATTATCTTTTTGAATCAGAGCGTTCCCAAAGCCAGCATCAGCTAATTGATAGCCTATTCCAGTGAAAACAGCAGCCATGGCGATTAACCCATATTGACTAGGCCCTAAAAGCCTCGCCAAAATCATAGCAGGAACTAAACTCAGAATTTGTGAACCAAATTTCCCAATATAGCTCCAGACAATACCCCAAAAGGTCTTTGATCTCAAACTATTATCTGCCATTTCTGCTAATATTTACAACATATCGTTTTTTTATGGAAAAATCCATTCCTTTAATCCAATATGCTTTAATAGCACAACCGCAAATATACAAACTGATGCGATCATAAAACTTAACATAAAATATACTGGCAGTTCACATACTGTATTTCGTGAAGTCTGTATAATACTTATAAAAAAGAACAATGGCATCCTGACTAATAACAAAACTTGATTAATCGCTGTCGTAGAGTTATTTTCCATAATATCTATATGGCTATAGATAACCAACAACATTGTGAATCCGCGTAAAACATCGACCCATAAAACCCATCCCATTATACATAAGGTTGATTTTCAGTGAATTATCCATTTTTATTTTTATTACATAAGTTGAATGAATGTCGGTGAGACTTCCACTGCGGCAAGAAGCAGGCCGGGAAGCTGGACCAGAAGCTGACGCCGGGAAGAGCCGCGCACTTTGAGCAGACGGCCGGTATAGCCGTCAAGCGGGCCGTCACACACCAGACGGATCTCTGCGCCAAGCATATCGGGTGTGATTTCCGCCGGCTGATAATAACGCACCTTCTCGCTGCTGCCTACTGCCGTGATGAAGCGATGCATATCCACTGCGGGCACTGTCATCGGGTCGCAATATTTGCCGCCGCGCACAAAGCGATACTGCAAAGTATCGGTGCGGGCAACAACCGGATCCAGATCTGACCGGGTAGCATGGACAAAAAGCAGGTCGCGAATCACCGGCACATCCTCCTTCATGCGCTTGCCTCCATTTACGCTGATCCTGGTGGTAAGCGGGGTGAACACATCAAATCCGGCCTCTGCCAATTGTTTATAGGCCGGAAGTTTCGCATTCGCGCGCTTCAGGTCACGCAACACAAACCACTGGCAACTGTTTTCAGATTCCGGCAAGCCCGTCTGCATTATCATCAAAATATAGCTTCTAATCCTGTCTATGCATATATTTACGTGATGCACAAACAGTTATCGGTGTGTTTTGACAAGTTGCATTTTTCATTTCCATCTCATCAATCCGCCATCCTAACATAAAAGCATCTCCCCATAAGAGATACTTTTCGGCTGCAAAATTAACGTTTTTTTTCGTATCCACAAAATAAAAACAACAATTCAATCACAAAGCCTGCAATGTTGTATATGCGACAGCATATCCTATTGCCAATGACAAAATTTTGTCGTATCTTTGTGGCTGAAACTAATTCACACCTTAAATTATGCGCAAAACTCTTTCGGCTCTGGCGCTGGCTTCGGTTATAAGCGCCGCCGCTGTGACTCCGCTTAGCGGATTCAACTTCGGCACCGCTGCCGGGCCTGACGGCTCCGAGTGGCAGAATCCTCAAAACCTCAGTCTCAACAAAGAACTGCCACACGCCTACTTCTTTCCTTTCGCTACGGTAGAAAACGCATTGAAAGTACTCCCGGAAAACAGCGAATATTATCAGTCGCTCGACGGCACCTGGAAATTCAACTGGGTAAAAAGCCCTGAACTCCGGCCGACCGATTTCTATCGCACTGACTTCGACGTCTCGGCTTGGGACGACATCGCCGTTCCCGGAAACTGGAACCTGCAGGGACTCCAGCCCGACGGTTCGATGAAATACGGTGTACCTATCTATGTGAACCAGCCCGTGATCTTTCAGCACACCGTTGCCGTCGACGACTGGAAAGGCGGAGTGATGCGCCAGGCACCCGAGCATTGGACTGTGCATGAATACCCCAACGAAGTTGGCTCCTATCGCCGCAACTTCTCGGTGCCGGCCGACTGGAAAGGCCGCGAAGTCTACATCAATTTCGACGGAGTTGACTCATTTTTCTATCTCTGGATCAACGGACAATACGTCGGATTCAGCAAAAACTCACGCAACACCGCCCAATTCGACATCACACCATATCTGACAAAATCGGGCGAAAACACTGTTGCTGTAGAAGTCTATCGCTCGAGCGACGCCTCATTTCTTGAAGCGCAAGACATGTTCAGACTGCCTGGCATATTCCGGTCGACATACCTGACATCGACCCCTATGGTCCAGATTCAAGACCTGCAGGTGCTTGCCGGCATGGACGGAAAAATGGACGTGACAGCCACTGTGCGCAACTTGTCAAAAAAAGACGCCAAGAACTACACTCTGGACTATGCCGTCTATCCCGTCAGACTATACACCGACGACACCGAAGCCTGCGGCGCAACCTTCCAGACCCAGAAATTCAGCGTGGCCAAAAACGCTCAGACAGTCTCAACCGACGCATACGCCTACAAATCCCCCCGCCTGTGGAGCGCCGAAAAGCCCAACCGCTATGTCCTTGTGGCCCAACTCAAAGACGGCAAAGGGAAAACGGTAGAGACCGTCAGCACATATTTCGGATTCCGCACGGTCGAAATCCGCGACACTCCTGCGTCTGAAGACGAATTCGGCCTGGCCGGACGTTACTACTATGTCAACGGCAAGCCGGTCAAACTCAAAGGAGTCAACCGCCACGAAAACAATCTCGAAACCGGCCATCACGTGAGCCGCGAACAGATGGAACAGGAAGTGATGCTGATGAAGCGCGGCAATATCAACCACGTGCGCAACAGCCACTACAACGATGACCCCTACTGGTATATCGTGGCCGACAAATATGGCATCTACCTTGAAGACGAAGCCAACATCGAGAGCCACGAATACTACTATGGTGACGCGTCGCTCTCCCACCCCAAGGAATGGCGCGACGCCCACGTGGCCCGCAACGTGGAGATGGTGCAGGCCCACTTCAACCACCCCTCCATCGTGATCTGGAGCCTCGGCAACGAAGCCGGTCCCGGCCAGAACTTCGTTGAAGCCTACAATGCCCTGAAAGCAATCGACACCTCCCGCCCCGTGCAGTATGAGCGCAACAACGACATTGTCGACATGGGATCCAACCAGTATCCACCCATCGGCCAGGTGCAAAATGAAGTCAAAGGCAACAGCAGCATCAAATACCCCTTCCACATCTCTGAATACGCCCACTCCATGGGCAACGCCGGAGGCAATCTGGTAGACTACTGGAACGCCATCGAATCAACCAACTTCTTCTGCGGCGGAGCCATCTGGGACTGGGTCGACCAGGCATTATGGCGCGGACGTCCCGACGGCAAACGCTACATGGCCTATGGCGGCGACTTCGGCGACACGCCCAACGACGGAATGTTCTGCATGAACGGCGTGATGTTCCCTGACTTCTCCCCGAAACCGTTCTACTCCGAAGTCAAACGCGTCTACCAGAACGTCGGCGTCAAACCTGTCGACATGACCGAAGGCACCTTTGAAGTATTCAACAAAAACTACTTCACCACCCTCGACGAAAACTACTATGTGACCTGGGAACTGCTCAAAGACGGCGTCGTCGTTGAGAGCGGCAACAGCGTCGCCCGGCCGCGCATGGCCGTCGGCCCTCGCGACAGCCAGACATGGCGAGTGCCATACGATTACGCTGCGCTCGACTCCCTTGGAGAATACTTCCTCAACGTCCAGTTCCGTCTGAACGCCGACAAGCCGTGGGCCGAAAAAGGCTATGTGCAGATGGAAGCCCAGCTGCCGGTCAAGTCTCCCGCAGCATTCCCGCCAGTCTACTCCGGAATAAAAGAGCCGGCAACCCTCGGCGTGAAACAGGAAGCCGACTTCGACGAAGTGGCCGGCCCCGGATTCACAGTGAAATTCAACAACGCCACCGGCGCCATTGAAAACCTGACCTATGGCGGCGATGCAGTCATCACCGACGGCAATGGACCGAAGATCGACGCGTTCCGCGCTCCGGTCGACAACGACGTGCACTTCGTCAAAAACTGGTTTGCCGCCGGCCTGCAAAACCTGCAACAGAAAGTACTGGCCCACGACATCAACACTCTCCCCGACGGCACAGTCATCGTCAGATACAC
>CAMWTI010000051.1 GCA_947177135.1 uncultured Porphyromonadaceae bacterium | reverse complement strand
AAGTGAGCATGCCCGGGGTCAGCTCCACGTCGACGTGGTTGAGCCGGATGCTCTGCGGGCCTTCGTGGACGTTGAGGAAGTGGCCCACGCCGTGGCCTGTGCCGTGGAGGTAGGTGAGTCCGCGCTGCCAGAGGAACTGGCGGGCCAGCGCGTCGAGCTGGTCGCCGCGTGTGCCTTCGGGGAAGATGGCCGATCCGAGGGCTATGTGGCCCTTCATGACCAGGGTGAAGTCTGTACGCTCCTGTGGGGTGGGGGTGCCGAGGCAGACTGTGCGGGTGATGTCGGTTGTTCCGTCGAGGTATTGTGCTCCGCTGTCAACCAGCAGGAGGCCTTCGGGCCGGATCGTTGACGATGATTCCTGGGTGGCCGAGTAGTGGACGATGGCGCCGTGGGGTCCATAGCCTGCGATCATTCCGAACGAGTTGTCTACAAACATAGGGCTTTCGGCGCGGTATTTTGTGCCGAGTGTCTCCACGTCGAGTTCGGTGATGGTTTCGCCTGACGCAAGGCGACGCTCGATTTCCATGAAAAGTTTGACCAGGGCCACGCCGTCGCGGGCCATGGCGGCGCGCACGCCTTCGATCTGTACGGGGTTTTTCACTGCTTTGGCCATTGCGACGGGCGATGTGCCTTCAACGGCCTTGGCGCCGATGACGGTGGCGAGGGTGAAGCAGTTGCGCGCCGGTTCGACGAGCACCTGGGCCGATTCAGGAAGCAGGGCCAGGAATCGCGACACGTGGTCGTAGGGGGCGATGTCGACGCCGCATCCGGCCAGATAGGCGCGCACGTTGTCGTCGATCTTGTTTTCGTTGATGAAGAGCACGCGGGAGTTGTCGCCGAGGTAGAGGAATGCTGTCGCGACGGGGTTGCATTCGACGTCGGACGATCGGATGTTGAGTATCCATGCGATTTCGTCGAGAGCCGAGATGAACATTGCGTTGGCGCCTTGTGAGGCGGCTTTCGCGAGAATGCGTGAGATTTTGTCGGCGGAGTTTTCTCCGGCATATTTCACGTCGTGGACAAATACAGAGTCGTCGGGCAGTGCCGGGCGCGAAGTCCAGAGGCTGTCGATCGGGGCAAATGCCGTGTCGAGGCTTAGGCCGGCGTCGCGGAGCCGGGAATCAAGACGCCGCACTCCGACGAGCGGGAAGACCATTCCGTCGACGCCAACAACCGAGTCGGCCGGAAGGCTGGCGCAGAGCCAGTCTTCGATCGACGGGGTTTCTGGGAGTCCTTCTTTCATAAGTTCGATGCCGGTGCCGTCGAGTTGCTGGGCAGCCTGGAGGAAATAGCGCGAGTCGGTCCAGAGCAGGGCTTTGTCGGAAGTTATGACAAGGGTCCCGGCCGAGCCGGTGAATCCGCTGAGCCACTGGCGCACCTGCCAGTGTTCGGCCAGGTATTCGCTTTGGTGCGGATCTGTGTGGGGGATGATGGTGGCAGAGACCGATGCCGCGCGCATGGCCGCGCGCATTGCTTCCAGTCTGCCTGTTACAATGCTGTTCATGATTTCGGTTGAAGTTTTTTGTTTCTTTGGCAAAGATACCATTTTCCTCCGACATGATAAAATCAAAAATGTCTGCGGGGGCGGCTCTATGCGAAAGGCGCCGTGTCACGTTGAGTGGCACGGCGCGCTGTCAGAGGGTTTGCAGTGTGTGGATCAGAGGTTTACTTCATCAGTATCTTGGCTGTTGTTGAGCCTTGGCGGATCATATAGACGCCGGGAACCAGGTTTTCGGGGTTCACTTTGACGCCCTGGAGGTTGAAGTATTCAACGGGTCCGTCGGTGAAGCCGGCGATGATGTCGTTGATCGAATTCTTCTCGGTGAATTCGACGGTGATCTTCACGTTGCCGGTGGCGCCGTAGAAGGGATAGATGTACTGTCCATTGGCGTTGACCCAGTCAAGGGTTTCGTCGGTGGCGTCGGTTTCGTCGGCTCCGTTGGTCACCGTTACTGAGGCGATTTTGTAGTCTTCGGCAGGTGTGATGAAGACGTATGCCTCGGTCGAGGCGGTGATCATGTCGCCGTCGTTGATCTTTTCGCCGTCGGGTTCAGAAGTGCCGGTGACCGATTCCCAGACTTCAACTTGTCCGCCTTCGGATGCGGAGACGGAGAAGGAGTAGCGGATGCTGTCAAAGATCACTTCGATGGATGAGTTTTCTTCGATGGCGAAGGTGTAGGTCGTTTCGCCGGCTTCTACTTTGACTTCGGCGCCGTTTATGATGATGCAGTCCAGCATCATTCCCTGTCCTGGTGTGGCGGAGACGGTCACTTCAGTGCCTGAAGTGACTATTGTGCCGTTTTTCAAAGTGTTGCCGTTTGCGGTGATGGTGGCGCTGCCGCCCTGGACGGGCATTAGGCTGACGGTGTGGCCGAAGTTGGCGATGAATGTGGCGTCAGAGTCTCCGCTGTAGACGAATTCCGGGGTTGTGGCCGTGATTTCGCCGTTGGCGTCTGTCCAGTTCATGAATGCGGCGATGTCTGTCGCGGAGGCTTCGACGGTCACGTTTTTCTGAGATGTCTTCACCGAGTTTTCTTCGGTAGCGGGGTCTGTGATTGCCACTGATCCGAGTCGGGTGTCGGCGCTGATCACTGTGACTGTTCTTTCGTTTTCGAGTTCGTCGCTTTCGATGCGTATGGTGAAGTCGATGCATGCTTTGCCGACTTCGGTGCCTATGTCGGCAAGGGTCGAGCATGGATTTACGTCACACCATGCCACGCGGAGGCGGGCGCGGTAGTCGCCGGCGGGCAGGTCGGCGGGAATGGTGAATGCCGGGATGTTGCCGTTTACGACTTTCTGGTTGTTGCTGACGGTGGAGCCGACGCTGTTTTTCCAGGTCTCTTTTCCGTCGGCGCTATAGCAGTTGAATGCGACGAGGTCGTTGTTGGCAACGGCGCTTTCCGGGTCTACGTCGAATACTCCGTCGCGGCCATAGTCAATGTAGAAGTATTCGTGCATCCATTCTCCGGCGCCTTCGGTCACGTTGATTTTAACTTCACATCCGGGTTTTGTCACGAACACTGATTCGGTCCGGTCGGTGAATCCGCCGTTGGCTCCGTTGCCTGAGATGTCGAGGCTGTTGTTGTCAGAGTCGGAGATGTTGATTGTTGTGATATAGCGTGCATTGCCCGGGGTGCCTGTGGGTTCGCAGTATTCGATCGGTGCGTCGGGGTCGCGTTCAAACAGGGCGGCCACAGTCGTTTCGGCATTGATTGTGAACGAGCCACGATAGTTTTCGGTCTCGATCTGCTCGCCGTTGACGGTGATCTGCTTCAGCATGTAGGTGTCGGCCGGGGTTGCAACGACAGTAAGCAGGGTTCCTTCGGTTACTTTGCGTCCGCTGAGCACGCGGTTTTCGCCGTCAAACACTTCGAGTGTGCCGGTGCCTTCTTCGGGGGCTACGATGTTGATTGAATATTGTTCCTGCACGGCGGGGAATCCCACCAGGGTGCCGGTGTGTCCGTTGCCGGATATGTCGGTGACGTCGGTGCCTTTGATTTCGGCGAAGTCGTAGGCGGCGATGATGTTCTTGCCGTCGAGCGGTGACGAGGCTTTCATGTCGGCGTTCACATCGGCGGCCGAGAGAGCGTCGCGGTATATGCGCACGTCATCGATGTTGCCGGTGACATATGAGTTGAGATTGTCGATCGAGAACTTCTGATAGTCAGCCATCACATAGTTGGCGCCTACGAGAATGTCGGCATATGACGGGATTGCCGACCCAGACAGGGTTGCCGGCGGGTTGGCCACCTGGACGCCGTCGATATAGAATTCGGAGGCGGTTGCGGAGTAAACCCAGCAGAAATGGTGCCATTCGTCGGTTGAGACGTGGCCGCTGCGGTGGTGGTGGCGTGCGGTCCAGCTCGATCCGGGGTAGTTGAAGCTCAGGGATGTTGTTGTTGGCACGGTGTACATTGCCCAGCCCGATACGTCGTTGTTGTTGTTTCCGGCGTAGTTTCTGACGCGGTTGGAGATGAGGGCCTGGGTTGTGACGTTGTCGAGTCTGGCTTTGACCGACACCGACATCGATCCTCCGGCCGGGATGTTGAAGTCGTCGGAGTTGGGGATCAGCATGAAGCGGTTTCCGTCAAGGTTGAGAGTGCCGTCATAGACGTCATCGTCTCCGTTGTCGCCCGAGTCGCTTCCGTCGGTGAGCCAGTCGAGGGTGAATCGCATGAAGTAGAGGTCAAAACCGTCTTCGCCGGTGAGGTTGCTGTCCCATTTGCCTTCTTCGAGGAAGCAGCCGATGCTTCCGTCGGGGAGCACTGCCAGCGATGAGTATGCCGAGTATCCGTCGACGAGGCGTTTGCATACGGGCCATGTTTCGCCTTCGTCATACGACATGTAGACCGAAACGTTCTGGCGGACTGATGCGTCGGCGGGCAGAGAGTGGAGCATTCGGGTCTGTCCGTCGGTCGGCGGGTAGACGATGATATCGCCGTTGCAGTCGGGTTCGGATAGGTCTTTGACGGGTGTTGCCTTTGTCCAGGTTACGCCTCCGTCGGTTGAGTGTGCGAAGCGGCGCTTGCCGGGCGAGCGGATGCTCATGATGAGTCCTTTGGATGTTTCGACAAGTTTGGATTCATTGCCTCCGCCGCTAACCGGTCCGCTGGACTGCTGGGTGTTGGCCACATGCCATGTTTCGCCGAGGTCGTCGGTATAGACCACGTATTCATAGACTCCGGCAGTGCTCATTTCAGTTGTCATGCGGGCGTTTGCCACGAACATGATGCGTCCGTCGGCGGTCTGTAGCGCTCCGCCGGAGGCGATGAATGCCGAGTACCATCCGTTTTGCCAGATCTGGCTCGAGAAGTTGACTGGTTCGGACCATGTCAGGCCGTCGTCGGTGCTCTTCACATAGTAGAAGTTTGGTTTGACGTTTCCGTAGGGGTATGTGAAGAATCCGGTGTCGCCGGAGAATACGCAGAGGATTGTTCCGGTGTTGCGGTCGCAGATGATGGCCGGGTCGCCGTATGTTTTGCCGGAAGCGGCGTCGCCTTGTGCGAGGATCTGCATTTCGGACCATGTCTGTCCGTTGTCAGTGGAGCGCTTGGCTACCACGCTGATTGTGTTGGGCAGGTCGTTGAGCTTGTCGCCGCGTTTGTCAGCCGCTGCGATGAGAGTGCCCCGTGGTGTGCAGCAGAGTGCGGGAATGCGGTAGTATTTCGATCCGTTCTCGTTCATTCCGAACACGAGCACTTTCGATGGGGCCGACGGGTCGCGGTCGAATGTGGCGCTGACGGTTGCCGGGCCGTCGACTGTGAATGATGATCCGCTGACGGGGGTGCCGTTGACGGTGAATTCCTTCAGGAAGCAGTCTGCGTCGGGGATGGCTTCAAGAGTGAGCAGGGTTCCGTCCTCGACGTTCTGTCCGGATGTTACTTCGGTGGCTCCGTTGAACACGCGGACAGTTCCGCCGACGGGCTTTTCGATTGTGATGGGCGATCCGGCCACGTATTCTGGGAATCCGACGAGGGTGCCGTTGTGTCCGTTGCCGGAGATGTCGGTGACGGTCAGGCGGTCGATGTCTTTGAAGTCATAGGCCGCGATCAGGTCTTGTGTGTCGGGTCCGACAGCGGCATCCATGTCGGCTGCCACTTCGTCGGCCGAGAGTGCTCTGGAGTAGAATCTGAGATCAGTGATCTTGCCTTTCCAGCATAGGCTCATGTCGGGTGTCGACAGTGCTCCGTTGCTGATGTTGTAACGCGAGCCCACCAGGATGTCGCACTGCGGGTTGATCGGGTAGCGCTGGATGTCGGCATTCGTGCGGGTGTCTTTCAGGGTGCCGTCAAGATACATGCGTGATGTGCCGGCGTTTCCGTCCAGTACCCATGTCACGACGGCCCATTGTCCGGTGGCCAGGGTGTTGCACCAGGGATGTCCGAGGTTGTTCCACGATCCTTTGTTGAGGTTCACGTTGTTGGACATGCTGTTGGCCGATGAGTGTCCGCCATAGATGTCGAATCCGGCGGTGGAGTTGTTTTGGGTGCCTTCGTGGTAGCGGTTGCAGACGATGCCGCGGTGGGTTCCATAGCTGTCTAGCCATACGCGTGCGGATACGGTCATGCTCTCTCCGGCTGCGATGTCAAAGTCTTCGGAGTGTGGGATTTTCATGTAGCGTGTGCCGTCGCAGTCCAGATATCCTGGGCCGGCGTGGCTCCCTGTGAGGGTGTAGGTCTTGGTTTCGGACCATCCGGGGTAGGTCAGCGTTGCGGTTACGGTGTTGTCGTCGGAGGTATAGCTGATTTCGGGAGAGCCGATTGCCGGAACGAATATGGCCGACGCGCCTGAGCGAACCCATGATCCGGGAGTTGTGAACTTGACCCAGCTTTCGGGCCCTTCGGCCACGACGTCGGCCGCCAGCTTGTCGCCGATGGCGTTTTGTCCGGCGTGGTTGAAGTGTATGTTGCCGGAGAATGCGCTTTCATATTGCATGGCGCAGTCGCTGGTGTGGATGATGCTGACTCCGTCAATTGCCGCGGCCACTGCGTTCTGGGCGTCGCGCACGCCTTGTCCGAACGACACTGATCCGTTGGGATTGACGGATGATTCTCCTGCTTTGGGGATGTAGCCGATATAGAATCTGCCGTCGGCGAATCCAAGATCATTGTGGCATTTGTCGATCAGAGTGCGCAGCCACTTTTCATAGTAAGTCTGGGTGGCGTTTTTGTCGGCGCAGCCCTGCATCCACCAGATGCCGGCGAGCACGGGGCGTTTGCCTTGTTCGAGCAGGTCGGTTATGGCCGGTTTGAACATCTTCTCATAGAAGTATGTCCAGTTGGTGTTGTCGGCCGGATTGGCCCATGATGAGATGAATGATCCGGATGCGCCGAGTTTGATGACATATAGTTCCTTGTCGGGATATGCCTGTGCGAATTTCATGCCGAACTGGCCTTCCATTCCGCGGCGTCCCTGTGCGCAGTCGGTTCCGGTTCCGGTGCTGTAGGTGCCATAGTTGTGGATCATGTTCATGGCAGTGCGTCCGGCGGTGTTTTCGTTGCGGTACCAGAGGTCGAGCCA
The DNA here is from genome assembly GCA_947177135.1 of uncultured Porphyromonadaceae bacterium. Classification (GTDB taxonomy): domain Bacteria; phylum Bacteroidota; class Bacteroidia; order Bacteroidales; family Muribaculaceae; genus UBA3263. The sequence goes on along the minus strand of CAMWTI010000051.1, from coordinate 9,540 downwards.
CCCGGGGGTCACGTCGGTGACTGTGCCGTCAATAGTCCATCTGGCGGCTTCGCCGAGCGCGTTTGAGCTTTGGTTCTGTATCTGGCAGCTTCGATACCAGATTTTCAGGTTCCCATGGTTTTCGTCTGAGGCGTACCATGCGTTGAGGCGTGCGTCTTCGTCGGCGTCGAAAAATGCCGAACCGTCGGCATTTGACTGTCCGAGCGTGATGAAGACAGGCACCTCTTGGACCGTCGTGGCGCCGGCTGTTACGGCCAACGCTGATGAAGCGGCAATGAGAAGTGTTTTGAGATTGGTTTTTAACATGCTGGATTTTAGGTTTATATGTGTTGTTTTGTCATGCGGTTAGATCTTACTTGGCAGGGGCCTGGAAAAGCGAAGATGCAAAGTTACGAAGAATTACTTGATAAATCAAATGATAAAATCATGCGGGGCATTGCTTTTTTGATTGAAAAACATTACCTTTGCCACGCAAATAATATCGGTTGGCCATGAAACTTTTATCAGCAGTTTTAGCCTGAAACTCAGCCGCGGAACGGGCGGACGGTGTTTTTTATCGATGGGATAGGGCATAGCTGTCGTTCGTGATGAGAGCCGTTTCGGTGGTCATGTTGTGTTTGAAAGTTATTTAAATTAAAGATTATGTTTTATTCTATAAAGCGACTGGTTATGGCGGCAGCTGCTGTCGCCGTTCTGCCGTTTGTCGTGTCGGCAGACAACAGTTATCTCGACCGCTCCTCCTGGAGTTGGTCCGCGTCGTCGTCTGATACGCAGGATGGCGGCGGAACCGCAGCCCTCTGTGACGGCAGCTATTTTACATTCTGGCATTCCAATTATCATGATGAGTCATCGCACAATTGTCCGCACTGGATTCTGATTGATCGCGGACAGGACCGCAACGCGTTTGTCGGACTCAGTTATGTGCCGCGTCAGGGTGCTTATAATAATCTGATCACGCAATATCGCATCTATCTTAGCGACAAATCGTTCGGCAGCATCAGCAGCGTGAGCGAGTCGGTGCTCGGCTCTGCGTCCTATTCAGGGTATTTCGACGGCACGGAGGATTATTCCGAGCGTACGGTGTCATTCGGCAAGTCCCATACCGACCGTTATGTGTTGTTCGTGATCGACAATTGCAACAGCGGTCGTTCAACGGCGATATCCGAGTTGTATCTTCTGTCGAAATCTGGCTCCGGCGGTCAGAGTCCAACTGTGACGTATAACTCTGTCCTGATTCATAATCACGACGGTTCGGATCACCGCATCGCCATTGACGGAGAGGCGCTGAATGTCAGCCTGTCGGCCAATGGCGCCATTCATCTCGGCAATTCAGGCATCACCATTGAGTATTCTATTCCGGAGGTCGACTATTTCGCTTTCGAGCAGTATGATTTTCCTGACGATACTTACTACATCGGCTCGAAGACTGATCTCAATGCAACTCCGGCACCGGATCCCGAACCGTTTGATCTGATTGTGACTCCGGCCAACGGTTCGGAACATCCGAATGGCTTCTCCTCAATCTCGTTTGCCCATCCCGACGGAGCCGATCTTGAAGTGAAGGGATCGTCGGCAGTGTTGCTGAAGTACGGTGTTGTCACAGTCTACAGATGGAACGCCGAAGCGCTTGTCGCAGCCTATGACCAGACCACAAGGTCGTTCACCTTCACCGGGCTTGACTGCTCGGAAGATGGGACCTACAATCTGACCGTGCCGTCAAATCTGATAGTTGAGAAGGAGAATCCGATCAATTATAACAACACTCTTGCCGCATCTTTCAAGGTTGACACAAAATCAGGTCTGACCGACTCGGAAGTGAAGACTCTCGGTTTCAACGTCGAAGGCGGCCGCCTGCTCATCCGCGGTATTTCATCGGGTTCGCATGCCACACTGTTTGCCGTCGGGGGTTCGGTAGCCGCGCAGGCACCAGTGACACCATTCGGCACTGCGGCAATCGACGTGTCATCGTTGGCCCATGGGGTCTATGTGCTTCATGTTGACGGCAAATCATTCAAGATCACGATTTAATACAGTTCTTTACTCCAGATCATATATACCTATTATAAAATATGAGACTCCGCAACGTATATTCCGCTTTGCTGTTGCTTGCCGGCATAATGCCGGTGTCGGCGCAGATGCCGGAGAGAACCGACTCCATGATGCTCAACGCGAATCCGTGGCTTCACATATACGGCAACTCAGAGAAGACCTTCAGGCAGTATCCGATGAACGATGTGCTTGAACTTCGTTTCAGCAGCGATGCCGGCAAGATGACAGTCAATCATTCGGAGAAGGGCGACGAAGATATCAGCATGTCTGAAGTCAAGAAGTGGGCAATCGGTCCGAATGTGCCCCGCATTGACATAGATACTTATGAATATTGCTATGAAATAACGTCGAAGACCATCTATCGCTATGGTCGTCTGACTCTTGACGGCCGTGGCATATTCCCGGACGTCACCATCGACTCGATGCGCATACGCGGACGCGGAAATTCCACCTGGAGCATGCCCAAGAAGCCCTATCGTCTGAAATTTCAGGAAAAGACGAAGCTCTGCGGTCTGAAAAAGGGCAAGAACTATGTGCTGCTCGCGAATTATATGGACAAGTCGCTGATGCGTAATTTTGTGGCCGATAAGTTCGCCCAGCTGATAGACATGGAATATGCCAATCATGTGATTCCTGTTGATGTGTATCTTAACGGTCTGTATAAAGGATCGTATATGCTGACCGAGAAGGTCGGAATCAGCAATAATTCGATTGATATCCCTTCGCTCGACGAGCCGAACTCGATCCTGTTCGAGATGGACAGCTATGATGCCGATGCCGATGAACATCCGTTTACCAGCAGCTACTACAGTCTGCCTGTCCGGATCAAGGATCCTGACGCTCCGGAGGATTATGCGTCGTATATGCAGTGGTTCCAGTCATGGAAGGATGATTTCGCCGTTATGGAGAAAGCTGTCTACAACGGCACGAATGTGTGGGACCAGATTGATCTTGATTCGTTCGTGAAATATGTGATGGTGTTCAACTTCTGCACCAATCAGGAGCTCAAGCACCCCAAAAGCTGTTTCCTGTGGAAAATCCGCGGTCAGAAATATCACTTTGGGCCAGTGTGGGATTTTGACTGGGCTTTCGGTTATGACGACCAGTGGTCGGGGGTCAACTATCAGATCCCGCTGTTTTCATCGTCATCTGATCTGGGCGCCAGATTTTTCCTGAAACTGATCAAAACTGACGAGTTTCTGACCCGTTATGCGGAGATCTGGAATGATTTCTACAAAAACCGGCTACAGGAGTTTTATGACGCTTTTGACGCATATGCCGACATCCTCGAGTGTACGGCCGCGAATGACGCCACCATACTGGAACCGAGTTCCTATCATTCCTATGTGCCGTCACCAGAGGCTCTCCGCACCTGGATCGAAGGACATGTGGAATATATCAACGATCCCGCCAACAACTATGGACTCTACTCCAATTCGCAAGGCGGCTGGGGCGGCTGGGACTGGTGACAGAGGGACTTCGGCCGCCGTCGCGGCGTCTGTCTCCGTCGAGTCTCACCCTTGGGAACCATTTATTCCCAAGGGTGCCCGCATATTGATAGTGGGCACTTTTCCGCCGGAACGTAAGCGGTGGTCGGTCGATTTTTATTATCCCAATCCAGGCAATGATTTCTGGAGGATAATGGGGCTGTTGTTTCTGGACGACAAGAATGCTCTGTTTGACAGCGAGTCTGGTTCATGGTGCCTTGACCGGATCAAGGCGCTCATGTCGGACAAAGGCATTGCGCTGGCCGATACCGCGCGCCGGGTGAGGCGCTTGCGCGGCAATGCTTCCGACAAGTTTCTGGAGATTCTGGAGCCGGTGGCCCTGGATGCCCTTCTGGCGGCCATGCCTGATTGCCGCGCGGTGGTGTCCACCGGAGAGAAAGCGGCTTCCGTGATTGCCGCTCTGACCAGTACGGATGTGCCCGGAATGGGCGGAATGACGGTTGATGCCGCCGGCATGGAGATCTGGCGCATGCCCTCGTCGAGCCGCGCCTATCCGCTGAAACTTGAGCGTAAGGCCGAGTATTATGCCGGCCTTTTCAGACATCTCGGAATATTATAGCCCGGAGGCATTATGGAGGAACTTCTGCACTACGTCTGGGGACACCGGCTCATAGACCCTGGCGCGCTCGTTACCTCAGACGGCCGCAGTGTGCAGATTATAGATCCGGGATTGCTCAACCCCAACGCCGGCCCGGACTTTTTTAATGCCAAAGTCAAGATAGGCGGTCGTCTGTGGTGCGGAAATGTCGAAGTCCACGTGCGTGCGTCGGACTGGGCCAGACACGGACATAGTTCCGATCCGGCCTATGACTCCGTGATTCTCCATGTTGTGCAGCATGATGACTGCCAGGTGTGCCGCCGTGACGGAGAGCCGATCCCGCAGCTCGGGATGGCCTGCTCGGCAGATTTCGTTCAGCGCTATGCTGAGTTCGTCGGCACTTCGTCCGATAGGTTGCCGTGTGCCGGCGCAATCGCGCGCATGGAGCCGGTGCATCTGCGCGACTGGATTGACTCGATGGCCATCGAGCGGCTCAACGACAAGGCCGCGCGGGTGCTTGATCTGCTTGACAACTTTCGCGGTTCGTGGCAGGACGCGGCTTATGTTGTTCTGGCCCGCTCGCTCGGCACTGGAGTGAACGGCGACGCTTTCGAGCGTCTTGCGCTGGCCACTCCGCTCAATGTCATGCTCAAGCATTCCGACTCACTGACTGCGGTCGAGGCTATTCTTTTCGGTCAGGCCGGGTTGATTCCAGACGGGCCGGAAGGCTATGCCGCCGAACTTCGTCGCGAATATGATTTCTATGCAGCCAAATTCTCGCTTATCCCTCCGCCGTCGCTCGGCTGGAAGATGGCGCGAATGCGTCCGGCCGCGTTTCCTCACCGTCGCATCGCCTTGCTCGCCCGGCTGGTTGTTCAGGGATTCCATCTGATGGACCAGGTGCTGAATGCGTCGGATGTCGATGCCGTCAGGGCGATTTTCACCTCGGTTGCGTTCTCAGGCCATTGGGCCACACACTATCATCTGGGCGCAGCCTCCTCCTCTCCGGTGCCGGAGGCGGTCAGCCGGGCCACCGCAGACTCTCTGGCCGTCAATGCCGCGGTGCCGCTGCTCTACGCCTTCGGCCACGCCACCGGCTCGCAGAGCCATGTTGACCAGGCCATTGATATCCTATCAGCCATCCCGGCCGAACGTAATTCGCTGGTCGAGACGTTTGTGCGCTCCGGCCTGGAGTGTCGCGACGCCTTTACATCGCAGGCCTTCATTCAGATGCGACGTGCCTATTGCGACGTGCGCAAGTGTCTTTATTGCCGCGTCGGCCACCGGATTCTGGCCGCGAAAACCGCGCCATGACCACAAGTCGACGCACCACGAAAGAGATCGGCGACGGCGGCGAAACGCTGGCCGCCGAAGTGCTGACGGCGGCGGGCTATGCCATAGTCGAGCGCAACGTCAGGGTGGGGAATGTGGAGGTTGATATTGTGGCCCAGAATCATGACCGGCTGGTTTTTGTAGAGGTGAAGACACGCAAGGCTGACACTCATGACTGGCGTTATGGCATTGACCGGGCCAAGATCCGCAGACTGGCACGCGCAGGCGCCGTCTATGTCAGGTCGCGCGATCTGCCGTATGAGGTGCAGATCGACGCCATCCTCGTCACGGCGCGCCCCGACGGCACGTGGTGTGACGTTGAACACTTGCGCGACATTGCTCTGCCGCCTGTGTGCCGTCGCTGATATCAAGTGAGGTCTGGGGGCGATTTTGATTTTGATTATTCGGTGGAATTGCGTAATTTTGCGGATTAGAAGATACAGAAGCAAGAGTATATAGAACAGCATGATTTCGAGAATTATCGATGAAAACAGCGTAAAGGCCCTGCGCAGGCTGCTTGACCGGAGCGAGCGCATAGTCATCACGTGTCACCTTACGCCTGACGGCGACGCTATCGGCTCGTCGCTCGGCCTGTGGCATGTGCTCAATTCCATCGGCAAGACGGCGGCCGTGGTCACTCCCGATCTGGTGCCGAAGTCGTTGCAGTTTCTGCCGGGGGTGAAAGAGGTGGTGCCCTTTACCCGTTTTCAGGAATTCGGCACCAAGTTGCTCAATGAGGCCGATCTGGTGTTTTGTCTCGACTTCAACGAGCCGCGCCGGGTTGACCGGATGGAAAGTGCTCTGACCGGATCTCCTGCTCCGAAGGTGCTGATCGATCACCATCTGGATCCGTCGGATTTTTGTGACGTGACGATCAGCCATCCCGAGGTTTCGTCGACGTCGATGCTTCTGTTCAGGGTGTTGTGTCGGCTGGAGCTGTTTGACCGGATTGACCGCATGGCGGCCGAGTGTATCTACACAGGCATGATGACCGACACCGGAAACTTCACATATAACAGCAACGAACCTGATCTCTATGTTGTCATTGCCGAGCTGCTGCGCAAGGGCATTAACAAGGACCGTCTTTATCAGTTGGCATGCAACACCCTGTCTGAGGCATCGCTGAGACTCAACGGATATGCCATGAACGAGAAGATGCGCCTTGTACCCGAACACCGCGCCGCCGTGATCGTGCTTGACGCCGGCGAACTATCGCGTTTCAACTATGAAAAGGGCGACACGGAGGGTCTTGTGAACCGTCCGCTGGCCATGCCCGACGTGGTCTGGAGTGTCTATCTGCGCGAGGATCCCAATCAGATCAAGGTGTCGATGCGGAGCAAGGGTGATTTTCCGGTCAACGTCATCTGTTCCGATCATTTCGGCGGCGGCGGCCACCGCAATGCCGCCGGCGGTGAATTCCAAGGCACTCTGCAGGAGTGTCTGGACCTGTTGCTCAAGGTCATGCCTGACTATGACGTGAATCTCCCCGATAATAAAATCAAATACGGAAAATGAACAAGATAATCAAATCGCTCACGCTTGTCGCCGTGGCAGGCTTTTCGCTCTGCTCATGTAATGACGGCAAGAGTTATGCCGAGATGCTGCGCGATGAAACGGAGTCGACGAATTACTATCTGTCGAGCTTTCAAGTGATAAATGCTGTGCCGGCTGACTCGGTGTTTGTGTCTGTGGCCGATATGGAGGCCCGCGGTCTGAGCCGCGAGGACGCTCTGGCTGTTACGCCGTTCTATCGGCTGGATGACGACGGTGATGTCTACATGCAGGTTGTGAATCCCGGCACCGGAGAGAAAGCGGAGGACAACCAGCTGATCTACTTTCGCTTCAATCGCTCCAATCTGAACTATTACTACAGCGACGGAGTGTGGATATCTGATGGCAATGCCACAGATCTGGGCACGGAACCGTCGTCGTTCAGATATAATAATTATTCTCTCGAGAGTTCATACACATGGGGCTCAGGCCTCCAGATGCCCTTGCGGTTCCTGCGGCTTAACTGCGAAGTCAATCTGGTGGTCAAGTCGACTGTCGGGCTTGTGAGCGAGCAAAGCTCGGTGGTGCCCTATCTGTACAACGTGCGCTACTATCCGTCGCGCATCTGATAGTAGTGGCCTCCGCTGAAAACTGAAACAAATAAAACCATATTCATCATAATACCATAACATAATCATGTCACTGATTAAATCTATTTCGGGCATTCGCGGTACAATCGGTGGTGCTCCCGGCGAGGGCCTCAGTCCGCTCGACGTTGTTAAATTTACAGCCGCTTATGCGAAGTTCATCGCGGCCAACACTCCGGTCGCCAGTCGCACCATTGTGGTTGGGCGAGATGCGCGTCTGTCGGGCGCCATGGTTGACAAGCTGGTTGTCGGCACGCTCATGGGCATGGGCTTCGATGTGGTCAATATCGGCCTCGCCTCTACTCCCACCACTGAAATTGCTGTGACTTCCGAAGGCGCCTGCGGCGGCATAATCCTCACGGCGTCGCATAATCCAAAGCAGTGGAACGCCTTGAAACTTCTGAATCATAATGGAGAATTTCTGAACGCCGCCGAAGGAGCCGAGGTGCTCCGGCTGGCCGCTGCCGACGACTATACGTTTGCAGAGGTCGACAATCTCGGACAGGAATTCATCAACAACACATATAACCGCCGTCATATCGACTCGGTGCTGGCTCTGCCTCTGGTCGACGCCGACGCGATCGCCAAGGCCGGATTCACAGTGGCTGTCGACGCGGTAAATTCTGTCGGCGGCGTCGTTATCCCGCAACTGCTGCGCGCTCTCGGCGTGAAAAACGTGATCGAGCTTAACTGCGAGGCTACCGGCAAGTTCGCCCATACCCCCGAGCCTATTCCCGAAAATCTGACCCAGATCGCCGACCTGATGCGCTCGGGCCGCGCCGATGTCGGTTTTGTGGTTGACCCTGATGTTGACCGTCTGGCCATTGTGATGGAGAACGGCGAGATGTTTGTTGAGGAATACACCCTTGTGGCCGTGGCTGACTATGTGCTCTCCCACACTCCCGGCTCAACCGTGAGCAATCTTAGCTCGTCGAGAGCGCTGCGTGACGTCACCCGCCGTCACGGATGTGACTATTCCGCATCGGCTGTTGGCGAGGTCAACGTGGTGACCGAGATGAAGCGCACCGGTGCCATTATCGGCGGCGAGGGCAACGGCGGGGTCATTTATCCCGAACTGCACTATGGCCGCGACGCTCTGGTCGGCGTGGCTCTGTTCCTGACTCTAATGGCCAAGAGCGGCAAGAAAGTGTCGGAGCTCAAAGCCGGCTATCCTCCATATGCCATAGCCAAACACAAGATTGAACTCACTCCCGAGATCGATGTGGACGCGATTCTCGAGGCCGTCAAGCAGAAGTTTGCCGGCGAGGAGATCACCGACATCGACGGAGTCAAGATTGATTTCCCCGACAAGTGGGTGCATCTGCGCAAGTCCAACACCGAGCCGATCATCCGCATCTATTCCGAAGCTGCGACCATGGAGCAGGCCGACTCTCTTGCTGAAGAGATCAAGGCTGTGATCAGGTCGCTGATCAAATGAGGCGCGTATGGCTTTATTGATGCGAAAGCTGATTCTATTGACAATGGCGCTCCTATGGGGCGCCATTGCTGTGAAGGCCGGAGACGCCGAGGCTCTGGTGCGCGTTTCGGTGGCTCCGATGCGAGCCACCGCGTCTCACTCGTCGGAGCAGGTGAGTCAGGCGCTGATGGGGACTCCGGTCCGGATTGTGGACAGTGGCGGCGGGTGGAGCCTCTGTGTGACCCCCGACGGATATCGCGGATATATTATCGATCACTCTCTGGCGCGCAAGACTCCGGAGCAGATGAAGCGATGGCGCTCGGCCTCCCGCGTGATGGTCACTGCGCCCTATGAGCTTCGGGCGGCCGGCTGCGCCGGTTCGCCGGTGACCGACCTTGTGGCCGGGTGTATTCTCGAGCGTGATTCCGACGGGCTTTCCACCCCCGACGGCCGCCGGTTGCGTCATTTGCCGGCCGGTTCGGTCGCGCCGCTTGAGCAGCTTGCTTCCGGCGGATTCTCTCCCGATGCCCTGCCGGAGTTTGCCGCGCTGTATGTCGG
>CAMWTI010000050.1 GCA_947177135.1 uncultured Porphyromonadaceae bacterium | reverse complement strand
CTCCTTCACCACCGCCACCGGCGCTGCAGCCTCCGGCAACAACATCTTCATCGCCACAACTCCCGATGAGACGGACTATACCAAGTGTGTTCCCGTGCAGTTGCCTGCCGGCGACGTGCGCACCGGTCTCAACCTGCAGGCCAACCCCGGCAATCTGGGCAAGGTCGTTACTCTCACCGGTTCTCTTGAAAAATACTTCGGTCTGCCCGGTGTCAAGTCCGTCACAGCCTTCTCGCTTGACGGAGAAGGCTCTGGCGGCGGCGACGAGCCTGTAAACCCAGGCGCCACCGTGGGCGACGGATCCGCATCCAGCCCCTACACCGTGGCTGATCTCTTCCTGCTCAACAACCCCGCCACCACAGGCTGGGCCACCGGCTATATTGTCGGCTCCGCTGCCGGCAAGAGCGCTGACACCTTCACCACCGCCACCGGTGCCGAAGCTTCAGGCACCAACGTATTCATCGCGGCCAGCGCTTCCGAGACCGACTATACCAAGTGTATTCCCGTGCAGCTCCCCGCCGGCGCCGTGCGCGATGCTCTCAATCTCCAGGCCAATCCCGGCAACCTCGGCAAGCAGGTGGCACTCTTCGGTTCGTTCGAGAAATACTTCGGCATGGTCGGCATCAAGACCGTCACCGAATTCAATCTCGACGGCGGTCAGGGCGGCGGTGATGACGAGCCTGTCACTCCGCCCGCCGGCGGCACTGAAGACCAGCCCTACACCGTCGAGCAGCTCATCGCGCTCGGCAACAACGGCGCCACCGTCTGGACCGAAGGCTACATAATCGGCTTTGTCAACGGATCTTCCTATGCCGGTGCCACTCTCGGAGCCGACTCCGCTCTGGCCTCCAACGTGATCATCGCCGCCAGCGCCGATGAAACCGACTTCGCCAAGTGCGTTCCCGTGCAGCTCCCTGCCGGCGACGTTCGCGCGGCCATCAACCTTCAGGACAATCCCGGCAACCTCGGCCGCAAGCTGAAGCTGCAGGGCACCGCTTCCGCCTATTGCGGAACACCCGGCCTCCGCGCCGTCTCAGCCTACTCCTTCGAGTAACGGTCTCTCTGACTGACTCTATATACAGCAATCCCTGTCAGATCAATTGGTCTGACAGGGATTGTCGTTATTGGGGAATGGGGGCTTATTCGCTGCGGAGCGATTCGGTGGGGTTGGACTGGGCTGTGCGCAGAGCCATCAGGGCCACGGCGGTGGCAATGACCAGCAGCAGCGCCATTGAGGCGGCGCAGATCTCGGCCACGCCGCTGTCAATGGTGTCGGCAAACTGCTCCATCCACCGGCGGGCCACCCACCAGGAGCCGATGCCGCCCAGCGCGGCGGCGGGAATAGCCACTTTCATGACAGACATGGCGAGCATCTCCACGATGTCGGTCGCCGTGGCGCCGTTGATCTTGCGTATGGCGATCTCCTTGGTGCGGCGGGCTATCTCGTCGCGCAGATAGGCCAGCAGCCCCATGGCGCCGATCAGCAGTATCATCACTGACGAGATTATAGCCAGGATTCTGAACGAGTTGATCTCGGCATAGGGCTTTCGCATCATATCCTCATATGTGTTAAGGCTGATGTCGTCGTTGTCGGGAAATTCCGCGTCGATGTCGCGGCGCAGGCGGTCAACGTTTGCCTCAAACGGCTCCTGCAGTTTCAGTATCATCCGGCCGAAGACGCCTTCGCCGTGCAGGCGAAACACCACCGGGCGGTCGGGCGCGAAGTAGCCGCCATATTTCACGTTCTCACACACCGCCGCGATGTTCATCGGCTGGCAGTAGTTGTCGCCAGGCTGGCCTATCGAGATATGTTTGCCTATCGCCTCTTCGGGCGTGCAGTGAAGCAGGTCGGTGGCAAACGAGCGCGTCACCGCCACGTCGGCAATCGCGCGCTCCTCGCCGCTTGTAAAGCTCCACGATTCCTCTCTCAGCGTCACTCCCTCCACCTTTCCGGCTATCATGGGGATGTTTAATATTCGGAAGAACGATGTGCGCACTGCCGGATTAACCGCATATACTTCCGTCGCGTCGTCAAGGAGGAATTCCTCATACCAGTCATTGCCGGTGATTCCCGGCGGCAGAGTGGCCCAGCAGGCGCTCTCCACATAGGGCAGACCCTTGACAATGTCGTCGACGACTCTGGAGTCCCGTCCCATGCCGACGCCGACGAGCACAAGGCGCTCCGGATTGAAGCCGCGGTCAGATTCTGTGATATAGGAATACTGGCGCATCACCACGGCTGTGAGGCCGAGGGCAAAGGCCGTGGCGGCGATTTCGAGCGAGAGCAGGGCGGTTTTCCACCCGCCGCGTTTCTGGCGGAAGCGGCGGAATGCCTGGGCCGCCGGTATGCGCGCCATCATCACGCCCGGCACTATGGCCGACACGGCGAAGACCATCGCCATCACCACGCCGAGCACCCACAGCCTGCTGGTGCTGACATAGTGCGTCACCGAATAGCCGAGCGTGTCGGCAAACCAGTGCTCCGAGGCATAAAACACCGCGGCCACCACCACTAACGAGGCGAGCATCAGCAGGATAGTTTCGGTGGCGAAGTCCACGGCGATCGACAGCCCGGACGCGCCGTTGCACTTCTGCACGCCCACAGTCTTTGCGCGGCGCCGCAGCGACGCCAGCGAGAGCAACACATAGTTCATCGCCGTGACGAAGATCACCAGCCCGGCCAGCACGCTCATGGTCAGAGTGATGAGTTGAATCTTCTCGTCGGCATGGAAGGTGTCGGTAAGCGGCGCAGCCTCTATCACAGACTTGATTGTTTCGGTGTCGGGTTGGATTCCTTGCCAGATTTTCTGGATTTCGCGGTTGAATGCCATGACGTCGGCGCCCTTCTTCATCTTGACGTATATCCGGCCGAAGCCGAAGTTCACTGTCGGATCCTGACAGATTATCTTGATGTCGCTGAGGGTCGATTCCTCGGGGATTGTCGTGAATGTGCCCACCGTCTTGCCAGGCATACCTCCGGTGATTATCACGTCGTGGCCCTCCACGCTGTCGTTGCCGAAAAAGCGTCGTGCCTCCTCGTCGTTAAACCAAAGGGCTTTCATCCCCACGTCGTCGGCATATCGCCGGCCGGTCGGCGTCTTCAGCCCGAAAGTGTCGAAGAAATAGCGGTCGACCGTCTTCATGGTCATCATGTCGCTCACGCCGGTGTCGGTGGTCATGTCGCCAGTCAGACCGTTGAACACCACCGTGGATATTTCCATGTAATCCGCCAGCTTTTCGCGCATCTGATTCGCTAAAGCTTCGGTTGGCATTACTGGCATACGCTGCTCCACGCCTTTCCCTTCGTCGCGGGCGGTCACCCATAGCTGATGGATGCGCTCATAGTCGGGAAAACAGCGGTCGACGCTGTGGTCGCGCGCCACGCGCATCAGCAGGAAGCTGCCCATGGCAAGTCCCAGTCCGAGAGCGAGCACCTTGAAGGCGGTGAGCCACGGAGATGCCGCCAAGGTGCGCAATATCAGTCTCAGCCGCATACCGTCTCGGAGATTATCGATCCGTCAAAAAGATTGACCACCCGATGGGCAAAGGCCGCGTCGCGCTCCGAGTGGGTCACCATAACAATGGTGGTGCCTGCGGCGTTCAGCTCTGACAGCAGCTCCATCACCTCTTGCCCGTTGCGCGAGTCTAGGTTGCCGGTAGGTTCGTCGGCCAGAATCAGTTCCGGATCGGTGACCAGCGCGCGGGCCACCGCCACGCGCTGCTGCTGGCCGCCTGAGAGCTGTGACGGCAGATGCTTGCGTCGGTGGGAGATGTGCACCCGCTCCATGATTTCTCTGACGCGGCGGCGGCGTTCGGAGGCCGCCAGGCCCATATAGGTCAGCGGCAGCTCCACGTTCTGCTCAACCGTCAGCTCGTCGATCAGGTTGAAGCTTTGGAACACGAAGCCGATGCGCCCTTTGCGGAACTTGGTGCGTCCGCTCTCGCGCAGGCCGGCCACCTCCTGGCCGAAGAGCCGGTAGCTGCCCGAAGTGGGATTGTCGAGTAGCCCGATGATGTTGAGCAGCGTGGACTTGCCGCAGCCCGACGGCCCCATCACCGCCACAAATTCGCCTTTGGCCACCTCGAAATTCACGTCGTTCAGGGCCAGTGTCTCCACCTCGTCGGTGCGAAACACCTTACACAGTTTTTCTGTCTTGATCATTGGTAAGATTCTGTTATATTTGCAATAAACAAAGATAAATGTTTTTTAATCGCATTCCAAATCCTATTCCGGATTATCTGCTGAGCAGGGATAGGGCAGTCGTGAGGGCATGGTCAGCCGAAGTCTCGATGTCGGGGATGGGAGTATACGTCGGCCGGGCAATCAGCAGCACTTCGCCTTTTGATCTGAGAGTGTGAACCGATGCATTCGTCGGGCTGAAACCGCATAGCATGGGAGCCGCAATGGCAAGAAATTTCAGTATTTTCATGTTGTGTTTAGAGTATGATTGTTTCTGCTGACAATATAATGGTTTTCAATTGGTGAAAAATGTAAATTGCTGATACGCCGTCAGATAATGTTTGGGCGGATTTGCGAAATGTCCAATAATTTGACAATCGGCCGTCTGATTTTCCGCCAAATCATAAAAATGTTGTATATTTGCTCCCGCGGATAAGCAGTGACACAGATAGACTTTGCGCAGCGATGAAATTCAGAAGAAATTGCATAGTGGTGGCCGACGACAACCGGTCGGTGCTGACGGCGGTGAGCCTGCTGTTGCGCCCGTTTTTCGAGCGGGTGGTGACGCTGACCTCGCCTGTTCATCTGCTTGCCGTCGTCAAAGCTGAAAGCCCTGATTGCGTGTTGCTTGACATGAATTTCAAGTCGGCTGTCAACAACGGCAACGAGGGCCTCTATTGGCTCGGAAGGCTGCGCGAGTCATCGCCGGCAGTGCCGGTGGTGCTCTTCACTGCCTATGCCGACATACGTCTTGCCGTGCAGGGCATCAAGGCCGGCGCGGCGGAGTTTGTGGTCAAACCGTGGGACAACCGCGAATTGATCGACACGCTGCTGCGAGTGTCGGAGCCGACTGAGTCCGGCGCGCCCGCGGAGCCTGCTCAGGCCGATTCGTCGGCCGGGCCAGCCGATTCGCTCGCCGCGATGGAACGTGGCCGCATCGAGCGCGCCATTGTCGAGGAGCGTGGCAACATGACGCGCGTGGCCATCCGTCTGGGCATTTCGCGCCAGACGCTCTATAATAAGATCAAACGTTACGGCCTATGAGCCAGTGGATCGCATGGGGAGTGGCCGCTCTGGCCACGGTTGTGGCGCTGGTGTCGCTGGCCGGCAGCAGGCGCAAGACCTCCAATCTGAGATTGCTGCTCGAAGCGCTTGAAAACAGCGACACGTCGGTGCGCTTCAGCCGCAACCGGAGCGTGAACCGCACTCTCAACCGCATCGCTGAAATCATTGCCGGCTTCCGCCGCCGCGCCGAGCAGGCCGACCTCTATTATGGACTGATTCTCGACAAGGCCGAAGCCGGGATCATCGTGGTCGACTCGCGCGGATTCGTCACCGTATGTAATGCCGCGGCTCTCAGATTGCTCGGGCTGGCGGTGCTGACGCACCTGTCGCAGCTCAGCCGCATAGACCCGTCGTTGCCTGAGGCGATGGCTGCCGCCGAGCCTGGCCGCCGGATGACGGTGGGGACAGGGCTTGGACTGACGCTGCAGGTGGCCTCCCTGAAGACCGACGGCCGTGTGTTGCGCATTTTTTCTATCATCGACATAAGCCATGAACTGGAAGCCTGCGAGGCTGACGCGTGGGAACAGCTGACGCGCACTCTGGCCCATGAAATCATGAATTCGCTGGCTCCGGTCATTTCGTTGAGCGACACGTTGCTCTACCTTCCGCAGGAATGCGAGGATGAGCGGCGCGAAGGACTCGAGGCGATTGGCCGCACTGGCCGGTCGCTGATGGAGTTTGTGGAATCATATCGCAAATTCACGAATTCTGCGTTGCCGCGGCTTCAGGCAGTCAATGTTGGCGCTATGCTGAAAGATCTCTCTTCGCTATTTCCGCAGATCACGTGGCAGTGCCGTTCTGGCATGGCGGTGACGGCCGACGAAAGCATGCTGATGCAGATTCTGGTCAACATCTGCACCAATGCCATGCAGGCCGGCGCGCGCCGCATCTCGGTCAAAGCCGCCGACGGCGTGATTGACATCTCCAACGATGGCGAGCCGCTGCCTGCCGGGATAGCCGGCGAGATCTTCACTCCGTTTTTCTCCACCCGCGCCGATGGCAGCGGCATCGGTCTGAGCGTGAGCCGCCGCATGATGACCGGTTTCGGTGGCGCGCTCAGCCTTGTCAGCGCCGATCCTGTCACCTTCCGCCTCGCCTTCCGTTGACCGGTTCCCGTCAAATTATAAAATTGGCGCAATGAAATATAACGACGAAGAGGCTGAGAATCAGATCTCAGCCTCTTCGATGAATATAAGGCGGATTTTATTTACAGGCGGAACTTCTTTCCGGCGCGGATGTAGATCTTTCCGGGCGTGGGATTCAGCACGCGGCGTCCGAAGAGATCATAGATGGGCTGGTCGATGTCCATGGCGTCTGACTCAATCTCTGTGATGGCGCTTGGATCGTCGAGCGGAAGCACCTTGAACGGTGCCATGGCGGCTGCATAGGCTTCGAGGGCGGCGGCTTTGACATAGATCTTTACGTGAGGATTGATCCTGTAGGCCACGGCGGCGATGTTGACAAAAGGTACTGTCGCGCCGCGGAATATGATGGTCTGCACATTGCGGGTGTGGCGAAGCGCGTGCAGCCCCATCGAGGTGAGCGATGCCGGAAAGTCGATTGAATTCACCTTCGTGAGGTCAAGAAACGCCTCGGCGTCGACTTCGGTCACACTGAATGTGCGTCCGTCTGACAGAGTGACCGATTCAGGCACCACGATGTCGCCGCTGTAGGCGTGTTTCATCATTGACACTCCTTTGCCGTCGGCCGTCGGTGCGAATGCCAGTTTGCCGGCGATCTCGCCGACTCTGACTCCCCGAACTCGGTCAGATATGATCTTGTTGCCGTTGGAAATGAATGCCGCGTCATAGACTCCGGCTGGAGCGCTCACGCTGTAGTCTTTGAGATACGGGAATCCGGGTATATAGCTTCCGTTGGTGTTCTGGCAGGTCATGGACTGGGTGTCTGACCAGACGATCTCGTCGGTGCCAGGCTTGAAGAGCGCAAGTCCGATCGAGAAGCTCGCGCTTGCGTTGTCGTTGCGCACCGACGGGCTGAGGTGGAAGGATTTGCCTTTGATGATCGCGGTAGGTATCACTTCTCCGGCATTGCCGACCGACACTTGGCCGGTGTGGGTGAAGCCATCGTCCTTCGGCAGTTTGTCGTCGGTGACGGTGACAGTGAACACGGCCTGGTCTGAAAGCGGTTTTTCGTTGGAGTCACATATGCGAAGCTCATATTCTCCTGGCGTAATGCTCCGGCCTTTGTCATCGACGAGCACGATGCGGAAGGTGCTGCGCAGAGCGTCGCCGGCAGGCACGCTGTATGACCGCACCTCGTTGCCATACGAGACGATGGAGTTGCTGGCGTTATAAAGCAGCAGGCGAGATGCATCGGTGTTCAGATCAAGATTGCCGCAGTTGACGGCAGTGAATGCCACCGTGACATCCTCGCCTGAACACAGGGGCGAGATCTCGACATCGGTCAGCAGAATATCTGTTGTTCCCGATATTTTTGCCGGAGTCAGGTCCTGGATATCTTTGCTGTCCGGCGGAACCACGACCACGATCTGCTGCACGGTCGAGAAGCCTCCCTCCGTGGCGCCGGCGCCAACCTGTCCGGGCTTCAGCGACGGCAGGGCGAAGAATCCGTCGCTCATTCCGCTCCAGCCCCAGTTGATATGAAAAAGTCCGTTGCCGTCATATCCGTCGCAGACGAAGGCATGGCCTCCGCCGTTGATCGTCGATCCTGAATAATATACGGGACGTCCGGCCAGCAGCTCATTGTAGATGATAGTCTCCCACTGTTCGGTCTGATAGTCCCAGCGGCTGCACAGTGCGGTGTGCCGGTCATATCCGAAATAGTTCTTCAGGGCCTGTGGCACGTCGCTGGTGATGGCGCTGCTGAACCCGGGGATATAGCTCATTCTGACTGATTTGCCGCACGCTTCCATCAGTTCGGCCACCGCTTCGCGAGAGGCGGTTGTCGACTTGTCGCTGTAAGTGTCGGTCATTGCCGCGAAGTCAAATTTGGCAGCCGCGAAATCGAAACTCTGGGTGGAGTTGTCGACATACATCTGGTACGAGATCTTGCCCGTGCCTTTGGCATAGCGGTGGGTATAGATGATCTGCGCCATGGCGGTGGCCACGCAGCCTGTGATTGTCTTCTGGTTGTAGACGACCGGACATCTGTCGTTATATGGCGACCCCTGGTCCCATTTGGCGCTGACCAGAGGGCTGATTGCGTTCCATCCGACATAGTAGTCGGGCACGGTGAACCCTGCGGCCTGTACTTGCGCTTCATTCTCTGCCTCATACTGCTCAAGCAGCCATTTCATTGCCGGAGGCATGCTCTCCGCGGTCGGGAAGCTGCCGGAATCAGCCACTGCATAAAGCGGACGGCCGTTGGAGTCTGATGACGTGAGCATGAATCCGCCGGCATTGCCCAGACGGTTGAACACGTAGAGGCTTCCCTGTTGTCCGGCAAACGAATATTCTCTTTCCGTCGTCTTATCGGCGGCTGCCGCATAGGCGGTCCTGTCATGACCCGTTGCGCGGGCCAGTGCCTCGTCGGGCGAAATCTGATAGGCCATGGCCGGTAACGCGCCAAGAGCCAGAATAATGCTTATCTTTCTCATAAGGGAAATAAATTTGCTGTAAAATTACGAATTTTCCATATCCCATCCAAAAACAGATGTAAAAAACAGTCGCAAATCCAGTAGTCACGCAAACTTCAGATGTCCAGGCTGCGGTTTGCTCCCTAACGGATGTGCGCGGCCCTGGTTGGATTTGACGGTTTGGAGGAAAATTGCTAACTTTGCGCTTAAATCATAAACAACTTATAGTCATGGAGTACAATCATCGCGAAATTGAGAGCCGCTGGCAGCGGCAGTGGCGTGAATCAGAAATATATAAAGTAAGCACCGATCAGTCGAAACCGAAATTCTATGTGCTCGACATGTTTCCTTATCCATCAGGGGCAGGTCTGCACGTCGGACACCCGCTCGGTTATATAGCTTCCGACATATATGCGCGCTACAAGCGTCTGCAAGGCTTCAATGTGCTCCATCCCATGGGCTACGACGCCTATGGCCTGCCCGCCGAGCAATATGCCATACAGACCGGTCAGCATCCCGAAAAGACCACCACGGTCAACATTGCCCGCTATCGGTCGCAGCTTGACAAGATAGGCTTCTGCTATGACTGGAGCCGCGAGGTTAAAACATGTGACCCCGAATATTACAAATGGACGCAATGGGCCTTCCAGCAGATGTTCGGACACTATTACGACATTGCTGCCGACCGGGCCATGCCGATTGACGCGCTGGTGGCTCATTTTCAGTCGCACGGCACCGAAGGGATCCAGGCTGCCGCCGGAAAGGAACTGGAATTCACTGCGGCCGAGTGGGCGGCAATGGACGAAAAGGCCAAGAGCGACGTGCTGATGAACTATCGCATCGCCTATCTCGGCCACACCATGGTCAACTGGTGTCCGAAACTCGGAACCGTGCTGGCCAACGACGAAGTGAGCGAAGGTCTGAGCATACGCGGCGGTTATCCTGTGGAACAGAAGCTCATGTATCAGTGGTGTCTGCGCGTGAGCGCCTATGCCCAGCGTCTGCTTGACGGACTGGACCGCGTTGACTGGACCGACTCGCTCAAAGAGACCCAGCGCAACTGGATCGGCCGCTCGGAGGGCGCCGAGATGCGCTTCAAGGTGGCCGGCCGCGATCTGGACCTTGAAATTTTCACCACTCGCGCCGACACCGTCTTCGGCGTGACATTCATGGTGCTCGCCCCTGAGAGCGCATATGTCGATATGGTCACGGCCGACGAATGCCGCGACGCCGTCCGCGCATATCTCGACGAAGTGAAACACAAAACCGAGCGCGAGCGCATGATCGACAAGAAAGTGACAGGTGTATTCACCGGATCATATGCCATAAATCCGCTGACCGGCAAGCAGATTCCGATCTGGGTGAGCGACTATGTGCTCGCCGGTTACGGCACCGGCGCGATCATGGCGGTGCCCGCCCACGACAGCCGCGACTATGCCTTTGCCCGCCACTTCGACCTGCCCGTGATTCCGCTGATCGAGGGCGCCGACGTGAGCGAAAGCAGTTTTGACGCCAAGAGCGGACGCATGATCAACTCCGAAGGTCCGGACCTGAACCTCAACGGCATGGAAGTAAAAGACGCCATCGCGGCAACAAAGCGTTTCATTGCTGAAAAAGGCCTCGGACGTGTGAAAGTGAACTACCGCCTGCGCGACGCCATATTCAGCCGCCAGCGCTATTGGGGCGAACCGTTCCCCGTGTACTATAAAGACGGCATCCCCCACATGCTGCCCGCCGACCAGCTGCCGCTGCAGCTCCCTGAAATCGACCAGTATCTGCCGACCGAAAGCGGCGAACCGCCGCTGGGACGCGCCAAAAACTGGCAAACCGCCGACGGTTATCCGCTGGAACTGAACACCATGCCCGGATTTGCAGGATCGAGCGCATATTATCTGCGCTACATGGATCCACGCAACAGCGACGCCCTCGTCAGTCCCGAAGCCAACGGATACTGGCGGCAGGTCGACCTCTACATCGGCGGAACAGAACATGCCACCGGCCATTTGATCTACAGCCGTTTCTGGAACAAATTCCTCTATGACCTGGGGATCGTATGCGAGGACGAGCCTTTCCGCAAACTCATAAACCAGGGTATGATCCAGGGCCGGAGCAACTTCGTCTATCGCATCAAGGACACCAACACCTTCGTGAGCGCCGGACTGCGCAAGGACTATGACACAACGCCCATCCACGTTGACGTCAACATTGTCAGCAACGACGTGCTCGATCTCGATGCCTTCCGTGCCTGGCGCCCGGAATTCGCCACTGCCGAGTTTGTGCTGGAAGATGGCAGATACATCTGTGGCTATGCCGTCGAGAAAATGTCGAAGTCGATGTTCAACGTTGTCAATCCCGACGACATTGTGGAACGCTATGGCGCCGACACACTGCGCCTCTATGAAATGTTCCTTGGCCCGCTCGAGCAGAGCAAGCCTTGGGACACCAACGGCATTGACGGAGTAAACCGCTTTATCAGAAAACTCTGGAAGCTCTATCAGGACTCTGACAACAGCCAGCCATCTGCCGCCAACCTGAAGACGATCCACACGCTGATCAAGAAAGTGTCGCAGGACATAGAGAACTTCTCGTTCAACACGTCGGTGGCCGCATTCATGATCTGCGTCAATGAACTGACCGCGCAGAAGTGCCGCAGCCGCGCCGTGCTCGAGCCGCTCGCAGTGGTGATCGCCCCGTTCGCTCCCCACGTGGCCGAAGAGCTGTGGCATTCGGCCCTTGGTCACGACACTTCGGTGGTCGACGCGCAATGGCCCGCCCACGACGAAAAGCACCTGGTGGAAGCCGAGGTGACCTATGCCGTATCGTTCAACGGAAAGGCCCGCTACAATATCACCGTGGCGGCCGATGCCGACGCCGAGACCGTGAAGGCGGTTGCGATGGCCCATGAAGCTGCCGGGAAGTGGACCGGCGGCAAGGAGCCGGTCAAAGTGATTTTTGTGCCGGGCAAGATCCTTAACTTCGTCATCAAATGATAGTATTTGCAACCAACAACGCCCACAAGCTTCAGGAAATACGTCAGATACTCGGAGACGGAGTCCGGGTTATGTCGCTGGCCGAGATAGGCTGTCATGACGACATTCCTGAAACGGCCGACACTCTCGAGGGCAATGCCGAGATCAAGGCCCGGTGGGTAGCTGAAAAATATGGCGCCGACATGGTCTTTGCCGACGACACCGGGCTGGAAGTCGCCGCGCTCGGCGGCGCTCCCGGCGTATACTCGGCGCGTTATGCCGGTCCTGGCCACGACTCGGCCGCGAACATGGCCCGGCTTCTGCGCGAAATGGACGGCGTGGCCGATCGCCGCGCCCGTTTCCGCACGGTGATTGCCCTGATCCGCGGCGGAGAGCTGACGCTGGTCGAAGGAGAGGTGCGGGGCCACATCGCCACCATGCCGTCAGGCACGGACGGATTCGGCTATGATCCGGTGTTTGTGCCCGAAGGCGGTTCGCATACGTTTGCGGAAATGTCGGCCGACGCGAAAAACGCGATCTCTCATCGAGGCCGGGCCATGGCCCGGTTGCTCGAGGTCCTGTCGTCACAAAAATAGGTAAATACATATGTACATACAGAAACATCGTATATACTTTTTGTCAGTAATCATCGCCATTGCATTCGCATTTCATCTGTCGGCAAAAAGCATCTCTCCGCAGGCTGCGCTGGAGCGGGCCATGCATTCGGAGCTAATGCAGTCCACGGATATGCGGCGGGTTTCATCGGCTGCAGCCGGTATGGAGTATACTCTGGCATATTCGGCTCCGTCCGGGGCTTATTATGTGTTCGACAGGCTTTCAGGCGGTTATGTTGTTGTCTCCGGTGATGACGATACTGCTCCGCTACTCGCTGATGTCACATCGGGAGAGTTTTCTGCCGGAGAAATGGCTCCGGCAGCCGCATGGATTCTAAGTGGATATGATTCGGAGATCCAGTCTCAGACGACCTCCGGAATGCCGGATTCATGGCTGATGGACCAATATGCCGTATGGACCGACATTGCGCCGATGATGTCTACTAAATGGGGTCAGACATATCCGTATAATATACATTGCCCGGCGATCAACGGCTCCGCCTGTGTCACCGGTTGTGTCGCCACAGCGATGGCTCAGGTCGTACACGCAATCGGATACTACAAAGGCAGCGGAATCAGATCTTACAACGCAGTGAATACCCATGGAGAGCCTGTGGTGTTTGACTTTGCCTCCGCGGATTTTGATTTTGACAGTATGTTTGACGTCTACACGCCGTCGGTCTCCCAAGAATCTATTGATCAGGTCGGACGCCTGATGCTTGCGTGCGGATTGTCATCGGGCATCGGATATGGCCTGACTGAGAGTGGAGGATCCAATAGCGAGATGGCACGGGCGCTGGTCGAGCATTTCGGCTACGACAGCAATTATACCCGCCTTTATAGCCACAGAGACTTCTCTCAGGCGCAATGGGAGAATATGATTTATAGCCAGTTGAGTCTCGGCCGTCCGGTATATTATGCAGGATCGACGAAGACGATGGGGCATGCATTTGTCATAGACGGATATCGCAGGTCCGGGATGTATCATGTGAACTGGGGCTGGGACGGAATGTCTGACGGCTGGTTTAGACTGTCGGCCCTGAACCCGTCGCATGCGGGAACTGGTGGCGCCCTCGGTGGCTATAATGCGGCTCAGCATATGGTCTGTGCGGTCCCTCCGGGTGCGGATCCTGGTGTGGTCTATGGAAAAATGGGAGGATCGATGAGTGTTGCCGGCGATGGCCGCCTGGCTCTTTATTATAAAAGCAAAGGATATACTCTGTTCAATGTCGGAGTCGGAGCTGTGATAGTCGGGTCCGATGGAGGCAGAGTGGCG
Organism: uncultured Porphyromonadaceae bacterium; assembly: GCA_947177135.1. Classification (GTDB taxonomy): domain Bacteria; phylum Bacteroidota; class Bacteroidia; order Bacteroidales; family Muribaculaceae; genus UBA3263. The sequence goes on along the minus strand of CAMWTI010000050.1, from coordinate 3,263 downwards.
GAGACCACATTCTGGTCAGGGCAGAACCTCACCATGTCGGGAGCTGTGCGGCATGATTCGTTCAGTTGTGATTTCTCCGGTTGCGGTCTGTTGCCTGGCGATTACCGGATATATCCGGCATATGTTTGTGACGACGGCCTCGGATATGTCGTTGCCGACATGATCTATGGCCGTCCGTATTTCGTCTGCCTCACGGTTACCGACGACGGCCGCTATGTCTTGTCGGATTCTCCGGCTGCCGTGGCCGAGACTGATGTCCGGGTGGTCGACATTCTTCCTGACCATGACCTGCATTCCGGATTTTCAGGCGAATTCAGCTTTTATGTGGTCAATGACGGTGATATGGATTATGAAGGATGTATAACCGTTGTGTTTTCTGACATATCTGGCCGGGAGCTGTGTTCGACAAAGTCGGACGAGATCTCAGTCGCAGCCAGAACCAATACTGTTGTCAACTGCGGATTCCCTGTGTTTGATTCCTCGGGCGCTCTGATCCAGCCTGGAATCTGTCTGGTGCGCTTTTCTGACGAAGATGGCAATCAGTTGTCCGACGAAGAGTTAAGTGTGGAAATCAAAGGCGGTGCGCCTCTTTCACATTGGACTCGGTATGAAACCCTTGAAGTTACCAACGGACTTTCTGTGCCGCCGGTCCTTGTGGGCGGACAATTGTGGCCACACACGCCGGTCATAAATACTCAGAACACTCACCGTTCTGCGTCACTGAATATTGCGTTCTATGCCCCGTCAGGCACAACGTCCAGCCACACTTTTGAATGTTTCCGTGGCACAATAGAGCCGATGGCCGATGTGCTTCCGATAGATCCAGTCTATGCCGACGTGCCGTTTGGCGTCTATGAGGTCTGCTATCGCAAAGGATACACCCAGATTTCGCTGCGGCGTCCTGTGCGGGTCGGAGTTTTGGCCGATGGACTTGTCTTCCTGCCTTCGTCAGACAACGGCGTCTCGGTGATCGAGGCCCCGGAATGTGGCGCTACTGCGGATATCGTTGTCCCTGATCGTATCACGATCGGCGACACGCAATTATCCGTGACAGGAATTGATTCCGATGCATTCGCCTGGAACCAATCGCTGTCGGTTGTCGAACTGCCCTCGTCCATAAACAGGATCGGAGCCAATGCTTTCACCGGATGCGTTTCTCTGCGTCAGGTCATCATGCATCCGGCTGATCCTCCGTTTGCCTTCCGCAATTATATTGCCCAGGGTATTGGATATTCGACAGAGTTCTATGTTCCGGCCGAATCCTATGATAGATACAGTCCGCTTCTCGAGCCTTATAATCCGGTCTATGCCCTTGTTGAAAAGATCGAATCCAAGGATGTGAGCCTGACACAAGGATCGGTTTCCGCCGTGAGTCTCTCAATCACTCCTGCCCATGAGGCCGTCAATCCGGCATTTGTGGTCAGTGCGGCAGATGATGCCTCGGAGTCGGTGGCCGATGTGAGAATTGTGACGTCGGAGCCAGGCCGGCTTGAGATCGAAGTCAGCGCCCGGAATAGCGGAGAGGCCACGTTTTATGTCCGTCCCGCCCATCGCGGCGGTGACTATGCCGTGCTGAATGTATCTGTATCGGAAACCACCTCGATAAGCGGTGTAGAGGCTGAGATTGGCCTTGCGTCGGAAGAAACCGTTGCCTGCGATTTACTTGGACGCCCTGTATATCCGCAAAAAACTGTGCCGCAAATCCGTATAGTCAGAGACGCGACAGGCAAGACCGCAAAAATACTGAAATAGGTAGCCTGCCGGATTCTTCACAATATTAGTGCTGAAAAATACGTTTTAAACGCATGAAAATACTGAAAATTTCATTGATTGCCGCAATGGCGTCGGTCTGTGTCGCTCCTGTCGCGTCTGCCCAGCAGGTTGTCGGATCATGGGAAACCATATCTTCATATGGCGGAGTGCCGACGCGGGTGATAGACACGGATGATCTGGTCTATGTGCTGTCGCAGGGCAACCTTTCGTCTGTCAGCAAGCAGACTGGCGAGGTGTATTCATATGGGCGTTCCAATCTGTTGAACGACGGAAAGATCGCCGACATATTCTACAACCACGACGGTCGATATCTGCTTGTCAGTTATGAGAATGACAATATTGATGTGGTGAAGGCCGACGGAACGACTGTCAGTTTCCCGGAACTGATGAACGCATCGCTCACCGTCAGCAAAAAGGTAAAAGATGTTGCGTTCAGGGGCAACAGGGCATATGTGGCTACAGATTTCGGTCTTATGGTGCTGAATGTGGAAAAGCAGATTGTGGAAGAGTCCGGCATATATGGTTTTGCGATCAATTGCCTCACTGCCACCGCCGACCGCCTGTTTGTCTGTGTGCAGGCCGCGGATCATCGCGGCACCTGGTCGGCTCCGCTCGACGTCTCGCACTCGAGATTCGGCGCGTTCACACGCTGCTGGACCGACTATGTGACCGGAGGCATGGAGGCTATGGACGACGGACGCATTCTGGCTGTTGGAAATTCCGTCGGCATAATGACTTATGATCCGGATGCCGACAATGTCAGCTGGAAAGCGCTCAAAGGATCTGTGGGAGCCACACGCCCGCAGTGTGCCAAAAACGGATTTTTTGTACACAATTCGGCCCGGACGTGGGCTGTGATTATCGGCCAGAACGGTTCGATAGTCCACGAAATGACATTGCCGGAACAAGTGAGCGGCAATGCCATCGGCTGTCGGACAGGCGAACCTTCTGCCATCTGGGCCGGAGACGCCGAAGGATATGGATGTTTCGATCTGAATGCCGGAGCCTTCTCGTTCAGCAGGGTGCGGCCGACGGGAACTTCCGGACCGAATGTTGGCCGCATACAGGCCGCGCCCGACGGTTCAATCTATATGATGACCGCAGGAGAGGCAAACAACGTCGCCATGGCATATACCGGCACCGTTTATATAGACAGGCTTGAGCCCGACGGGTCTTTCGCCAATGTTTCGCCTCTGCCGACTGTGGTCAGGGCATATAAATTCGCGGTTGACCCGAATAATCCGGAACTGTTGTCGGTGGGATTGCGCACAGGTCTGCTTCGACTCGATGCCGGAACCCGGGGCCATACTCTGTATAACAGTTCCAATTCTGCGATTTCTGGCAATGGCGTAGTGCCGATGATGGTCGACACCAGATTTGACGCCAAAGGCAATGTGTGGGCGTTGATGCACTGGGATGAGGACGGAGCAGACAATCTATACTTCATCTCGCGCGACGCATGGGCGAAAGGCCTGGACCAAGTGATATAG
>CAMWTI010000049.1 GCA_947177135.1 uncultured Porphyromonadaceae bacterium | reverse complement strand
GTGTAGTAGCCGTGTAGTAGCCGTGTAGTAGCCGTGTAGTAGCCGGGATTTGGTGTTGAAGGCGGGGCGGTTAAACTCAGCTTTTTGTAGAAAGTGCGGTTATAATCGCAAAATGGCGGGGGGTGAGCGCGTTTTTTTGTGTGGTAGTTAAGACATTGCCAGATTTTTTGTAATTTTGGGGTCTAATAAATGATTGATTATGATTGATCACGGTATACCTGAACGGAATTTGCCTCAGCCTGATTCGCAGGCCGAGGAGCAGATTATCGAGGAGGCGTTTCAGGACGTGCTCCGGGGTTATCTGCAGTCAAACCACCGCAAGAAGGTAGAGATAATCGAGCGTGCGTATCGTTTTGCCAAGGAAGCACACAAGGGAATCCGCCGTCGCAGCGGTGAGCCTTACATACTGCATCCGATCGCTGTGGCCCGTATAGCCAGCCAGGAAATCGGTCTGGGATCGACGAGCATATGCGCGGCGCTCCTTCATGATGTGGTTGAAGATACGGATTATACGGTTGATGACATACGCCAGAATTTCGGAGCGAAAATCGCTCAGCTTGTTGACGGTCTGACAAAGATTTCGGGCGGCATTTTCGGCGACAAAGCGTCGGCGCAGGCTGAAAATTTCCGCAAGCTGTTGCTGACCATGAGTGAAGATATCCGTGTGGTGTTGCTCAAGATGGCCGACCGTCTGCACAATATGCGCACTCTCGGCTCTATGGCGCCGGCAAAGCAGTATAAGATAGCCGGCGAGACTCTCTATATCTATGCGCCGCTGGCTCACCGGCTGGGATTATTCGGCATCAAGACCGAGCTGGAGGATCTGAGTTTCAAATATGAGCATCCTGCTGCCTATGAGGATATTTCATCGAAGATCCAGAGCACGGAAGCCGGGAGACACATGGTTTATCGTGATTTCGCGATGCCGATCGAGAATCAGTTGCATGCGCTGGGCATTAATTTTGAAGCCAAATACCGGCTGAAGTCGGTATATTCCATCTGGCGGAAAATGCAGACGAAAAACATCCCGTTTGAGGAGGTGTATGATCTTTATGCCATGCGCATCATTTTCGATTGTGATGATCCGGCGAGTGAGAAGCATATATGCTGGCAGATTTATTCGGCGATCACTGATATTTATAAGCTTCATCCCGACCGCACGCGCGACTGGATCTCGGTGCCTAAAGCCAACGGTTATCAGGCTTTGCATCTGACGGTTATGGGCAATGATGGAAATTGGGTGGAGATACAGATTCGTTCGCGCCGCATGGACGACATTGCCGAGCGCGGATTTGCGGCCCATTGGAAGTATAAGGTTGGCGAAGGCGATGAAGAGAGCGAGCTGACGGTGTGGTTGCGCACTATCAAGGATATTCTTGACAATCCGGAACCAAGTGCGATTGATTTTCTCGACACTTTGAAACTCAATCTGTTTGCTTCGGAGATCGTGGTGTTCACTCCTAAGGGCGAGTTGCTGACTCTGCCTTCCGGCGCTACAGTGCTTGACGTCGCGTTTTCCATTCACAATGAAGTGGGACTGCGATGCATAGCCGGAAAAGTCAACCATAAGCTTGTGCCGTTGAATCATCGGTTATGTTCAGGTGATCAGGTCGAGGTGCTGACATCGCAACATCCGAATCCTCAGCCGGAATGGGAGAGTTTTCTGGTGACCGCAAAGGCACGCACCCGTCTGCGCCAGGCTTTGAGACGTGATCGCCAGCCTCAGATCGAACAGGGACGCGAGCGCTTCTGCGAGGCGTTGCGTGAGTATTCTCTGTCTGATTCAAACGAGTTGATCACCAAGGTGATGGGGTATTACAAGCTGAATTCTCGCGATGAGATCTATCTGGCCATATCTCGCGGGCAGGTTGACATTGACGAAGCTCTGGCGCATATAGCACGTCGGAATTCCACGTCGTTGTTGAAGAAGATTCTGCGTCTTGGGCTGCCGTCTTTCGGATCGAAAGAGGATGCTGATGAGATGGTCCAGGAGTCGTCCACTCCCGTCATAAACCGCAAGGAGACGTATCGTCTGCGCACGTCGGGTCCCGACGGAGCCGATTCAAACTACAGTCTGGCGCAATGCTGCAATCCGATTCCCGGCGACGACGTGATGGGCTTTATTGAAGATGACGGCACGGTGACGGTCCATTCGCTGACGTGTCCGCGTGCGGCGGTGCTCAAGGCTACATATGGCTCACGCATACTTTCAACGGCCTGGGAGGAGGTGCCGGAGTCGCGTTTTGTGGCGACGGTGCAGATGGAGGGAATAGACCGTCATGGCATTCTTCAGGAGCTTATATCGATGATTTCCAGTCAGCTCGGCATTGACATTCGCCAGCTTTCGATCGAAGCCACCGACCGCGTGTTTACCGGCCGTCTTGTGGTGCGAGTGAGCAATGCCTCAGTTGTTGACGAATTGTGTTCTAGAGTAAAAAGTCTGAATGGAGTGAAATCCGCAACCCGCATATGAAAAATAGTCCTTTGAAATCTGCGGCTGCGCTGCGGCTGATTATTTTTGCGATCGGCACTTTGCTGATAGTCTATTTCATGCCGCGCACGTCGCAGTCGACCTATATCTATGAGCAGGACCGTCCGTGGAATTATTCATTGCTGACGGCACCGTTCGACATCCCTGTCTATAAAGATTCGCTCAGCGTGCGCCATGCGCGCGATTCCGTTGATCGTGCGTTTGTGCCTGTGTTCAAGCGCAATGCCGGAGTGGACAGTCGGGTGGCCGAGGATCTTTCGGCGGCTCTTGCCGAACTCGGCGATGTCGGAGCTGACCGCCGCAAGCGTATTATGTCAAAGGTGCGCGAGGTGTTTGCTTCCGGAGTTGTCGACGAGTCAGTCTATAACGATATTGTCACAGGCCGCCTGGTTAATGTCCGTTTCGCGACAGGCGACAATCTGTCGGCTCCCGCGTCGACATCCAGGCTGCGTTCACCGATGCGTGCATATGAATGGATAAAGGAGCAGTTGCCCGATGCCGAAAGCCACCGGGCCATCGAGTCTTCCCGGTTGGCGTCGATGCTGGAACCGAATATGATTGAAGACCGTGAGACTTCGGAGCGCATTCTGCGTCAGGAATATCAGAAGGTGTCGGTGCCTGTGGGCGTGCTCCAGCAGGGAGAGCGCATAATTGACCGTGGCGACATTGTTTCGCCGAGGCTCTACACCGTGTTGCGCACTTTCGAGCAGATGCAGGCCGAGCGCGGAGCCGATGCGGCGGGAAGCCGCGCATGGACATGGTTGGCCAAGTTTCTGTATGTGATTCTGCTTTTTAGCTGTATGGCCGGCTTTCTTCATTTTTTCCGTCCGCGCATCGAGTCCGACGTCAAGGCGGTCTGCTTCCTTGTTGGAATAGTGACGATTTTCGCTCTGCTTGCCGATGCTCTCGGTGGGGCGTTTACTTCCGGTCTCTACATTGTGCCGTTTACCATGGTGCCGATCATGGTTCTGGTGTTTTTCGACGGTCGCACCGCTATGTTCACTTTGCTGGTGACAGTGCTTGTCTGCGCTTTTTCCGCATCCTATCCTCTTGAATTTATATTCATGCAGTTTGTTGCCGGAGTCACGGCCATTAATTCGCTCAAGGAACTTTCGCGGCGTTCGCAGTTGCTGCGTTCGGCAGTGTTGGTGTTTGTGGCTTATTCGTTGGCTTATGTGGCTATCAATCTGATGACGACCGGTTCATTTAATTCCTTGACCGGCCGAATTTTCGGTTTCTGTGCCATAAATGCCGTTTTTGTTTCGTTTGCATATGTGCTGATTTTTGTCGTGGAACGCCTGTTTGGCTTCACGTCGCTGGTGGCACTGGTAGAACTCAGCGATATCAATAATCCTGTGTTGCGCGAATTGAGCAAGGAGTGTCCGGGCACTTTCCAGCACTCGATGGCCGTTAGCAATCTGGCCAGCGAAGCCGCCATGAAGCTCGGGGCCAATGTGCAGCTGGTGCGTGCCGGAGCGCTGTATCACGACATAGGGAAGATTTCCAATCCAGCCTTCTTTACTGAAAACCAGCATGGGGTTAATCCGCATGACGCTCTTGATCCTGAGCAGAGCGCGCGCATCATTGTCGGCCATGTGACTGACGGACTGAAGCGTGCCGACAAGGCGCGTCTGCCTCAGGTGATCAGCAACTTCATAGCAGAGCACCATGGCCGTGGCACGGCACGGTTTTTCTATCTGACCGCGTGCCGGCAGCATCCCGATGAATATGTCGACCCCGCGCCTTACACCTATCCCGGCCCGAATCCGCGTTCGGTCGAAACGTCTATCCTGATGATGGCCGATGCTGTAGAAGCCGCCTCGCGGTCGCTGAAGGACTATTCGGCAGAGTCCATCGATGCATTGGTGGACAAGATCATAGACACCCAGGTGGCCGAAGGGTTGCACAATGAGTCGCCTTTGGCTTTCCGTGACGTCAAACTCATCAAAGAGACATTTGCCAGTCGTCTGCGCACCATATATCATTCAAGAATAGCATATCCAGATACAAAATGACCGATCCTTCTGTCGATACATCTTATTGGCGTCTGTGGCTGCGCATTGGCGTCGGCCGGCTGATGGCGCTTATGACCGGTCCGGAGAGCGTGGAGCGTTCGGTGCGCTTCCATTCTGTGGAACTGCCTGCGGCAAAGTCACCGCTCATGGCTCTTGAAGAGTCTATATACGCCACGCCGATGCTTCCGGCGGATTTCGCATCAGTGACTGTGATTGTCGATACTCCGGATTTTGCGCTGATGCCTGCCAGGCTCAGTGTCCCGGCATTTGAGAGTTCAGTACGCGTCATGGTGCCCGATGCCGTTGGCGAGATCATAGCCACCGCTCCGTTCGGCGTGCCGGCCGATGTGGCGCTTGGCATGGTCTGTCCGGTTGATCAGGTCAACTTCCTGCGTCGCACTTTTGCCAATCCCGGATTCACCCATCCGCTCAGGGCTGTCGCTGAGTATCTGAGCCATGTCAATGCGTCAGGCAACCCGCGCCGTGCATGGGCTGTGCTCACCGCCGACACTCTGCTGATGGTTTGTTTCAGCGAATCGGGCATATGTTTTGCCAACCGTTGGACTACTGAAGGTTCGGCGTCAAATGCCGCCTATTATATTCTGGCTGCGCTTCCAGCCGATTGTCCGCTGATGATCGGAGGCCCGGCCGAGTTGCGCAATGCTGTGGCTGAGATTCTGCGGCCATATGTCGATCCTGTCATGCCGCTCACTCTTTCTGAAAATCTTCTTTATCTGCTTGGCGCCGCTCCTGACGCTCCGCTTGACATGTTAATGCAAACACAACTTTCATGAGAATAATACGAGGAAAATTCGGACGTCGCAGGTTTGACGTGCCGACAAACATATCTGCGCGTCCAACCACTGATTTTGCCCGCGAGAATCTCTTTAACGTGCTTGAAAATCTGATTGATTTCGACGGCATCACAGCTATAGATCTCTTTGCCGGCACCGGTGCCATATCGCTGGAGATCGTGAGCCGGGGTGCGGCGTCGGTCATTGCCGTGGAGAAGGCTCCGACGCAATACCGCTTTATTGACAAAGTGCGCCAGCAGCTCAATTGCAGGGAGCTTACTGTGGTGCGTGGCGACGCTCTGAAGTTCATAGAATCGTCTGGTCCGGTGGCAGATCTGGTTTTCGCCGATCCTCCATATGACATGGAAGGCTTTGATACTGTTCCTGCCAGAATATTGGCGTCGCCTCGTGTCGGAGCCGACACTCTGGTGGTGGTGGAGCATTCAAAGGCTCATGACTTCTCGTCATTGCCAGGATTTTTCGAGCATCGGGTTTATGGTTCGGTCAATTTTTCGCTGTTCAAAGGTGGAATTTGACAAGGTAGTGAAAAGACGGTTACAGGACTGTTACAGTAAAAACTGATCGCAAACAACCGTTGTTTAGCAGTCAAACAACCGATAAAACCGATTAAAAACAACCAAAACTGACGATATGATCACCAACGAAACTATCCAGCGCCTCTATACTACCTATGCCACCGCACCGGAACTCTTTGAAGACCGTGGCCTGTCACGCCTGATGGACTATGCCTTTGACACAGATGCCATTGACTTCGATGGTGACCGTCTGGTGTTCAACACAGTCGATGCCCAATCGCCGCTTCACTCCGTGGAGATCGAGTGCATCCACGGCGCCGAGGAGATTGACGGATGGCTGGCGGTGGTTCTTCCCGAAGCGATCCTGTTCATTGACTGCAATGACTTCCACAACACCCGCATACACATCAAGTAACACACACAGTCATTATCACAATTTCATTTGCTCCCCGTCAGATAATAAACCAGTCACATTTCACATCGCCAGCCCGACGCCAATCCCCCGGCGCCGGGCTGCAAATTATTATATTTGAGAAAAATTATTTCTTTGCCGGAGTCGCCGTAAAATCTACCATGGCAGGGTGTGGCAGGGCGCTAACTTTGCGGCACTTATGAAAGTAGACAGCAAATTCTTTGAGCAGCGCTGGGTCCGGGCGATCCAGGCTGAGTTTGGAGCACAGGGAGTGCTCGCAGTGATCAGGTTGCTTTGCAGTATTTATGATTCGCCGGAGGGTTACTGGCGCGACTGGTCGGCTATGGACGAGGCGGTGCTGGCCGGCGAGGCGGGAATGTCGGTGGCCGACGTCAGGAGCTTGATTGACCGCCTGGCAGACTATCACATCATCAACAGCGACAAACTCCGGCGTGACCACGTCATCACTTCACGCTCCATTCAGCTTGAATACATACGGCAGGCCGGATTGGCCCGTGCCCGACGCCTCGACTGGAAATCGCACTCCATGATTCCGCTCGAGGAGCTGCTGGAGCTTGGCATAGCGCCTGCCATCGTCGAAGAGTTTGACGAGGAATATGGCGTTCCGCTCCCTATTAACCGCCGCGCTCCCTATCTCTACCCCGGCTTCCGACAGATCCGCCTGCGTCACCGCGACCACAGTCTACACCTCTATCGCGTTGTGAGAGTTCCGACATAAAGACGCGTTGACCGACTGAATTGACGACCGCGGCCTGTCTGAAGAAGAATGGTGGAGTATGAAGCTCAACGAGGAGCGGCTTCACAGCTGCTCCTCGTCAAATAATAAACCAATCATTATCACATTTCACATAAGGTAAACGCCGGAGAGTGCAAAAAGGTTCGGAGCGTTTTGAAAATCTACCGTGAAGAGGGTGGGGGAGACGGTATTTTCGCGGATGTTATGAAAATGAATCAAAAAACTTTTGAAATCGTGTGTCGGTTGCCGCATGACGGGACTGACACGGTGACAAATCTGCGGGAAGAGGCCGGCGAGCTTGTGCCTGTAGGCGAGCCGGCAACAGTGTGTGATGGGGTTGCCGGAGCCTGGCCGCTTGGCAATGGAGTGTATCTTTGTGTCGATTCGTCGCGCCGGGTGCTGACGGTGTGTGGAGCTGGCGTCAGTGCTTGTCGTTGCGGCACTCTGAAGTCTGAGCTGACCGGAGTTGTGGCCGGAGGAGAGGGACGCTGGTGGCTGCTGACCGCCGATGGTCCGCAATTGCTTGTGAGTGGCGACGGCGGAGTTTACTACCTCTCCGGTCCGTTGCCGGATTTCGGCGCGGTGAGATTGTGGGGCGAGGGCGGGTCTCAGTTTGCCGAAACGGTGAGGCTCTCGCCGCTTTCAGGAGGATACGTGCGCGGTTCCGGCGCTCTGACTGAAGTCGACTCGCTGAGCGTGGGGGCCGATTTGCGCGAGGCATACCGGCGCATGAAGATGCGGGCGGCTCTGGCCGGCCAGCGTTTGCAGCCTTCGATTATGGCGTGGCAGCTGGTCGACGATGCCGGTCAGGTGATTTTCCGCAGTGTGCCGCAGTGGGTGGGTGCAGGCTTCCAGCTGGCCGATCCGATTGAAACCGGGGTAGGGGCCGGCTCTGACGGAAAATTCAGTGAAGTCGACACCTTTATTATAAAAGCCGACGGATGGCGTCCGGCAGTGGAGGTCGACGCGGCTGCTCTGAGTGAATACTGGAAAGACCACACCGAAAGACTGGAACTGATCGCGGCCCCGGCAATGGAATTTATCGACAGAGACAACGGAGCGTCCGGGCGCCTTGATGCCACCGCTTCGGGCCATGCGTCGTTGCGGCTGTTCATGCCGGGCGCCTCCAGCGGCATGACCACTGACACTGCCGGTCTGATGGAACTGACCGTATCGGCGTTGGCGCGATTTTATGACGAGGCGTCGGTGGTGGCGACGTTGGCACGGCCGTTTGCTTCTGCCGGCCGTCACACTCTCGGATTTGGCGGGGCGACAGCGAGGAAACTGACGGTCGACAACGTTCCTGCGGGGCTGCAGTTGCCTCACCGCTTCATGGCCGCTACGGTATTTGAGTCGGGATCGGCCACCTTCATGGCCGATCTGACCGTGTTGCCGGCTGTCGGGCCACAGGCCGTCGACATTGCTGCCGGAGTCGGAATCGCCGCACAGGCGTCGGTTCATCAGGTGGCGCTGACGCTTTCCGACGGGAGTGTGCGTGTCGGCAATCGCCTCTGTGCCGCCATGCCTGAGATCCTTCCTCCGCTGATTGTGTTTCCGGAGCCTGACGCCGTTGCGGCGACTCTGACAGCCGGCACTGAGACCATGTCGCTGACGCTGACCGCTTCGCCATGCGGACGATACGCCTATTGGATATCGGCCTCATTGCGGCCCGTGGCCTGGACTCCGGCCGCGACAGGAAATCAGCCTGTCAGTCAGGCTTCATCGCCGCGACGTCTGGGCGGCACCCTGCTCTGCGCGCGCTCCGGATCTCCGCTCACGCCGCTGAGCGCCCATCGGGTCTGTTCCGGCATTATCCGGCGGATCACTCCGGCTGTCGGTTCCTCCGGTGGATGGAACTATGGCCGGCAGCATCTGACGCTGTGGGGCACGGAGGGGATCTATGCTCTGTCGGTCGACCGGTCGTTGCTCACAGTCGGATGCTCGCTGCTCCACCGCTCCGGAGTGGATCGCGCAGACGCTGTTGCCGTCACGGCAGACAGCTGCCGGGCGGCATTGTCGTCAGGCTGCCTGCTGACAATTTCCGGAGCCAGAGCGCGCTGTCTCGACATCCCTATGACTCCGGTTGCGGCGGGATGGTGTGGGGCGCGGCGCGAACTGTGGCTTGCCGCGGCCGACGGGTCAGTGGCGGTGCTGACAGCCTCCGGCGGATTCTATCGCCGTGAACCGATCAAAATAACAGGCTTTTGCAGCAATGACGACGGACTGCTGCACGCCCTGACCACCGACGGCCGCCTGATCGACTGCTCTGCCGAAATGCCGCCCATCGGCATCCCGGTGGCATGGAGCGCCACAGTCCAACGCTCGGTATGGCCCATGGCAATGGCCGAGTGGCATCTCGATGCCGCCTCGGCCGATATCACTCTGGCCCTCCATGCCGGCAATGGCGGCGCGTCGACTCTGCTGTCGGCCCTGTCGGTGGCCGGTCAGATCAACGCTCCTCTGGTCGCCCGCGTCTATTCGCCGCGCCGCCACTTCCTGACCGCACGCATTGCCGGCACTCTCACCGCTCCGGCCCGCCTGCGCCGCCTCACTCTTTCACCGCAGCTCAGACTTTAATCTGATCAAAACTGATTGTCTCGAAATAAATTATGATGCAATTTTCGGAAGCATTTCCAGATATTCAAATTGTGACATCATTGATGTCACAATTGTCATGGACTCATTTTCTGCAAGTTATCTCGATTGAGGATGATTTGAAGCGTCAGTTCTATCTGACGATGGCTGCTGATCAGCGATGGTCTGTACGCACCCTCAAAGCCAAGATTGACGGGATGCTTTATGAGCGGACGGCCATCGCAAAGCAGCTAGACGAAGTGATTCTTCATGATCTCGAACGGATCCGCAATGATCGCGAGATGTCGGCCGACCTTGCGTTTCATGATCAGTATTTTATTGATTTTCTCGGTCTTGAAGGTGACTATTCCGAGAAAGATCTTGAGTCGGCAATCGTTGGCGAGCTACAGAAATTCATAACCGAAATGGGCAATGACTTCGCGTTCATGGCCCGACAAAAACGCATCTCCGTAGACAATGAGGATTACTATATCGACCTGCTCTTTTTCAATCGTCGCTTGCGTTGCATGGTGGCCATAGACCTGAAATTAACCGATTTCAAGGCTGCATACAAGGGTCAGATGGAGCTATATCTGCGCTGGCTCGAAAAATATGAGATGCTCGAAGGAGAGAATAAGCCGATAGGTCTGATTCTCTGCACCGGCAAGAACGAAGAACATGTCGAACTGATGGCAGCCTGCGAAAGCTATGAATGTATAAGGAAATAAGTTAGCAATTTTTCAAGCTACCGATATTATTTTTTCAAGGTAGGTTCGCTCGCATATGCCGTTAGAGATTGTTAAATTCGACTGACATCTCGATTTGTATTTATATAAAATTATCGCTAACTTTGCATCGCACATCGTCCGCAGAATCAATGTGGGCGGGCGCAGACATAAATGAAAAGCGTTTATCCGCGCTGATTCTTGACTTGTCGAAATTCTCGCAAAATTTCATACTATGGTCAGGGATTGAGCAACGGTAGATGCCCGTGGATATGTAATTATCTTGCTTTCGGCACTATATTTTGGGAGAAATATAGCCGAACGCATTGATTGCATATACAAGCGTGGGCTTCTGCGTTGCCATCCGATCATAGTAGGGCAATGCGAGAAGCCTCGACAAGTCGGATGGTAACCGATACAGATTCCTACGCTTTTCTATATCCATTATAAACGCTGACGAGAGGAAGACCGAGGCATCTTAACTTATTCTTTATGATTATACACTGTAGATAACCTTTCTCATCCAATTATTCAGGATAGATCTTCTTGTGCCAAGATCGGGTATAAGAGGAATATTTTAAGACGTAACCGGCCAATAGCATAGTTTGGCTGAATATTTCGAAACAGATAACAAGTAAACAATCCAAAAAATCAGTAACAATGTGGTTTAAAAGCACAAAAATACTTCTTGTTTTGACCATATCATTATTAGGAATGAGCGCCAAAGCAGAAGAAAAGACCGAATCCAATTTATATTTCGGCATCGGGGGTGGATATCATATGTCTACCATGTCTATCAGTCATTTGAACAAAGATATTTATCCTGATTCCAAAAGACAGGGCAGTGGAATGTTTGACATCTTCCTGCAATATGAATTTGGGCTTAAAAAAGAATTCGGAATTCGGCTTGAATTAGACTTCTTCAAGCGGGGAGGTTCTCTACAGAACATTTACAACTCTCCAAAATTCGAGAATTTTTACGAAACCGAAAATATTCGCAATATAAAATATGATTTGCAATCGAGATTTGTTGACATCCGTCTGCCACTCATATATCAGTTCTGTGGTTCGCGAAACATTGTACGCCCATATTTATATCTTGCTCCGATTGTAAGTTTTTCGACTGGAGGCAGAATCTCTGCTCAGACTGACTTTTCCAACGGAACGTATGAGGGTATGAGTCTACCCATAACCAAAGGAAATTTCCGTTCAGTTAACTTTGCTGGAGCCATCGGTGCAGGACTTAAATATGATCTTGACATTAAAGGACATCCATTTTATATCAGCGTGGAGGTAAATTATCAGTTAGGATTCTCTGATACATATTCTTCCAAAGAAAAGGACGGAAGTGCAGTCGTGAAAGACAACGTTTTCAACTATATATATGATAACACTGGCACACGCCGCTTCAATGGCTTTGAATTTAAGGGATCATTGAGCATTCCTTTTAGTGTTTTTAAGAAGAAAAAGGAACATCTTTATTGTGAATCCATACAAGAGGACCCCATTCCCGTACCTGCTGTACCCAAACCAACAGTTGAAATTGAAAATAAGATAGAACAAGAGGATGCCCCCTGTCGCTCCATTGAAGAAGTGATAGATATGATTGAACAAGGAACAGACATTCATGGGGTCGTATTTTGTTCTATTGATGACATCCGCTTTGAAACCGGGAAAAGTACACTTCAAACTTCTTCCTATATGTACCTCAACAAACTCGCGGCGATACTGAAACAAACGGGTATGAATATAGAGGTCAAAGGGCATACTGACAATACAGGCTCTCATGAAGTTAATATGAAACTCAGCCGAAATCGCGCAGAGGCTGTCGTCAATTACCTAAAGAGGTCTGGAGTTGCGGAAAACCAACTTTCGTTTTCTTATTATGGCGAAACGTGCCCACTTTCGGATAATTCCACTGAAAGCGGCAGAAGTGTTAATCGACGCGTGGAGTTTGAAATAAAATAATTATCGATAATCAAAACTGACAATACAATGAACAAATTTAGATATCTTTTTCTCTTAATGTCGTTCATGGCAGGACTGACGTCGTGTCTTGACGATGGTGATGAAACTTTTGCCCTTGAAAAAGGCGAATTGGACAAGTTAATTACAGCAAACTGGAAAATATACGAAGCCACACTCTTTGATCTGGAAAGCGGTGAATACCACTCAGCTCTCGCTAATGACGCGCAGCTTGGTCGTATTTATATCATTGATGTAGATGGCGTTAATGCGTTAGTAGAAACTGATAATTCGGTGAAAACACTTGCTTGGACCGCTGACGAAGCCCAGCATATACTAAGTCTGAATGACAATACATATACTATTGAATCTCTTGGAAAAGAATTAATGGTGTTATCTTGTTATGCTGAGGTCAACAATGAACATTATCTCAAAAAATACTATTTGAAAAACATAGGCAAGATTTCCGATTTAGACGAAATTGAAGATCCAGATGAGGATGCAACATATGTGGTATCGACCGAAGGAAGCGGACACTTCAGACGTAACGGCTATAAGTTTACCATACCTATGGGTGCTATTCCAAAAGGAGATAACGGCACAAACGGTAGTGTGGCATTTTCGGCTCAGTCTATACCAAATGTAGAGCTTCCGGACCGGGCTCCAAATGGTATTGAATTTATTGAAGGCTCAGGCATTTTGGCCAATCCTACCAACTTCATTTTTGCAAGTCCAATTATCATAGATGTGCCTCTCAGAGGCAACACCATTGAGAACACATGTCTTTATCATTGGAATGGACTGCAAAAAGGATGGGAAATAGTTCCGTATTCGTCTTTTAATAATGAATCCAATGCCAAGGTTTCAGTTATAGAACTGGGCTATTTTGTGTTGGGAATTAAACGCGGACAAGATAATATGGGCGGAATTAGAATTGACAAGTCAAATTTACCTGGTAATTATTACTATTATCTGACACTTACAAATAATAGTAATTTCTCTTTTATCTCATTCTCTTCTTCAAGCGAAAACCTTTATATGGCCAATGTACCGCTTGGCAAATACAAAGCTCAGATTACTCGTGAAAAACGTACTCAATTAGAATCAGGGGCTAGTTCTACAGAAACCTCAGTCCGTGAAATTGAGGTTAATGTCCAAACCATACTCGTCCCTTCCGGCTCATCATTGACTACTTTTACAGGATGGACTGTATTGGATCTTTCCTCTATCGAATGGGAAAACGGCCGGCCCGAATCATGGGGCAAGGAAACTGTTACTTACGGAACAGGTGTTTTCCAAGCGACTCTCAACTGGGTGAATTATTCCGGTTCAACTACTGATTATGACCTTCATCTTACTACTCCTAATGGCACAGAAATATACTATAAAAATGCGAAGGGTGATGGATTCGAGCTTGATCGCGATGTTATAGACAATGTTGGAAATTGTACCGAGAACATATATAGTGTATCCGAATATCTGCCAAAGGGGACATACAAAGTGAGGGTTCGTCATTACGGAGGAGCCACAGGGCGTTCCTATAATTGTCGCGTTATTCTTAATGGTCGTGTCGTTTCATCTTATACAGGGATTACTAACAGCGGTTATCAGAGTATATATAGTTTTACACTTGAATAATATTGCATCATATTGAATAGATAATCTCTCATAAGTTAGAGTATAGATACACTACTTTAACAGCTGTTGACCAATAATGTGGTTGACAGCTGTTATTGTTGCATAACAAATAGACAAATTTTCTATATCAATCGCGGGTGTAGTCATAATATCAAAACTTTTGCGTTTATAGAAAAATTGGCTATATTTGTGCCTATCAAAACACTCTCTAATTTTCCTTCTCCCATGCCCAGAAAGACAAAACCGGCGGCCGCACCGAAATCTCGGCTAAAACTAATCAAGAACGACCCCTGGCTGGCGCCATACACCGCCGCCATCGAAGGGCGACACAATGACGCCATCGCAAAGGAGGCCGATCTCACCTCTGATGCCGGCTCGCTCTCCGAATTTGCCAACGCCCACCAATATTTCGGCCTTCACCGGCTCCACGACGGATCATGGGTATTCAGAGAATATGCCCCCAATGCCGGAGACATCACCCTGATAGGCGATTTCTCCGACTGGAAGCCCGAACGCGAATATGCCCTCAGGCCGATCGGCGGCGGAGTGTGGGAAGGCAGGTTTCCGGCCGGCGCGATCAGCCACGGACAACATTACAAAATGCTTGTCGGCTGGAAAGGCGGCCGGGGAGAACGCATACCCGCCTATGCCACCAGAGTGGTCCAGGCCGAAAACTCGCCGATCTTCTCTGCCCAGGTATGGGCGCCCGAAAAACCCTACAGATGGCGCAAAAAAAACTTCAGACCGAAGGTAGACCCGCTGCTGATCTATGAATGCCACATCGGCATGGCACAGGAAAAGGAAGGCATCGGCACCTACGAAGAATTCCGGCTTAACGTCCTCCCGCAGATCCAGGCCGACGGCTATAACTGCATCCAGATAATGGCCATACAGGAACATCCATACTACGGATCGTTCGGCTACCACGTAAGCTCCTTCTTTGCCGCATCTTCAAAATTCGGAACTCCCGAAGATCTCAAGGCCCTCATCGACGACGCCCACTGCCGCGGAATCGCCGTGATCATGGACATCGTCCACAGCCATGCGGTCAAAAACGAAATCGAAGGCCTCGGCCGGCTTGACGGATCGCCCGATCTCTACTTCCACTCCGGCCCCAGGCGCGAGCACCCCGCATGGGACTCCCTCTGCTTTGACTATGGCAAAAACCAAGTGCTCCACTTCCTGCTGAGCAACTGCAAATTCTGGCTGGAAGAATACCACTTCGACGGATTCCGCTTCGATGGCGTCACCTCAATGCTCTACTACAGCCACGGCCTCGGACAAAACTTCGGATCATACGACGACTACTACAACGGCTCGCAGGACGTCGACGCGATCACATACCTCACACTGGCCAACAAACTGATCCACGAAATCAAGCCGGCAGCCATCACCATCGCCGAAGAAATGAGCGGAATGCCGGGACTGGCGGTGCCGTTCAAACACGGAGGCATAGGATTCGACTACCGCATGGCCATGGGAATACCCGACTACTGGATCAAGACCCTGAAAGAAAAAAAAGACGAAGATTGGAAGCCCACATCCATATTCTGGGAACTCACCAACCGCCGCGCCGACGAAAAAACAATCAGCTACGTCGAAAGCCACGACCAGGCCCTCGTCGGCGACAAAACCGTCATTTTCCGACTGATCGACGCCGCCATGTACTGGCACATGAGCCGCGAGGACCAGGACCCCGTCGTGGCCCGTGGCATGGCCCTGCACAAAATGATACGCCTGGTGACCCTGGCCACCATCAACGGCGGCTACCTGAACTTCATGGGCAACGAATGGGGACACCCCGAGTGGATAGACTTCCCGCGCGAAGGCAATGGCTGGAGCTATAAATATGCCCGGCGCCAATGGGACCTGGTGCGCGCCGACTATCTAAAATACCAGTTCCTCCAGGCTTTCGACAACGCAATCATCAAAACCGTCGGCTCAGTCAAAGGATTTCAGAAACAACCGGTGATAAAACTCTGGGACAAAGACGACGACCAGGTGCTCGCCTTCATGCGCGGCGACCTGACATTCGTATTCAACTTCAGCCCCACCGAAGCCTACACCGACTATGGCATCCTTGCCCCGCAAGGCGAATATAAAGGAATCTGCAACTCCGACGATCCACTCTTTGGCGGCTACGGCAACATCTCCGACTCCGTCAGCCACCTCACACAGCCCGACCCGCTCTATGCTGAATCAGGACTCGGCTGGCTCAAACTCTACCTCCCGCCACGCACCGCAATGATTCTGACACGAAAACAAGACTGACCCGCCGCTCTCCATAAAAAAAACATCCGACAGAGGAAATCATCAGATTCCCTCTGTCGTTTTTTAAAAAACACCGTCGCCTTATGTAAAATTCACATTTTTTCACTATCTTTGCCCTTGGATTATTGCTTTTCGCTGCACAATGCAATCGCATACATACCTTTCTCCAACAGATCCCTCACTGATATACATCTATCAGTGAGGATGATAGCTATTGTCAAAAAAATCATCGCTTGGATTTTAAAGACATCACACCACTTGACTACTTCTGCCTGACGGCCGAACAGACCCCGGGCACAAATGCACGCAACTACCGATACCTGGCCGGCGCCTGGAAACGCTTCCGGCCGGAAGCATCATGGACCGACATAACCCCCGACACAGTCGCCCGCTTTGACCGGTTCATGACCGCCGACATGGCCCTATCCCCGACAACCCGCGCCCGCTACCTGCAAGTGCTCAGAGCATTATGCCGCCGCGCCGTCCGCGCCGGAATCGCCCCGGCCCCCCTGGCCACAGCCTTTGCCGACGTATCCTCAAAACGCCCCGCCGGCCGGCACCCGCGCCCCGTTCATGGCCCCGTCCCTGCCGCTCCCGTCCCGGCTCCGGTCAGATGGTATGCCTTCCGCCTCATGCGCCACACTGCGGCCGACAGCTTCTTCGCCGCCACAGCCCCGCTCGCACTCACAACCTATTACCCCACAGCCGAAATCTCACGGCGCATCGGCGGCTCCCTCCGCAAAACCGAACGCCCCGTGCTCCCATCCATTATATTC
>CAMWTI010000048.1 GCA_947177135.1 uncultured Porphyromonadaceae bacterium | reverse complement strand
GATGTATACATAGGCGTTAGGGTCGGTTTCCCAGCCTTTGCATTTATATGTCCAGCCGAGCACTCCCGATCCTTCCTGATTGCCTGAACGAGGCACGAAGCCGGAGAACTTCTGGTCAGGATATTGCGGGAACTGGGAGAGATAGCCGATGCGGTCGAGGGTGAGCTGGTCGCGGGTCTTGATGCGACATAGGTTCAGGCAGGCATTGTGCATGGACTGGTAGACGTAGCATCCTTCGCCGGTTCTGGCCCTTTGCTGAAGGGCTGCGAGCAGGCCGATGAGCAGATGCATGCCTGAATTGGAGTCGCCGAGTGCGGCGCCGCTTTGTGTCGGGACATTGTTTGTGCCTTCCCACCATCCGGTGGTTGATGCGGCGCCGGCGGTTACTTGAGCCACCGGTTCATATGCTTTCAGGTCTTTGTATTTTGACGACAATGGAAAGCCCTTGATCGTGCCGTAGATGCATTTCGGATTGAGTGCGTGGACCTCTTCCCATGAGAATCCGAGTTTGTCCATGGCGCCTGGGTGCAGATTTTCAACGAAGATGTCGCAGTCCTTGACCAGCCGGGTCAGAATGGCTTTGCCGTCGGGGGTCTTTGCGTTGAGTGCGAGCGATTTTTTGTTGGCGTTGAGTTGTAGGAAATAATAACTCGGACAATCCGGGTCGAATTGTAGTTCACCGCGGGTTGCGTCGCCGACGCCGGGTCGTTCGATCTTGATGACTTCTGCGCCGAGCCATGCCAGCATTTGTGTGCATGAAGGGCCAGACTGCACTTCGGTGAAATCGATCACCTTGATGCCCTGAAGAGGAGCTGTGTTCATAGGTTATGTTTTGGAATAAAGTTGAAAATGTAGTGTTGAGTTTTGCTGATATAACATCCCGGACATGAGAAATGTTGATAGCTCTTTATCCCTCGCTCTCCAGCGTTAACAAATTGGCCTTAGCGCCGGCTCTTATAGTTATATGCGTGTGACATTATGGCAGTGGCTTTATGATTTTTTAACGCAAAATGGCAGGTGTTTCACTGTGGCATTTTGTTTGCTGTTAAGTGATACAAACTTAAATACGAAATCAATATGGATACACAGAAAAAACAAGGCTCTATCGGTGTGACAACCGAGAATATCTTTCCCGTTATCAAGAAATTCCTGTATAGCGATCATGAGATTTTTTTGCGCGAGCTGGTGAGCAACGCCATAGACGCGACGCAGAAGCTGAAGACTCTATCGTCGTTTGGCGAATATAAGGGCGAACTTGGCGAGATGAAGGTCTCGGTCAGAGTAGACAAAGAGGCCGGCACCCTGACCGTGAGTGACCACGGCATCGGCATGACGGCCGATGATGTGGAGAAATATATCAACCAGATCGCATTTTCGGGCGCCGAGGAGTTTCTGGAAAAATACAAGGACACAGCCAACTCTATAATAGGTCATTTCGGCCTCGGATTCTATTCGGCCTTTATGGTGGCAAAGAAAGTGGAGATCAACTCACTGAGCTATAAAGAAGGCGCTCAGGCCGTGCACTGGGAGTGTGACGGATCGCCGGTCTATACCCTCGGACCCGGTGAGCGCGCCGAGCGCGGCACCGATATAGTGCTGCACATTGACGATGACGCCAAGGAATTTCTGGATCAGGCCCGTGTCGATCTTCTGCTGCGCAAATACTGCCGCTTCCTGCCTGTGCCTGTGGAGTCGGACGGCAAGGTGGTAAATGACACTGAGCCGGCCTGGACCAAAAAACCATCTGAACTTACCGACGAGGATTACCTCAAATTCTATCGTGAGCTGTATCCCGGTCAGGAAGATCCTCTGTTCTGGATTCACCTCAATGTGGATTATCCGTTCACCCTTACCGGTATACTGTATTTCCCGAAAATCAAGAATAATTTCGAGATTACTAAAAACCGTATCCAGCTCTATTGCAATCAGGTGTTTGTCACTGATTCGGTGGAAGGGGTTGTGCCAGAATTCATGATGTTGCTGCAAGGCGTGATCGACTCGCCTGACATCCCTCTGAACGTCAGCCGCAGCTATCTGCAGGCCGATTCAGCGGTGAAGAAAATCTCAGGCTATATCACCAAGAAGGTGTCGGGGCGTCTGGAAGAGATTTTCAAAGCCGACCGTGCGGACTATGAGTCCAAGTGGGATGATATCAGGCTGTTTATCGAATACGGTATGCTCACTGACGATAAGTTCCGTGATGCAGCCATGAAATTCGTTCTTCTCAAAGATACCGAAGGCAAGTATTTTACTCTGGAGGAATATCGCAAGCTGATCGAGACGGCGCAGACTGATTCGGCCGGAGATGTGGTCTATCTGTACACGACCGATCCTACCGCGCAGTATAATTATATCACCGCCGCCACAGACCGCGGCTATGGCGTTCTGGTAATGGATGGTCAGCTCGACAGCCATTTTGTGGGCATGCTTGAGAGCAAACTTGAAAAGAGCCGCTTTGTACGCGTGGACTCCGATACTATGGATAATCTTATCCCGAAGGCCGACCGCAAGGATGCGGGACTTGGCGCTCTGGAGCGCGATGTGCTCACATCGGTGTTCCGCTCTCAGATCCCGAATGTCGAAAAGGCTGAATTCGTGGTTATGTTCGAATCTCTTGGCAGTGGCGACGCTCCTGTCACCGTGACTCAGAACGAATATATGCGCCGCATGAAGGAGATGGCGGCCATGCAGCCGGGCATGAGTTTTTATGGACAGCTGCCCGACAGCTATTCGCTGGTTGTCAATGTTGACCATCCGCTTGTGACCCGCGTGCGCACTGAGGCAATGAGCGCTCTCGGTTCTGGCCTGGAACCTGATTTCAAGGCAATGACCGAAGTCCAGGCCAAAGCTGATAAGATCAGGTCCGAGGCCGTCGACGGAAAACTCACTGACGAGCAGCAGGCAGAATCGGCAGCTGCGGAAAAGACTGTTGGCGAAATGCGCACTCGGATTTCTGACGCGGCTTCTGGCTATGCTTCGGGACAGCCTCTGGTGCGTCAGCTCGTTGATTTGTCGCTGCTTTCGTCGGGTCTGCTTCGCGGCAAGGAGCTGAGCGATTTTGTGAAACGCTCTGTCTCGCTGCTCTGACCATGCGTCGGTTATCGCTATTGACTCTTATAGTCGTCCTTCTTGGCCTGCCGGGCGCCGCAAGTTGCCCGTTGCCGGTCAAGGGGGGCGATGCCGTTTCGGTCGGCATATATATCGCTCCGGTGGGAAGCGGCACCCCGGTGGTGGACTATGAGTCGCGCCGGCTTCTGACTCCGGCCAGTATACTGAAATCGCTGACAGTCGCTACCGCCTACAGAATCCTTGGGCCAGACTGGTGCTGGTCGACGGCAGTAATGTGTCGCGGTCGTGTCAAAGACGGAGTCCTTCATGGTGATCTTGTCATTCGCGGAAGCGGCGATCCGACCATAGGGTCGCGTCATTTTAAGGAGCAACCGTCTTTTTGCTCGGCTGTCGCCGCCGCCCTTCGCCGCCGTGGCATATCGTCTGTCGAGGGCGGGATTGTGATTGATTCCTCGGTCATGCCCGAAGGAGGCGCAGTGCAGTCGTGGGAAGTTGAGGACATTGCCTGGGATTATGGCGCCGGCGCATATGCGGTCAACTATTCTGACAATACATTTTCGCTGACTGTGCCTGAGATGCGCACCAATATCACAGTGCCAGGACTGGAAGTGGTCAATAATCTTTCAGGGAAAGGGCGTTCGCTTTCGCTGATGCGCGGAGTGGGATGCCGCACCCTCACTGTCGGCGGGTCGCTCGGTAACCGCCGTCAGGCCACTCTCCAGTGCTCGATGCCGGATCCCGGCGAAGTCCTTGTTTCTCGTCTTGAATCAGCTCTTGTCGCGCTTGGGATTGCAGTGGAGCACTATAACGTGGAACGTGCGGCCGATGATCCGTGTGAGATCGTTCTGGAGTATGAGTCACCGCCTTTGTCGGAAGTGGGGCGCAGTCTGATGGTGCGCTCTGACAATATGATGGCAGAGGCCACGCTGCGCGCTCTGGCACCGTCGGCGCCGCTTGATTCGGCTCTGGTCCGCGAACGCCGGTTCTGGAAGGATCACGGTGTGGACATGAGCCTGTGGCGCATCAAAGACGGCAGCGGACTGTCGCGCGCCAATGCCATTTCCGCGGCGGCGCTTGGCGACGTGATGCGGCAGATGGCGGCGGCGCCAGAAGTGTCGCAGTTGTATATCGACAGTTTTGCCAGAGCCGGACTTGACGGAACGCTCACTTCGTTTCTCAGCAAGAATCAGCGCAAGCGTGAATTCGTGCTTAAGTCAGGAAGCATGGGCGGCGTGCAGTGCTATGCCGGTTTCAGGATCAATCCCGACACCCGCGACGCCACACACGTTATAGTCGTGATGGTCAATAATTTCTCTGGTTCGCGCTCTGAATTGCGCAAGGCGGTTGAAACATTGTTGCTCAATTCATTTTGAAGTCAGCTTAACTCCGATAATTCAAGCCACTGCATCTCTTTTTCGTCAAGTTTTGCTTTCACTTCGGTGTAGAGGCGTGAGGCCGCGTCAATGTCGGCCGACGGGTCGCTGCCGGCAAAGATGGACTCAAGTCGCTCTTTTTCCTGTGAAAGGTCAGATATTTCCTGCTCAAGAGCCTCCATGAGTTTTCTCTCTTTGAAGGAAAGCTTTCGGGGCTTTTCTGTATTCTCACGCTGCGGCTTTTCCTTTCTGGCTTTTGTTTCGGAGGATGTTCCGGTCTGCTGTTGCTCGATGAATGCGCGGTAATCAGAGTAGTTTCCCGGAAAATCCTTGATGACGCCGTTGCCTTCAAACACAAACAGGTGTTCGATTATCGTGTCGAGGAAAAATCTGTCATGGCTCACGATGATGGCGCATCCTTTGAAATCGGCAAGGTATTCTTCGAGCAGTCCGAGGGTAACGATGTCGAGATCGTTGGTTGGCTCGTCAAGAATCAGGAAGTTGGGACTGCGCATCAGCACGGCGGCCAGGTGCAGGCGCGCCAGTTCGCCTCCGCTCAGAGTGTGGACGTATTTCTGCTGGTCTTTCGGCGCGAACAGAAATCGTTGCAGATAATTCATCGGCGAGTGCCGCTCGCCGCCTTCAAGCACGATTTCCTCGGCCAGGTCGGTGATCACATCGATCACCCTCTTGCTGCTGTCGAAGGCGAGACCTTCCTGACTATAGTAGCCGAAGCGCACAGTCTCTCCCACGTCGAATCTTCCGGAATCAGGCTGGACAAGTCCCTGAAGCATTTTAATGAATGTTGATTTACCGACACCGTTCGGACCGACAATCCCTACTTTGTCATAGCGTGCGAAATCGTATGTGAATCCGTCGACAAGCAGTTTGTCGCCATAGCGTTTTGTGATACCGTCGGCTACGAATATTTTCGAACCGATGTAGCTTGACTTCACATCGAGACTCACTGTGCGCTCCGTGTAATCAGCCTGCGACCGCCGTTTCAGTTCATGGAATGCGTCGATGCGGAACTTCGCTTTTCCGGCGCGTGCCTGCGGCTGCCTGCTCATCCACTCCTGTTCGCGCCGCAGGGTGTTGCGCACCTTGGCAAGCTCGCCTGTTAGGGCGTTGATGCGTTCGGTCCGGCGTCTGAGATATTCGTTGAAATTGCCTTGATAAGTGAAAATGCCGCCATGGTCAATTTCTATGATCTTATTGCAGACGCGGTCAAGAAAATAGCGGTCATGGGTCACCAACAGCAAAGTTGTGCGCGAGCGTCTCAGGCGTGATTCGAGCCATTCGATCACTTTGATGTCGAGGTGGTTGGTCGGTTCGTCAAGAATCAGCAGATCGGGTTCGTCGAGCAGAGCGGCTGCGATCGCCACGCGTTTCTTCTGGCCTCCGCTCATTGTGGCAGTCATCACCGAAGGATCCGATATGCCGAGCTGGGACAGCATTCTTGCCGCAACTTCGGGATCGTGTGGCGCGCAGGCTTCAACGGCGTTCATATGATCTCGGTCAAAGCGGGGCTTCTGTTCCACCATGGCCACTTTAAGTCCGCTGCGACATGTCACCGACCCGGAATCCGGGCTTTCAAGTCCGGCTATGATCCGGAGCATTGTGGTTTTGCCGGTGCCGTTTTTTGCAATGATGCCTATTTTATCGCCTTGGTTTATTCCGAAAGTCACGTCGCCGAAGAGCAGTCTGTCTCCATAGCTCTTGGTCAGGTTTTCTATTTGCATGTAGCTGATTGGTGCCATAACAAATGCAAAATTACAAAATTCGGCGGACTTTCATTGTCAATGATTCAATAAAAAACGGCAGATGTTTATGTAACGATTGATTTTTTTCGTAACTTTGGGGTCTTAATTATAGTCAAGACCAATGGGAAAAATCATAGCTATAGCAAACCAGAAGGGTGGGGTGGGTAAAACCACCACCACGATAAACCTTGCCGCCTCGCTGGCTGCCGAAGGCAAACGAGTGCTGATTGTCGATGCTGACCCTCAGGCCAATGCCACATCTGGATACGGCATAGATCCCCGCACCATGACATCGTCCATTTATGAATGTCTGGTCGACGATTATCCTGTGGCCGGATCGCAGGTGCCGACTTGTGTCGACGGCCTCGATCTTCTTGGCTCGCGCATTGATCTGGCCGGAGCCGAACTGGAACTGGTAGGGAAACAAGAGCGTGAGTCCGTCATGAAGCGCGCGTTGGAATCCGTCAGATCCGACTATGATTACATCCTTATTGACTGTTCGCCATCGCTCGGACTGATCACTGTCAACGCTCTCACTGCGGCCCATTCGGTTATAATTCCTGTTCAGGCCGAATATTTTGCTCTTGAAGGCATCAGCAAGTTGCTCAACACCATCCGGATCATCAAGTCTAAACTCAATCCAGGACTGGAGATCGAGGGATTTCTGCTCACGATGTATGATGCGCGTCTGCGTCTGGCCAATCAGATCTATGAAGAGCTGAAAGGTCATTTCGGCGATATGGTGTTTGACTCTGTGATTCCGCGCAACATACGCCTGAGCGAGGCGCCGAGTCATGGCATTCCGGCGATTCTTTATGATCCGGTGTCACGTGGCGCCACCAGCCATCAGCAGCTTGCACGCGAAATTATCAAAAAGAACAAGTAACTCTTATTCACATTCATCTCGCTTAAATGGCCACCAACAAACGAAGCGCTCTGGGGCGCGGGCTTGATTCGCTGATTTCGATGGACGATGTGCCGGCCCGCGGTTCAACGGCGATAAATGATATACCTCTTGACCAGATAACTCCGAATCCTGATCAGCCTCGTTCGTTTTTTGACGAAGAGGCGCTTGAGGAACTGGCCTCGTCAATCAGGGAATTGGGTATAATCCAGCCTCTGTCGCTTAGAAAGACAGGTCCGGCAAGCTACCAGATCATTGCCGGCGAACGTCGATATCGTGCGGCAAAAATGGCAGGCCTGGAGTCTGTGCCTGCCTATATCCGTACTGCCAATGAAGCTGAACTGACCGAGATGGCGCTGATAGAAAATATTCAGCGCGAGGATCTGAACGCGATTGAGATCGCTCTGACCTTTCGCAAGCTCATCGATCAGTATTCGCTGACTCAGGAGCGCCTGAGCGAGCGCATTGGTAAGAAGCGCGCAACGATCGCCAATTTCCTGCGTCTGCTGAAGCTGCCGGCAGAAGTACAGCTCGGCTTGCGTGACAAGCGTCTGGATATGGGCCATGCCCGCGCGTTGCTCACAATCGAGCAGCCCCAGTTGCAGTTGAGGCTCTATGGTGAGATTCTCGAACAGGGACTGTCGGTCAGGAAAGTCGAGGAGCTTGCCAAGCTCTATCGCGAGCAGGCCGAGAAGGGAGAGGTGACCGCTGTCGCTCAGCCGCGGCCGGCGTCAAGCAAAGCGGCCGGCGAGTTCGATGCACTGAAGAAGCATCTTTCGGCTGCGTTCCACACCAGGGTTCAGTTCAGTTGCAACAAGGAGGGACGAGGCAAGATCACATTTCCTTTCAGCAATGAAGCAGAACTTGAGAAACTTATCTCGTTGTTTGATACCATCAAGGCAAATTCATGACCGCAGCCTGCCAATGAAACTGATTCGCCTGTCCGTTATGATGCTGTTCGCGATGATCGCTCCGGTCGTTGCGGCTCAGGCTATCGAGCTTCGGGAGGTGACAGACAGTATCTTGGCATTGCCCGACGGCGGTGTCGAGGTGTTATCGTCCGACACCATAACCATGAAGCCCTCTCACCTGGTGCGTGAGGCGGTGGCACTTGACACAGTCGGTTCTGTCGCCGGCAGGGGCATTCCGGACGAAGGGTTGAGAATGCGGTCGTTCAATCCGGATCCGACAAGGGCGGTGTGGCTCTCGGCGTTGTGTCCTGGTCTCGGCCAGATATATAACCGCCGCTATTGGAAACTGCCGATAGTGGTCGGAGCGTATATGGGTCTGGCTTATGCCACGTCATGGAACAACGATATGCTGACCGACTATACACGAGCATATCGTGATCTGATGGATAATGATCCTGACACCAAGAGCTATATGAATTTTTTTGCTCCCGGAGTGCAGGAAAGCGACCTCAGCCGGACTTGGCTTGAAAACGTGTTCAAGTCACGAAAAAACTATTATCGCCGCAACCGAGATTTGTGTATCATCGCTATGGTCGGGGTCTATCTTGTGGCGATGGTCGACGCTTATGTGGACGCGTCGCTCGCCCATTTCGACATAACGCCGGATCTGAGTCTCGACTGGGCGCCGGCTGTAATTCCCGACTCGCGCGGCAAGTTGCCAGGGGTGGGATTGCAGTGGGCATTCACCTTTTAATATGTAACGTTTCGAATAGACACAAACATGAATATAGCCAAAATACTTGCCGGATTTGTCATAGCGGCGGCAACGCCGTCGGCGGTGACTGCCGGAACTGCTGCCAGCATACTTGATCTAAGCACTCAGATCACTGACACGGCGATTGTGTTTCCTGAGAGTTATCAGACTGACGTGCACCGCATGCAGCAGAATTGGTATCTGCGCAATTACACTGCGCTTGACACTTCTGTCTCGGCTTCGGTGGCTGCCACCGACAAGGTGATCACCGAGCGTCTGACAGCCATGCCCACTACAATTGAAATGCCCTTCAATCAAGTTGTGCGCTCGCATATAGATCTTTATATGGACCGTCGTCGCTCTCTGGTTGAGACCATGCTCGGAATGAGTCTGTATTATATGCCTATTTTTGAAGAGGCGCTTGAGCGGGAGGGACTTCCTCTGGAGTTGCGCTATCTTCCGATCATAGAGTCTGCTCTGAATCCTGATGCCGTCAGCCGGGTAGGTGCCACTGGACTCTGGCAGTTCATGCTGGCTACCGCCCGCGGACTCGGGCTGGAGGTGAATACTCTGGTCGACGAGCGTCGAGATCCGATCCGTTCGTCGGAGATGGCGGCCAAATATCTTAAGCAGTTGTATAATATATATAATGACTGGAGTCTTGCCATCGCGGCCTATAACTGTGGACCTGGCAATATAAACAAGGCGCTTCTGCGTGCAGGCGCCACAGAGCAGTCGCCGAAGGATTTCTGGGATATCTATTATTTTCTGCCTCAGGAGACCCGTGGATATCTGCCAGGGTTCATAGCCGCCAATTATGCTATGACTTATTATGCTGATCATGGCATCAGTCCCGCGCTGGCCCGCCGTCCCATTGTCACTGATACCGTTCATGTGCATTCGCGTATTGCGCTGGACCATGTGAGCAGTGTGCTGAATCTTCCCATCGAGGAATTGCGTCTGTTGAATCCGCAGTATCGCAAAGGTATAATTCCTGGCGACATCCGCCCATATGCGTTGCGTCTGCCAGCACAGCTGATATATGCCTACCTTTTGAGCGAGGATTCTATTTCGGCGCTGGCCAAGTCTTCGCCGTCGCGTCGGCCGCTTGTGGAAATCGGCGCACGCCAGGCCGGAAGTGTCGAGTCTGTGAAATGGCATAATGTCGGGCGTGGAGAGACATTGAGCAAGATCGCGACAAAATATGGTGTCAGTATCGATAATCTGAAGCGTTGGAACAATCTGAAGTCAACAAAGCTGAAGCGCGGACAGAAACTTAAGATAATAACATATGTGCCGGCGCCGGATTCCGCGTTGGCGACAGCCGATACAGTAAGTTCGATGGTGGATCTTACCGTCAGTTCCGAGAATGGATCGGTGAACACCGCCGTTGTGGAGAAGAAGCCACAACCGAAGAAGGTATCTTCAGGAACAACGTCCAATGTTTCTTCTACCGTCACCCACACGGTGCGCAAGGGCGACACACTGTGGAAAATTTCGCAAAAGTATGGCACTACAGTTGACAAAATTCTGAAAACCAATGGTCTGAATAAGAACGTTAAACTTCAGATTGGCCAAAAGATCAAGATTCCCAAAAGATAATTCAACTATTTATAACATAAAATCAAGCTATTATGAAACAACTGCATCGCATCTGTGCCATCGCGGCCATGACTCTGGCGGCTGTGATTCCAGCTTCTGCATCCGACATTTTCCGTTTCGGAATCAAGGCTGGTGTCGACATCAATAAAATGTCGATGACCAAAGACGCTTTTTCGTCTGACAATCGTGCCGGATTTACCGGCGGTCTGACTGCTCAGTTCACTGTGCCCATTATCAACGTTGGCGCTGATCTGTCTGTTATGTATGTGCATCGTGCCAGCGAGGTGCTTAGCCCCAGTTCTGATGCTAATATCACGGATCCGGAAGTGTTCACTCTCAAGAATGACTATATTGACATTCCGCTGCATCTGCGTTATAATCTGGCATTGCCTGCGATCAGCAAGATTGTGGTGCCTTATATTTTCACTGGTCCTGATTTCTCGTTCAATCTGTCACGTAAGATTGTGAAGGATTATAAGAAACGCAACTTTGACTGCATCTGGGACTTCGGTCTGGGCCTGCGTTTGATTGACCATCTGGAGATCGGCGCTTCCTATGGCGTCGGCATGACCAAGGCTCTTAAATATGTCGGCACTCCGATCGAGGGTATCCAGGGCGGTTCAAGCGGACGT
Organism: uncultured Porphyromonadaceae bacterium; assembly: GCA_947177135.1. Classification (GTDB taxonomy): domain Bacteria; phylum Bacteroidota; class Bacteroidia; order Bacteroidales; family Muribaculaceae; genus UBA3263. The sequence continues at coordinate 6,130 of CAMWTI010000048.1, read as the reverse complement.
GCCAATTGCTGGACGGTTACTGCCGCCTGGCTCTTCTGACGATTCGTCGAACCGGTTCATATACTTAGATCGGGCAGATTGCGATTGATCACGCAGTCTGCCCGATTTTGTTATATTTTTTGGATAGGTCAGACGGTCTGACGTTTGTCCCACGCCGGGTGGGCTGGATCAGGGGCCGTGAGTGCCTCGGCCAGATCAAGTCCGAGCGCCTGGGCAAGCATCTGTCCGTATTCAGGGTCTGCGTTATGGCATGCGCGTATGTGGCGCTGCTTGATGAAAACTGGCACATCTTTCATTTGAGCGGCTGTGTTGCGGCAGGTGGCCAGTTTGTCTTCGTCGCTCATCAGCCTCCACAGTTTTCCGGGCTGGGTGTAGTAGTCATCGTCGTATTTCCGTTCGTCGAAGCTGTATAGATCGCCGTGGAGTTCCAGCGGCGGTTCCTTGACGGACGGATTGTCGTGCCATTCTCCGAAACTGTTCGGTTCGTATCCGATTGTTGCTCCGTAATTGTCGTCAGTGCGCATTTGTCCGTCGCGGTGGTATGAATGGACCGGGCATTTCGGGCGATTGACAGGAATTAGGTTGTGGTTAACGCCAAGACGGTAGCGTTGGGCGTCGCCATAGGAAAATAGACGTCCTTGAAGCATCTTGTCGGGCGAGAAGCCGATGCCGTCGACGATGTTGATGGGATTGAACGCCGCCTGTTCGATTTCGGCAAAGAAGTTGTCAGGGTTGCGGTTAAGTTCGAGTATGCCGACGTCGTGTAGCGGAAAGTCTTTGTGATACCAGACTTTTGTGAGGTCAAATGGGTTGATATGATATGTTTTGGCCTGATCTTCTGTCATGAGCTGGACTTGCAGTTTCCAGCGTGGGAAGTCGCCGCGTTCGATCGCTTCGAACAGATCGCGCTGATGGGATTCTCGGTCTTTGGCTATGATCGCCTCGGCTTCGCTGTCGGTCAGGTTTTTGATGCCTTGGAGTGTGCGCAAGTGGAATTTTACCCATGTGCGCTTGTTGTCCTTGTTGATGAAACTATAGGTGTGGCTTCCGAATCCGTGCATATGGCGGAATGAAGCCGGAATTCCTCGTGGCGACATCGTGATGGTGATCTGGTGCAGAGCTTCAGGCAGCAGAGTCCAGAAGTCCCAATTGCTTGTTGGGTTGCGCATGCCGTTGCGGGGATCTCGTTTAATGGCGTGGTTGAGGTCTGGAAATTTCAGTGGATCGCGCAGGAAAAACACCGGCGTGTTGTTGCCGACAAGATCCCAGTTACCCTGGTCGGTATAGAACTTGATGGCAAAGCCGCGAATGTCGCGTTCAGCATCGGCTGCGCCGCGTTCGCCAGCCACAGTGGAGAATCTGACCAGACAGGGTGTCTGTTTCCCGACACGGGAGAAGATTGAGGCGCGGGTGAATTCCGTGATGTCATCGGTGACGGTGAAAGTGCCGAAAGCTCCGGAACCTTTGGCGTGCATTCGTCGTTCGGGTATTACTTCGCGGTCAAAATGGGAGATCTTTTCGATATACCACGGGTCTTGGACGGAAACCGGACCACGTTGTCCGGCGGTGGTTACGTTCTGGTTGTCGGCTATCGGTCGTCCGTTTTCAGATGTTAGTTTTTTCTTATCCATATTTATTATTATAGTCTTGATTGGAAATTTAATCATAATGAAAACATCCGATGCCCACAAAAAGTTTTGTCATGAAGAACAGCCGACGCTCTTGTTGTCAGGGCGTCGGCTGGTTTATGGATGTCGTGTGACTTGGGTCGGCAGGTCAGTTGGTGAAAATCAGCTGTCCGTTTTTGTGGTCGATGACTATCGGGCGGTTGTTTGAGACTTTTTGAGCCAGAATGTCTTTGGAAAGCTGGTTGAGCACCAGACGGTGTATGGCTCTTTTTACGGGACGTGCGCCGAACTCGGGATCGTAGCCCTCTTCAGCCAGATAGTGCATCGCTTCGGGTGTGACTTTCAGTTCAACTCCATTGGATGCAAGCATTTTCTGCACGCTTCTGATCTGGAGTCCGACGATTTCTTCGATCTCTTTTTCATTGAGAGGCGTGAACATGATCGTTTCGTCGATTCGGTTCAGGAATTCAGGCCGGATTGTCTGCTTGAGCATTTCCAGCACTTGCAGTTTGGTTTTTTCGGTGACTTCAAAGCGGTTTTCGGGCGTCATTTTGCTGAAGTTTTCGCGGATGACGTTGCTGCCCATGTTTGAGGTCATGATTATTATGGTGTTCTTGAAGTTGACCAGACGGCCTTTGTTGTCGGTGAGTCGCCCGTCATCAAGCACCTGAAGGAGAATGTTGAACACGTCGGGGTGTGCTTTCTCGATTTCGTCGAACAAAACCACGGAGTATGGTTTTCGTCTCACTGCTTCTGTCAGTTGTCCGCCTTCGTCGTATCCGACGTATCCGGGAGGCGCTCCGACCAGCCTGCTCACGGCATGTTTCTCCTGATATTCGCTCATGTCGATTCGGGTCATCATGTTTTCGTCGTCAAACAGATATTCGGCCAAAGCTTTTGCCAATTCTGTTTTTCCGACGCCTGTGGTGCCCAGGAATATGAACGAACCGATGGGGCGTCGAGGGTCGTTGAGTCCGGCACGTGAGCGTCGCACAGCGTCGGCAATGGCGGTGATGGCGTCTTCCTGTCCGACCACTCGCCGATGGAGTTCGTCTTCGAGGTGGAGCAGTTTCTCTTTTTCGCTCTGTACCATTTTCATCACGGGGATTCCGGTCCACCGGGATACTACACCTGCAATGTCTTCGGCGTCGACTTCTTCCTTGATGAGTGCGTTTTCGCCTTGCATCATGCGCAACTGGGTCTGTATCTCTTCGTTTTCTTTCTGTTTTTGCTGGACTATGCCATAGCGAATCTCCGCCACTCTGGCATAGTTGCCTTCGCGTTCGGCACGTTCGGCGTCGAAGTTCAGTTGCTCAATGTCTATTTTGTTTTGCTGGATGCGGTTGATGAGGTCTTTTTCGGCCTGCCATTTTGCAGTGTATTCTTTTTCCTCCTCGCGCATTTCGGATAGTTCTTTCTCGATGGTCTTCACTTTCTCCTTGTCGCCTTCTCGTTTTATCGCTTCACGTTCGATCTCTTTCTGTGCGATGCGGCGAGAGATATCGTCGAGGGCTTGCGGAACCGAGTCTATCTCAAGTCTGAGTTTCGATGCGGCTTCGTCGATCAGGTCGATGGCCTTGTCGGGAAGGAATCGGTCTGTGATGTAGCGTTCGGAGAGTTGCACGGCCGCGATGATCGCTTCGTCACGAATGCGAACCTTGTGGTGATTCTCATAGCGCTCTTTCAGGCCACGGAGAATTGCGATTGCGCTGATTTCGTCAGGTTCGTCGACCATCACTTTCTGGAAGCGTCGTTCCAGCGCTTTGTCTTTCTCAAAGTACTTCTGGTATTCGTCGAGTGTAGTGGCGCCGATGGATCGCAGTTCGCCTCGGGCAAGTGCCGGTTTGAGAATGTTGGCGGCGTCCATAGCTCCTTCGCCTTTGCCGGCTCCGACGAGGGTGTGTATCTCGTCGATGAACAGGATTATCTCTCCGTCGCTCTGGGTCACTTCGTTGACGATCGCTTTCAGTCGTTCTTCAAATTCTCCTTTATATTTGGCGCCGGCCACGAGTGCGCCCATGTCGAGTGAGAAAATCTGTTTTGAGCGCAGGTTTTCGGGCACGTCGCCACGCACGATTCTCTGGGCCAGTCCTTCGGCTATGGCAGTTTTGCCTGTGCCAGGCTCGCCGATGAGCATTGGGTTGTTTTTGGTTCGTCGGGAAAGGATCTGGAGCACGCGGCGGATTTCTTCATCGCGGCCGATGACCGGATCGAGTTTTCCGGATCGAGCCCGTTCGTTCAGGTTGATGGCATATTTGCTCAGTGCGTCATATGTGTCTTCGGCACTTTGATCCGTTGCTTTTTTGCCTTTGCGCAGTTCTTCGATGGCTGAGGAGAGTTCCTTTTCGCCGAGTCCTGCGTCTTTCAGCAGTCTGGATGCCGGTGACTTAACCGAGAACAGGGCCATCAGCAGTGCTTCGAGTGTCACATACTTGTCGCCTTGCCGGTTGGCAATGTCGAGGGCTTTGTCCATGACGTCATTGCTTTCGCGGCTCAGGTATGGTTCGCCGCCGCTGACTTTCGGCAGGGAGGCGATCTCCCGGTCAAGGCCGGCGGTCATCAGCTGGAGGTTCGCTCCGATCTTCTGGAAAATAAATTTTATTAAGGAATCACCCTCGGTCACAATGCCCTTGAGGATATGAACCGGTTCGATGACCTGCTGGCCTGAGGAGCGTGTCAGCTCCACGGCTTTCTGGATGGCCTCCTGGGATTTGATTGTAAAATTGTTGAAATTCATAGTGTGAGAGTTTTTGCTTTCTATCATCAGTAGAACGCAAATATCATGCCAAAAGTTTGGCGGGGCACACCCGGAATTAGAGTGTGCCCCGCCATATTTGGGAGCTGTTGGATCAGGTTATCTCCTTTTTCAGAGGATTATTTTTGCCGAGTGGCTGCGTCCGGCGCACACCACGTTCGCGATGAATACGCCGTGGTTGTTGGCGGTTGACAGCGAGATGCACTCGTCGGTCGATGTGGCCGACGCGATCACGTGGCCTTCGGTGTCGCTGAGCAGAACGCGCTTGGCGGTTGAGCCTGTGCCGGGCAGACATATTGTCACCGTTCCGTCAGTTTCGCTGACTGTCATTTTGTCCATGGCAGCTGTCGGTGATGTGATGTTTACCTGGGCGTTTTTGTCGCTGAGACGATAGACTTTTGTTTCGTGTGACTTGATGGTTTCGATGTTGATCGAACCTTTGGCGTCGGGGCAGTCGGTGCGGGCCTGGAGGTCGCGCACGGTGTATGTCGAACTGGGATTAAGTGCGGCGATTTTCGCGAAGTCAATGGTATAGGATGTTGCTGAGGCGCTCATGTTGGTGACCGATACAGCCACATCGCCGTTTTCAAGGTCTTTGAAGAAGAGGTAGCATTGTTTGGAGTCTGCTTCGACAAATTCGGCTGCCTGGCCCATGCGGTCCTGGTTGATGGCTATGAGTTCTGGGTTGGTCATCAGAGCAAGGTCGTCGTCTGTGATGGGTTTGCGGAGGTCAAACGACAGGGTGAGTGGAGAACTCCACATGCACCAGAGGGCGAATTGCGTGCGGTATTCGTCCTGTGTCATTCCGGGTTTTTGCACAAGATCGCTTGAACTTTTGCCTGTGCCGTGTATGCCGACGCACATCATGTCGGCGTCGTTAAAGCGGTTGACGCCGCTGTAGGGCCAGAGGTCTTTCATTCCTTCCATGGATTCGACAATGCCGATGCCGCCGTTTTTGCCGTTCCATCCGTCGCGTGTGTCGTATGTGGCGCGCCAGCATGTGCCGCCAGTTTCGGGCCCCCATTTCCAGGGTTCGCGCACGCCCCATTCGCATATGTAGAAAAGGATGTTGCGTCCGGAGGCCTTGAGAGCGTCGCCCATGGCTTTGTAGCGAGCTTTGCAAGTGGCCAGGTCGGCTGGGGCGTTGCAGTAGTCGTATTTGAGCAGATCCACACCCCATTCGGCGTAAGTGTTCGCGTCGATGGTCTCATAGCCATATGAGCCGAATTTGCCGGCGCAGGTGTGTGTGCCGCCGTCGGAATAGATGCCGAATTTCAGGCCTTTTGAGTGAACATAGTCGGCACATGTCTTTATGCCGTTGGGGAATTTGGCAGGATCGTAGGCAGGTGTGCTGTCGGAGTTGCGGCTGTTGGCATGCCACAGGTCATCGATTACGAGGTAGTTGTAGCCGGCGTCGAGCAGTCCTTGGCTGATGAATGCGTCGCTGACGGTTTTGATCACGTTTTCAGAGATGTCGCCCTGCACCACATTCCAGCTAAGCCATCCCATGAACGGCACGGGTTGCTGGAGGTGTGAGCTGACAGTGAGCGAGACGGGTATTTCGGTCGTTTCGCCGTCGGATTCTATGTTGACGCTATAGGTATAGTCTCCTTCGGTGTCGATTGTACCTTCAACCAGGCAGCGGTCATTGTTGAAACTGAGACCGTCGGGCAGATTGGAGACTGTGATGACAGCGTCGGAGTTATTTGAACGGAGTTTGTGCATGAAGCGTACTCCGGGTTGCGAG
>CAMWTI010000047.1 GCA_947177135.1 uncultured Porphyromonadaceae bacterium | reverse complement strand
GATCAAGAGGAGAGACTGAACAATTTTTCCATGATTCCAAAAAATTTGTCGAATCGCTGCCATTGTCGCGACTTCACGTGTTCACATATTCCGAACGCCCGGGCACCAGAGCGCTGGACATTACGCCGGTGGTCACACCCGAAGAGAAACACCAACGCACCGCCGCCATGCTTGACATAAGCGAAAAACTGCTCGCCTCGTTCAGCTCACAATACATCGACACAGTACGTCCGGTACTTGTCGAGCATGAAACCCACGGCAAAGTCGGAGGTTTCACCGACAACTACCTCAGAGTCGAACTATCTGAAAAGCGCACCGATCTGGCCAATACTGTTGTGCCGGTGCGACTTGTCAGCCTTGCACCCGACGCATCAAAATTCATAGGTGAAATCATCTCGCAAAAATGAGTGCCAAAGTTTCTGTAATAATCCTCAATTGGAATGGCATCGGTCTGCTGAAAGAATATCTGCCCAGAGTGCTTGACAACACCGATCCCGACATTGCCGACATCATCGTCGCCGATAACGGCAGCACAGACGGTTCTGTGGAATATCTTCGCTGGCTTGGTGTCAACACAATGGAGTTTCCCACAAACCTCGGATTCGCTGGCGGATACAACAAAGCTCTCGAACAGATCGAAACCCCTTACACTGTCCTGCTAAACTCCGATGTGGCACCGGCTCCCGGCTGGATCAACACCCTGTATGACTTCATGGATTCCCACCCCGAAGTAGGCGCATGCCAGCCGAAGATGCTCAGCTGGCACAATCCCGAATCATTCGAATATGCCGGAGCTTGTGGTGGATTTATAGACAGGAACGGTTTTCCATACTGTCGCGGACGCATCTTCTCGACCATCGAGAACGACAGCGGACAATATGATTCGGTCATCGAGTGCGACTGGGTCAGCGGCGCCGCTATGATGGTCCGCACCAAAGAATATCGTGCACTCGGAGGACTTGACACAGACTTCTTCGCCCACATGGAAGAGATTGACCTTTGCTGGCGCTTGCGGCTGGCTGGATGGAAACTGATGGCCGTGCCACAGGCTGCGGTATATCATCTTGGCGGAGGCTCGCTGCCGATGGGAAATCCGCGCAAAACGTACCTCAACTTCCGCAACAACCTACTGATGCTATACAAGAACCTGCCATATCCCGTGCGCGACAAGACACTGGTGCGCCGGCGCCTGCTCGACACGATCGCATGGCTCAAATCGCTTGCCTCACTGAAATTTGCCGACGCTGCGGCAATAGTGCGCGCCCACGCCGACTTTAAGAAAATGCGGCACCGATACGCATCTTTACCGTCACCGGCCGAAAATCTGATAGCATCACGGCCCGACATCCTTACGGCATACTACCTGAAAAGAAAGATTCTATTTTCTCAGCTTTCCTGAATCGACGTTTTCTTTTTTATAAAAAAATGCGTAACTTTGCATATCAATCTCTGTACGTGATGAAAACGTTGACTCTTTTTAGCGTTGCCATGCTTCTGTGTTGTGGCAATTCATTTGCTGCGAACGCAAAAAAAGCGGATGCCTCTGATTTACTGCAGAAAGCAAAGGACGCATTTTTAAATTACAATCCAGCCGAGGCGCGGTCAGCCATATCAGAAGCCCGTGCCGCCATCAAGCGTGTGCGTAAAAAAAACAATGCTGCCATCTCAGCCCTGGCTGACTCCATCGAGCAGCAGGTCGACCGCATGGCCAGGATGATACAGCGGGTGGAAAAAATTACCGTCATCGACAGCATAGCGGTCAACCGCGATGATTTCTTTGAATATTATCGCCTGAGTCGCGATGCCGGCAGCATACTCCCGCCGTCAACAATGCCCGAAGAATTCGGAGTGGCAGACAAAACCACGGTATACATACCTGAAAACGGACGCTATATGCTCTGGGGGTCCGATTCCGGCATAATGAGCAGCGAACGATTCACCGACGGCACATGGGACACTCCGCAACCGGCCGGCCAACAGCTCAACTGCGGCGGCATTGCCAACTATCCGTTCATGATGGCCGACGGAGTGACACTGTATTACGCCACCAAAGGCGAGGATTCTCTCGGCGGATACGACATATACTTCTCTCGCCGCGATGACAGCGGCAAATTTCTGACGCCACAAAACGTCGGTATGCCCTATAATTCGCCATACGACGACTATCTGCTCGCAATCGATGAAATCACAGGTGCCGGATGGTGGGCCACAGACCGCAATCAGATCCCTGACAAAGTGACCGTCTATGTGTTCATCCCGTCTGAAATGCGGATCAACTATCCTGTCGACTCGCCAGATCTTGCCGACAGAGCCTCTCTCCGCAACTGGCGAGACACCCGGGAAGACAACTCCGGTCGCATAGCGGACGTCATGTCGCGAATCGAAAATTCGGAAACAGCGTCGGCCGACAATACCCCCGACTTCGAACTGTCGCTTCCCGACGGCCGTGTATATACCCGCTGGAGCGATTTTCATTCCGACAAAGCTCGCATGTTCATGGAACAATATGTTGACGCACTTGAAGAAGATGCCGCCGACAGACGTATACTTGAAGACCTTCGGGCCAAATTTCGTGCAGGAGATCATAAAACCGCAGAACGCATCATCTCCCTTGAAAAAAAAACAGAATCATCTGGTGCTTCTTTAAAAGCGATGATCAACCGAGTCATACAAGCCGAACTGCCTGATTCCGAATAGCAGAAACCGCCATCATGACCGCTTTTCTGACATCTATCTTCGTGCTGATTGCCGGCTATTTCATCTATGGTGCGATCGCAGAACGGGTATTCGGCATTGATCCGTCAAGACCTACTCCAGCCATAGATCACACCGACGGAGTGGACTTCGTGCCGTTGCCGACATGGAAAGTTTTTCTGATCCAGTTTCTCAACATTGCGGGACTCGGCCCAATTTTTGGAGCCATAATGGGCATAATGTTCGGACCCGCAGCATTCCTGTGGATCGTCATAGGCACTATTTTCGGAGGCGCCGTTCATGATTTCGTCTCGGCCATGGTCTCATTGCGCAATGGCGGAGTGTCATTGCCCGAAATCGTCGGCAATGAACTCGGCCGCCGCATCAAGACCGTCATGAGCGTGTTCTCGGTCATACTCCTTGTGCTGGTGGCGGCAGTATTCGTGGTCAGTCCGTCAGGCATCATAGCCGGAATGTTCACCCCCGAGAGCCTATGGGCCGACACCACCCTCTGGGTAGGCATCATATTCGCATATTATATGCTTGCCACAATGCTTCCCATCGACAAACTGATCGGACGCTTCTACCCGATATTCGGATTTGCTTTGCTGTTCATGGCCGTCGGAATACTCGGAGTGCTGCTGTTCGGCCACGTCGGAATTCCTGACGGATTTTCCGATGGATTACACAACCGTCGCCCTGATGCAGAAAGCGCCCCATTGTTCCCGATGATGTTCATCAGCATTGCCTGCGGCGCAATTTCTGGATTTCATGCCACCCAGTCGCCCATGATGGCACGCTGCCTGAAAAACGAGCGTCTGGCACGCCCCGTATTCTATGGCGCCATGGTGGCCGAAGGCATCGTGGCTCTCATTTGGGCCGCTGCCGCCATAGCGTTTACCGGGGGCTATGAAGGTCTGTCGGCATATCTGGCTGAAGGAAAATCGGCAGCTTCGCTGGTACACGACATATCCATAGGCTGGCTCGGCATTGCAGGAGGCATACTCGCGATTATCGGAGTTGTGGCTGCCCCGATCACGACCGGCGACACCGCGCTGCGCTCTGCCCGCCTGATGCTGGCCGACATGTTCAGCCTTGACCAGAAACCCATCTTCAAGCGACTGCTCATCTGCATTCCACTGTTTGCGGTGACCATGGCTGTTACCATTCCGGCCATGAATCCCAAGCAGTTTGAAGTAGTGTGGAGATATTTCGCATGGAGTAACCAGACTTTGGCGGTATTTACGTTATGGGCTATGACCGTATATCTGGCACGCAATTCCAGATTCTATGGCATCACACTTATTCCCGCAATGTTCATGACCGTAGTGTCCGTGACTTTCCTGCTCGTGGCACCGAAATCTCAAGGCGGGCTCGAACTGCTCAGTGGCGACCTTTATCCTTTTGGACTTGGATCCGGAATAGCGGTGGCAATAACATTCTGCATCCTTTTCTATATCAAAATCAAACCCTTAACCCATGATTGACAATGCTTGACGCACTCGCCTCATTTGATCAATATATTCTTTTGGCAATAAATTCATATCATTGCGAATTTCTTGATCCGATAATATCCCTGCTGAGCCGTAACCGGCTCATATGGCTGCCTGTCTATCTGCTGATAACATTCGGCATGATCAAGACCATGGGCTGGAAAATCGGGGTTCTGTTCGTGGTGGGGTGCATTATAGCCATCGGTCTTTCGGATTTCACCTGCGCGTCCATCATACGGCCATGGGTGCAGCGACTGCGGCCATCCAACCCCGACAATCCAGTGTCTGATATGGTGCATATTGTCAATGGCTACCGCTCCAGCCGATACACATTTCCCTCCTGCCATGCCGCCAACAGTTTCGCCATTGCCACTTTCGTAGCTCTGACAATGCGGCGCCGATGGATCACAATATGTATTTTCGGCTGGGCGGTATTCCTGAGCTACACCAGACTATATCTCGGCGTACACTATCCTGGCGACCTGCTTGTCGGCGCGTCTGTCGGCTCTGCCATATCATATGGAGTCTACCGAGTGGTCAGATATGCCCGACAGCGCTGGATGAAGAACGCTATCACAGCAGCCATATTGTTTGCCATGCCATCCGCCATGATGTCGGCGGCCGAAACAGCGGAAACAGACAAGCCAAAACTTGCATGGGACATCGACTTCCGCAGCGTATTCGACAATCGGGAGTGCGACGCCATATATACCCCGGCCCAGACATACTTTCTGGCACAGCTGGCACCAGAAATCGGAGTGAAATTCCTCGGGAACCGCCATTTGGTCAGCGGCGGAGTAGTCTACACTCAGCCGATCGGATGCGAGTGGGACGGACGCCGCATCTCGCCCACATTGTATTATCTCTATAACAACAACAGGACCCGGTTCGCATTCGGCATGATTCCGCGGCGGCATCTATTGCGCGAATTGCCAAACTACATAGAGAGCGACTCGGCAAACTATTTTCAAAACAACATACGTGGAGCTATGGTGGCCATGCAATATGCCGACGGATTCGTTCAGGCATTGGTCGACTGGCGCGGAATGCAGGGCATAGACCGTCGTGAGGCATTCCACATCATTGGCCAAGGAGAATGGCACCCAAAAGACAACTTATTTCTGGCCGGCGGCCTGGCCATGCTCAATCACCTGGCCAAGCGCAAAAACGCCCCAAGCACAGAATTCGTCGTCGACAACATAATAGCCAACCCTTATGTCGGCCTTGATCTTACCCCGACAGTCTCACCTCTCGACTCGCTGAGCCTTAGAGTTGGACCGATAACCTCGCTTACCCGCAACCGAGCCGACAATAAGTGGATAGCTACGGTCGGACTGTGGGGAGACTTCAATATCGGCTGGTGGCGCCTGTCTCTCAAAAACACGATCTACATAGGCAACAAGCCGCTATTCCCGCTGCACAGTCTTTTCGGCTCGCTGCTCAACGAAGGTGAACCGTTTTACGCGTCGAAATTCTACAACCGAACCACAGTGAAAGGCAACCTCTTCTCATATAAAGAGATTGTCTCACTTGATGCGGCTCTCGATTTCCACGTCGCGCAACATAACTTCACATTTTATCAACGACTGATTCTGCGAGTGACAATCTGAAAAAATATTACAAATACCGTTTAAATTTCCCTTATATATGAACTCTCTGCACGACCTTTTGGCTATACGCCGTAGCATACGCCAATATAAAAACGAACCTCTCACTCCAGAAGAAGTCAAGACCATTCTCGAAGCCGGATTACTCTCTCCCACTGGAAAGAATTGCCGTGCATGGCATTTCATCGCCGTCGACAATCCTGAAATGCTTCAGCGTCTCAGCGAGTGCAAAGCATCGGGAGCAGGCCCGGTGGCCCGATGCGCCCTGGCTGTTGTCGTGGCCGTGGATATCACAGCATCGACAACGTGGGTGGAAGACGCGTCCATCGCCGCAGCCTACATGATGCTCCAGGCCCGCGATCTTGGAATAGGCTCATGCTGGATCGAAGTCAACGCTCGACTCGCGGCCGATGGCACTCCGGCCGAAGACATTGTGTCGGAACTGCTCGGGCTTCCTGAACAGATCCAACCGCTATGCATCGTCACGTTCGGTTATCCCGACGAGGACCGCAAACCGCAAAACACAGACAAACTGCTCTGGGAACGCGTTCATCTGGGAACATTCCGGCCTGAACAATGCTGAAAAGAAAAGTAGATTTTATCGGGTCAGGCAATGTGGCCACACGCATGGCCATTGGCCTACATGCCGCCGGAGCCGAAATCGGACGGATAGCATCGCGCGACCGCAGTCATGCCGCGGCACTTGCTGCCGAAGTCGGCGCCACGGTGGCCGACTTCGGTGATATCGACGGAAATGACTCCGACATGGTGATCATCGCGGTCAATGACGACGCAATCGGCTCGATACTCGAAAAAGTCAGACGGCCTGAAGGCGCGGCTGTGTATGTCCACACGGCCGGCTCAGTGCCGATGCAGATCTTTGATCCACAAAAATTCCCGGACCACGGCATTTTCTATCCTTTACAGACCATGAGTCGCACGCTCGACGTGGACTGGGCCCGCGTGCCGCTTTTCGTTGAAAGCTCATCGTCACGCGCCGAATCCGTGATCGACGGATTCGGAAGGATGCTCACGTCACACATTACCCGGCTCGACTCCACTCAACGGGCACGCCTGCACGCCGCCGCCGTGATCGGATGCAACATGGCAGTCTATCTCTGGTCGCTTTCCGAAAAAGTGCTTAATGACACCGGGCTTGACTTTGAAGCGATGCGTCCGCTTCTGGATGTGACACTTGAACGTACCCGCACTCTGCGTCCGGCCGACGCCATGACCGGACCGGCCAGACGCGGCGATCTGCACACCATCAGACGCCACATCGAATCGCTGCCACCTGACGTGGCCCAGGTATACGCACTCCTGTCAAAAGCCATTCTCCATCAATATCATCCGGAACTATCCATCAGCGACCATGAGTAAAATCGACTATGATCTGACGAAAATCCGAGCCTTTGCATTCGACGTAGACGGCGTTCTGTCTCCCAGCATAGTCCCTGTCGGAGAAAACGGCGTGCCGGCCCGTATGGCCAATGTGAAAGACGGATATGCCATGCAACTCGCCATCAAACGGGGATATCTGATGTCAATAATAACCGGAGCCGACACAGAAGCTGTGCGCATGCGATATGAACTGCTCGGCATCACCGACATATATCTCAGAGCGTCACACAAACTGAGAATACTCCGCCGCTGGATGTCAACGAACGGTCTCGAACCGGAAGAGGTTCTGTATGCCGGAGACGATGTGCCGGACATAGAATGTATGCGCCTTGTCGGACTATCGGTGGCCCCTGCGGATGCTTCGGTTGATGCTAAAAACGCCGCACGCTACATATCTCCCTGCAATGGCGGACACGGAGTGGCACGCGACGTCATCGAGCAGACTATGCGCGCGCAGAATTTATGGCTTCACGATTCAACTGCTTTATCATGGTAACAAAACACAAATTCATACTTGCCAGCGGTTCGCCGCGACGTCGCGAACTCTTGGCCATGCTTGACGTGGACTTCACTGTCGACACTTCGCGGCCGGTGGACGAAGTAGTGCCCGATGGACTATCGGCGGAAGAGGTGCCGGCATATCTGTCGTGCTTGAAAGCACAACCGTGGATCGACACCCTTCAGAAAGGCCAGGTCCTTGTCACGGCCGATACCGTCGTGATTCTTGACGGCGAAGTCATCGGCAAACCCAGAGACGAGGATGACGCACGCGCCATCCTGACTCGTCTGCAGGGACGCACCCACACTGTCACCACAGGAGTGACGATTGTTATTGCCGGCAGACAGCCACACACGTTCTCGGAGACAACTGAAGTTGAATTCGCGCCTCTGACTGCCGAGGAAATAAATTATTACGTATGTCGTTACCGCCCGCTTGACAAAGCCGGAGCATATGGCATACAGGAATGGATCGGAGCAGTGGCAGTCAAAGGCATGAGAGGCAGTTTCTATAATGTGATGGGCCTTCCGGTCAACCGCCTCTATCGAGAACTTAAAAGCATTCTATAATAAATTTATTTTTGCAAAAACACGAAATTTTCGTTAATTTTGCATCCCGTTATGAAATACGGATTTGACAACGAAAAGTATCTGAAGATTCAGTCAGAGCACATTAAGGAACGCATTGCCCGCTTCGGCGACAAACTGTATCTGGAGTTAGGCGGCAAGTTATTCGATGATCACCACGCAAGTCGTGTGTTGCCCGGTTTCCAGCCTGACAGCAAACTGCGGATGCTGAGCCAATTGTCGGACCACGCAGAGATCGTCATTGTGATCAGCGCAATCGACATTGAAAAAAATAAAGTCCGTCAGGACCTCGGAATCACATACGACATGGACGTGCTACGTCTAAGGTCTGAATTCATGGATCGTGGCTTCCTTGTCAGCTCCGTCGTCATCACCCATTACAACAGACAAAGCAGCGCCGACGCATTCCGCCAGCGTCTCGACCGCATAGGCATCACGACCTATGTGCACTACACCATCGACGGATATCCCACGAACGTGGCTCTTATAGACTCTGACGAGGGTTTCGGCCGCAATGACTATATCGTCACGACCCGCCCGCTGGTGATCGTCACTGCCCCCGGACCTGGAAGCGGCAAGATGGCGGTCTGCCTCAGCCAGCTCTACAATGAACATAAGCGCGGCATCGAGGCCGGCTATGCCAAATTCGAAACATTTCCGGTCTGGAACCTGCCGCTGAAACACCCTGTCAACATCGCATACGAGGCAGCGACCGCCGACCTCAACGATGTGAATATGATCGATCCGTTTCATCTTGATGCTTACGGATCGACAGCGATCAATTACAATCGCGACATTGAGATTTTTCCCGTTCTCAACGCTCTGTTTGAAGGAATATACGGTGAAAATCCATACAAATCGCCGACCGACATGGGCGTGAATATGGTCGGATTCTGCATAAACGACGATGACGTCTGCTGCGACGCGTCGCGCAATGAGATCATACGCCGTTATTTCACCTCTCTAAACCACTTCGCACAAGGCGATTGCGACGAGCAGGAAGTCAATAAGATAGCTCTTCTGCTCAAACAGGCAAAAATAGACCTCGATTACCGGAGAAGCATTGCCGCCGCACGCGAACACTCAGCTCAACGTGGAGTTCCGGCAAGCGCCATGGAGCTGTCCGACGGTACTATCATCACGGCCCACAGCAGCCAACTTCTCGGACCGAGTGCGGCCCTGATCCTAAATGCGATCAAACATCTGGCCGGAATAGATCACAGCGTCAAACTGATTCCACAGAGCATGATCGAGCCGATCCAGTTCACAAAACTGAACTACCTGCGCAGCCGCAATCCGCGACTGCACACAGACGAAGTGCTTGTAGTTCTGGCCGCATTGAGCACTACCGACAGCAACTGCCGTCGCGCAATCGAGAAGCTTCCCGAACTGAACGGTTGCCAGGTCCACTCCACCGTCATGCTCGGCGAGGTGGATCACAAAATTTTCCGAAAATTAGGCGTAGGACTGACCTGCGATCCGGCCAAAAAGCCCGCCAGGCCACACGCGCAATAAGCGCTGTGTCAGCGGCGAAGAAACACCAGATGTGATGATTCTGTGATTATCACATCTAATGGTGTGTCATGCGGTTCCGTCGGCACAATGTCAAACAATTGGAAATCATAGCCGACACCGACAGTAATGGCCTTGGTCCCGGCAAGCAGCCTGTCATAGAATCCTTTACCTCGCCCCACCCTGTTGCCCTGACGGTCAAAAGCCACTCCTGGGACAACAATCAGTTCCATAAACTCTGCCGCCACAATTTCATCGCCTTCAGGCTCTTCGATATTGAATGCGCCATGGCGCAGATTGGTGTGTCGGTAAGGAAGCAATTCAAGATTGACACCATTGACACGTGGCAGGAAAAGCTGTTTCCGATCATTCCATTTTTCAATGAATTCCAATGTGGACAATTCATCTGGCAGAGAGTGATACATGAGAATTCTGTCGGCCTCCAGAAAGGCGGTGGTCCGTTCAAGTTCGTCAAACACCGCTTTTGCGGCTTTGCTGCGCTCTTCATCGGTAAGCTGGCTTTTACGGGCTTTGACCAGTGATCGTATTTCGCGCTTGTCAATCGTCATAATCCATGGCTTTCAATCTTGGTTCAAGGCGTTTTGACCGGCCAGTCGGCCTCGCCGTCTCTTATGGCGCGCACCGCACGTTCAATCACGTTGTCGCGACGGTTTGCTATCTCATAATAGGCGGCGATGCCAAGGGCATCACGAGCAATGAGCGCCTTAAGCTGATTAACAAGCAGAGGTCGCGAAAGATTTATATAATACCAGCGCGCGGGCACTCCCTTTCCAGCAGCAAAAGCCACAAAGCGACGCAACAACTCGTCATCAGATGGCAAAACCTCAAGCAACTCGTCACTTGACGTCGCACCGTCAAACAGCGCACGATTGGCGTCTGTGTACTCAAATGCAAAACGATGCAGCAGCCCGGCATTGATCACACTGGTGAGATAATTGGAATAATTAGACGTGTCGGACGGCACGAAGAGATCGGGCATGATGCCGCCGCCGCCATAGACCTCGCGTCCTGAAGTGGTCTGAAATTTCAGAGAATCGTCAAACTTGATGCTGTCGGCCGAGAAAGCTTCGCCGGCCAGATAACGTTCGTAGACCTCCGCCGCATACAAATCATTGTGACCGGTCTGCCATGGTTTCTGTATGCACCGCCCGGATGGAGTGTAGTAGCGTGCGGTTGTCACTCTCAGCGCCGAACTATCAGGCAGCTCTATCTGCTGCTGCACAAGGCCTTTGCCGAACGAGCGGCGACCGACTATCAGTCCGCGGTCATTGTCCTGCAAAGCACCTGCCAGGATCTCGCTCGCACTGGCCGAAAATTCATCCATCAGCACCACCACCCTGGCCGACCGGAATGAACCGGAACCGTTGGCCGCCGAGGCATAAAGCAACTCGCCGTCACGTCCCTTTGTCAAAACGATCATCTGGCCGCGCTCCAGAAAATCATTGGCCATACGGATAGCCACGTCAAGGAATCCGCCACCATTGCCCCGCAGGTCTATGATAGCGTCTTTGGCTCCGACTGCACGCAACATGGTCATCTCGGTAAAGAATTCCTCATAAGTGTTGCGTCCGAATTTATTGACTTTAACATATCCGATTGAATCATCGATCATATATGATGCGTCGATCGAGGTCACCGGAATCTCTCCCCGGGTCACCGTGAACGGAAGAGCGGCAGATGAGGTGGAACGTTTTACTTTCAGGTCGACCTTGGAACCGGCTGGTCCGCGCAACAGCGAGCGCACTCCGTCAGCCAAGATTCCCTGTCCGGCCACCAGAGAGTCATTTACCTCCATAATCCTGTCTCCGGCCATGAGTCCCACTTTCTCAGCCGGTCCGCCGGATATTATCTCCACGATTGTGATTGTGTCATTCATCACCTGAAAGGAGATGCCGACCCCACTGAAAGCGCCTTCAAGATCTGCGTTGACGTCAGCCAGGTCCTTGGCCGGAATATAGGCAGTATGTGGATCCAGATTTTTAAGTAACGAAGGGATCGAAGCCTCAACTATTGAATCAAGGTTGACATCATCGACATAATTATCTGAAATAATTTCGAGGATCTGGCCGATTTTGGCCTCCGGACGCCCGTTTTCAGTTGTATTGCGGTGCAGCGCATACCCAAGAGCCAGACCACCGGAAAACAATGTCACCGCCAGAAGCGATAACACAATATTGGAGAATTTTCTATTCATATCAGTTTATGTCACGACGGATCTTCCAAATCTTCTATAAGATCACATTTGACACCGGCCCGCGTCAGCAGGTCTATGCCATCTGTCAGACGATACTCTTCATGATACACCACCCGGCGAATACCAGCCTGGATGATGAGCTTGCTACATTCCAGACACGGCGATGCAGTGACATAGAGCGTCGCTCCTTCACTGGAATTGTTGCTGCGGGCCACCTTGGTGATAGCATTCGCTTCTGCATGAAGCACATACGGTTTCGTCACACCATCATTATCTTCACATACGTTTTCAAAGCCTGACGGTGTGCCATTAAAACCATCGGATATGATCATCGAGTCACGCACTATGATAGCGCCGACCTGACGACGGCGGCAATATGAATTTTCCGACCAGATATGAGCCATACGCAAATAGCGCCGGTCAATCGCCAATTGCTTGTGAGAGTCGTTCAAGTCTGTCATATTGAGTCGTATTTATAGGTGCAAAAATACGAAATTTTTTCCGAATCCCGCCCTTTGGCCCTTTTTTTTATAAATCTGTGAGAAACAGAATGTGAAAAACTTGAGAAACAATGCAAACCGCCTCACAGAAGAAGTGACCGTGAGGCGGTTTGCGCGTTTTGTCCAGTGGCGGGATCTATCAGTGGCGGGATCTGAGCAGACGATAAATTTCGCCTCCCCAAAGCACCACCGAAGTGCTGCCGATTATAATGACCCAGTCAATCACATCAAGCGCCGTGACCGAGAAGAAGCGTCCGCCGACGCTCACTATGACTATCTGGCCGACAACAATCAGCAGTATAGTGAAAATGAATTCACCGCAGTCTTTGAGATGGAGAGCGGAGCGGCCGGTGGCATAAGCGCGGGCGTTGAACATGTTCCAGAAGTTCATGAACACGAAGGTCGTGAAGAAGACGGAGAGTTCATAGTCGCTCATACCTTTATTTTCAGAAATCAACGGCAAGCGCCCGATCTGGGTCAATGATGTGAGATCAGTATGCTCCAGATAATAGAGCAATCCGACCAACGCTGCAAAGAATAGTATTCCTATGCCGATAATGTCGGTCCACATCGCGCGCGTGATTATAAACGCGTTGCGTGAGCGCGGCTTGTCGCGCATCACAACTTCCGACGGAGGCAACGACGCCAGCGCCATGGCGGCGAAAGTGTCCATGATCAGGTTGACCCATAGCATCTGCGTGACAGTCAGCGGCGACTGCATGCCCATGAACGAACCGACAAAAACAATGAGACTCGCCACCACATTCACCGTCATCTGGAACATGATGAACCGCTGAATATTGAGATAGAGCGAACGTCCCCACATGACAGCACGTCCGATTGATGTGAACGAATTGTCGACAATGGTAATATCGCTGGCCTCTTTGGCCACAGAGGTGCCGTCGCCCATCGACAGGCCGACATGAGCGGCCTTAAGCGCCGGTGCATCGTTGGTGCCGTCGCCGGTAACGGCCACGACTTCGCCATTATGCTGCAAGGCCTCGACAAGACGCTTCTTGTCCATCGGACGGGCGCGTGCAATCACCTTAAGGCGACCTACCCGCCCAGGCAGATCTTCATCGGGAATGGATGCAAAATCCTCGCCGGTTATGATGGCTCCGGATGCGTCGTCGCCATCCTTCCACAACCCGATCTGGCGAGCAATCTCAGTGGCAGTGCCAGGGGTGTCTCCAGTGACGATCTTGATATTGATTCCGGCGTCGAGCACTTCTTTAACTGCGGCCGGCACAGTGGTCCGCACCGGATCGGATATGGCCACAACACCGACAAACGTCAGACCGGTCGCTTCTACCTTTTTGTCTGAAATCGCCACATCGCCATCGCCAAGCACCTGATAGGCAAAGCCCAGAGTGCGCATCGCCTTGGCCTGATATCCGGCAAGCAGCGCGTCAATGCCTGCGGCAGTGACCCCGTCAGGATAACGACTGCAGAGTTTGAAAATAATCTCCGGAGCACCTTTGACATAGAGAATTCTCCTGCCGTCGGCCGTGCGCACAATCGTGGCCATGTATTTGCGTTCTGTCGAGAACGGGAGTTCATCCTCAACCGTCACAGCCGAACGCAATTCCCGGTAGTCGATTCCGCGACCGTCGAGCCACAGCAGCAGAGCGCCTTCAGTGGGATTACCGAGAACTTTCGGTGTGTCGCCACTTTTGTCAAGTACAGCGGTGGTGTTGACCGCAATACCTTGGTCGATATATGCAGAATCTGATTCCGGCACAAAAAAATCGGTGGCATATATGCGCATCTGATTTTCGGTGAGAGTTCCGGTTTTATCTGTGCAGATGACCGTCGTGGCTCCCATGGTTTCACATGCGTGCATCTTGCGCACCAGATTGTTTGACTTCAGCATACGCCTCATTGAATAGGCCAGACTCAACGTCACGGCCATAGGCAATCCCTCGGGCACCGACACAACTACCAGAGCCACAGCTATCATAAGTGACTGTAGCAGGCGGGAAATAAACGAAAGCCATTCGAAATCGGCATATACCAGATACATTCCCACTCGTCCGGCCACGATCATCACGGCCAGAGTATAACTTATCTTGGAAATCAGACGCCCAAGACGTTCAAGCTGCTCATTAAGTGGCGTTCGCACACTGTTGTCGATCTGCGCGGCCGTGTAGACTTTGCCGTTTTCAGTATGGTCGCCGACTGCTGTCACTTCCATCACACCATGGCCTTCAATGACGCGGGTGCCACGCATAACAGCATTTGACGAGAATGTGGCATCAGGATCAAAATGCTGCCTGTCGGTAGTCTTCGACGCCATCGGCTCTCCGGTGAGTGTTGATTCATCGACACTCATGGTCACTGCTTCAAGCAAGATGCCATCAGCCGGAATATCGTTTCCGGTGTTCAATATGACCACATCGCCCACAACCACATCCTTTTTAGGAATTTCCTTGACATTGCCGTTGCGAATCACCTGCACCGGCTCATCATCGTTAACTCTGTTGAGAATCTCAAATTCCTTGTCGGCTTTCTGCTCGAAATAAAAGGCGAGACCTGTGGCGAAAATAATCGCCAGAAATATGCCTATCGGCTCAAAAAAAGCAGAGGCTCCCGCGTCGGTGGCATAATATTCATAGGCGGCGATCGTCAGCGACAGAATTCCTGCTATAATAAGAATCACGATGAGCGGATCTTTCAGCTTGGCGAGATATTTTTGCCATGCGGCTGTTCTGGGGGGCGGAGTGAGCAGATTGCATCCATGCGCACTACGACTTTCGAGCACCTGCCCGTCTGTCAGGCCGTTGAAACGTTTCATTTGTTAATATTCTAAACTGAATTGATAAAAATAACCAAAGGCCAACTGCGATAGATTGGCCTTTGAAATATATAGAGAGTGTTTTTATGACTCCTGGAGGAGCTGATCAATGCGTTCAAGATAATCAAGCGAATCATCTATGAAGAATTCCAGCTCCGGACATCGGCGCAACTGATATCGTGTTCTGGCCGCCAGTTCATAGCGCACTGTCTTTGCCGACTCCCTCACGCTGTCAAGAATTTCTGTGGCTTTTTCAGAAGGGAAAACCGACAGATAGGCTCTTGCAATGCTCAGGTCAGGCGAGACTTTCACGGAACACACGGACACAATCACGCCGTGCATTTTTGCTGTTTGTGCCCTGAATATTTCACCCAATTCCTTTTGAATCAGGCGTGATATTTTAGATTGACGAGTTGTTTCCATAATTAAATTTTCTTTTAGTGGGTTACACCTATTGAACAATCAGGCAGCCGCCAAAGTTCAGTCTCCCATCGTGCGGAGCATCTCATCGTTACTTTGAGTGCGCTCCATTCTGTCTTTGATGAACTCCATGGCCTCGATCGACGTGCGATCCGAAAGGAAGCGGCGAAGAATCCACATCCGGTTGATGGTCTCTTTCTGCAGGAGCAGATCGTCACGCCGGGTTGACGAAGCCATAATGTCGACAGCCGGAAAGATGCGCTTGTTGGAGAGCTTGCGGTCAAGCTGAAGTTCCATGTTTCCGGTTCCTTTGAATTCTTCGAAGATCACTTCATCCATCTTTGACGAGGTTTCAGTCAAGGCAGTTGCGATAATGGTGAGCGAGCCGCCGCCTTCGATATTACGTGCTGCTCCGAAAAAGCGTTTCGGCTTCTGGAGCGCGTTGGCGTCAACACCGCCGGAGAGGATTTTGCCCGAGGCAGGGCTGACAGTGTTATATGCACGGGCCAGACGTGTGATCGAATCAAGCAGAATGACCACATCGTGGCCGCATTCGACCATACGTTTTGCCTTTTCCAGCACAATCCCTGCGATTTTCACATGGCGTTCAGCCGGTTCGTCAAACGTTGACGCAATCACTTCGGCATTGACTGTGCGCATCATGTCGGTCACTTCTTCCGGACGTTCGTCAATAAGAAGGATCATTATATACGTCTCGGGGTGATTACGCGCTATTGCATTGGCTATATCTTTAAGCAACAGCGTCTTACCCGTTTTAGGAGGAGCAACAATCAGGGCGCGCTGTCCTTTGCCGATTGGAGCGAACATATCAACCACACGAGTCGATAGATTGGTGGTGACAGGATCTCCGCACAGATTGAATTTTTCGTCAGGGAACAAAGGAGTAAGATGCTCGAAGCTCTGGCGATCACGCAGATAGCGCGGATCGCGGCCGTTCACTCCGACAACTGAAGTGAGCGGATAATACTTTTCGCCTTCATGTGGAGGACGCACCAGAGCATCGACAACATCACCCGGTTTCAGACCCCAGGATTTTATCTGTTGCTGGGTCACAAGCACATCATCGGGCGAAGCTATGTAATTGTAGTCGCTCGAACGCAGAAAGCCATGACCCTGTGGCTCGATTTCCAATACTCCCGAGGCTTCGATGGAGTCTTCAAATTTCACGGCGAAATTCTCACGCCGGTCCTGAAATTTCTGTTTGTTTTTCTTGCCGTGCTGCGGCATAATCTGCGGCTGTCCGGGTTCAGTGATCACGATCGGCCCCATTGGAGCAGCAGTCTGGGGATATTGCTCATCACGCTCCTGACGGTCTCGCGGAGTGAACCGTTTGTTTTTTCCACCAGGGAAAAATTCACCGAGCGGAGAGTTGGGATTAGGACGGAAATCGCGTTTGGGCTTTTCCTGATCAGCCGATTTCTCGCTGACAGAGTCCGCCGGTTGCGCTGAGTCCCCGTCTGCTGGCGACTGCTGTTTAGCAGCCACATTGTCATCTGTCGACTCTAATGAAGTCTTTTCGTCCTTTTGG
>CAMWTI010000046.1 GCA_947177135.1 uncultured Porphyromonadaceae bacterium | reverse complement strand
GCCGCCGAGAAGTTTGTGAAGAGTGTAGCCGAGGGCAACAGCGAGTATGCAAAGACTCTGTTCACCGATGATGCCGTGCTGTTCGGCATACTGAACGGCACTGTTGAGCGCGGTTCAATAGGGCAGTTCTATCACAATGTCGACACCGTTGGTGCTGGAGCTGACTTCAAGGCACGTATCGACGTGCTTGCCGTTGAAGAGACCGTTGCCGTTGTGCGTGTCCTCGAAGAGGGCTGGGGCGGGTCCATCGACTTCACCGACTTCCTTCTCTTGCTCAAACTCGACGGCGAATGGAAGTGCGTTGCCAAGGCATACAACCAGAACTCGGACACCATAAAAAAATAAGATCGAATCATGAAAGTATTGATGATAAACGGCAGCCCGCATCCTGACGGATGCACTGCAACCGCGCTTAATGAAGTTGCCGAGACACTTCGCCGTCATGGCATAGAGACAGAGATGCTGTTTCTCGGCAACAAACCGATAGCCGGTTGCATAGCTTGCATGAAATGTTTTGAGACCGGACATTGCTTCCGAGACGATGCCGTGAAGGACATTCAACAGCGTCTCGGTGAATTCGATGCAATCATACTCGGCTCTCCTGTATATTACAGCCAGCCTACAGGACAGATCACATCTTTCTGCCAGCGCCTGTTTTTCTGCAAAGAGGATGAGATGGCCGGAAAACTCGGCGCTTCCGTCGTCTCCTGTCGCCGTGGCGGAGCATCAGCCACCTTCGAGCAGCTGAATCAATATTTCACAATCTGCAATATGCCTGTGGTCTCGTCGCAATACTGGAACTCGGTTCATGGCTTTACGCCTGACGATGTCCGTAAAGACAAGGAGGGTCTCCAGACCATGCGCTCGCTTGGCGAGAATATGGCATGGATGCTTAAAGCACTGAATGGCAAAACGCATCCACAATACGAGCACCGTCAAAGAACTCATTTCATACAAGACAAATATTAAGAGCCCGTTCGACAAAAAGCGCCAAAATTGGCTGGTTGCTGGGAAATATTTAACTTTGTGGTCGTAACAGTTGCAGTCAGTCTGCAAACATAAAAAAGATAATATTATGAGATTAACAAAGTTTCTGCCAGACGTTCTTTCTGATAATGACGCTCTGTTGCTGAGGGCCGCTTTTGTGATGGCGGAAAAGGCTGGTCAAATACATTTGAAATACTTCCGTCAGACCGGTCTTGAACAGGCGACAAAGCTGAATGACAGCGATGTCGTGACCATTGCTGACAAGGAGGCGGAGGCTTCGGTCCTTGCATATATCAGGGAAAATTTTCCATCTCATGGAATCATATCCGAGGAGTCGGGCAGAGATCATGATGACAGAGAATGGCGATGGGTTGTTGATCCGCTTGACGGCACTACTAATTTTTCAATGGGATTGCCTGCTTTCTGTGTCTCGATTGCACTGGAGCATAACCGTGAGGCTGTCATCGGCGTGGTGCTGTCTCCTTGCACGGGAGAGTGTTTTTATGCCGTGAAGGGTGTCGGTGCATGGCTTAATGGAAAAAAGATCAGCTGTTCTGACAAGGCAGAACTGTCTAAGGCAGTGGTGGTAACCGGAATGCCGTATGATAGAAATGATAATCCTGATAATAATCTGCCTGAAATCTGCCGGATGGCATTGTGTGTGCGCGGCATCCGTGAAATAGGGTCTGCCGCAATCGATCTGTGCTACACTGCGGCTGGATTTTTTGACGCATACTGGGAACTGAATCTGAATCGATGGGATGTTTCGGCCGGGCAGCTCATTGCAAAAGAGGCCGGAGTGATCATCGAGCCGATCCGCATCAACCGGAATCATTCGATCCTTGCATCCAATCAATATCTGTATCAGGCCATGCGTGAAGTTCTTTTGGGCAGGACCTGATTGTCTGCCTGATCATAAGCCTGGAGCTGTTTCTTTGTCCGGCCGATGAAAATCTACCGTGGAGTAGGGCGGGAGAGGCATAACTTTGCGGTATTATGAAAATAGACAGCAACTTTTTTGAGCAGCGCTGGGTCAAAGCCATAAGCGCGGAATTCGGAGCGCAGGGCGTGCTTGCAGTGATCAGGCTTTTTGTCGATATCTATGATTCGCCGCAGGGCTATTGGCGCCAGATGTCGACTATGGACCGAGCTGTTCTTGCCGGCGAGGTCGGCACCGATATCGCCACAATTGACGCTATACTTGACAGGCTTGTCCGTTATCATGTCATCGACGGGCCAAAACTTGAGAAAGAGGGCGTTGTAACCTCAGCTGAGATTCAGCGCGGATATGTTCGCCAGGCAGGTGTGGCAAAAGCGCGAAGGCTCACCTGGCGCGAACACTGCATGCTCACGACCGAACAGCTGCTCGGTCTCGGCATCTCTCCGGCCATTTATGGCCGTGACATGGCGGAGGACTATGGTGTGCCGTTGCCGGTCTTTCCAAAGGCTCCTTATATGTATGCCGGATATCGGCTGATACGTCTCAGGCACCCCGATCCGCTCACTCATATATATCGTGTGATCCGGACGTAGGGCTCTGCTGATAGCCTGCGCGTTTATCATGCCTGCCGCACGCTCCTTATCGCCACTGTCGCCATCGCTTTTTGAAAAAAAGTGCAAAAAAAGCTCGAAAAATTTGCATGTTCCGAAAAAAGGCCGTAACTTTGCACTCGCAAAAGCAAACATGGTGAGCATAGCTCAGTTGGTTAGAGCGTCGGATTGTGGTTCCGAAGGTCGTGGGTTCGACCCCCACTGTTCACCCCACCTCCATCATGAAAATGCGCCGGATTCCTCGCTTGGTTTCCGGCGTTTTCACTGAAATACGCTAATTCTCTATGCAGTTCGAGCTGAAAGCAACCGACAGAGCCGGCGCCGCGCGTGCCGGACTGATCACCACCGACCACGGTGTGATCGAAACTCCGATATTCATGCCGGTAGGCACAGTCGGAGCCATCAAAGCCGTGCACATGAGCGAGATGCGCGAGCAGGTGAAAGCGCAGATCATTCTTGGCAACACATATCATCTCTATCTCCGTCCGGGACTTGATGTGATTCAGAGTGCCGGAGGTCTGCACAAGTTCAACGGATGGGATCGGCCGATTCTCACCGACAGTGGCGGTTTTCAGGTGTTTTCACTGGCCGAAAACCGCAAGCTGACAGAGGAAGGTGCCAAATTCAGAAGCCACATTGACGGTTCGCTCCATATGTTCACGCCCGAGCGGGTGGTCGACATTCAGCGCATCATCGGTTCAGACATCATGATGGCGCTCGACGAATGCCCGCCAGGCACTTCGGACAGACAGTATGCAACCAAGTCGCTCGACCTGACCATGCGCTGGCTCCGACGCGGTTGGGATCACTTCCGGGCCACAGAGCCGCTTTATGGCCACCGACAGGCATTTTTCCCGATCGTGCAGGGCTGCACATATGCCGACCTGCGCCGCCGTGCCGCGTCGGAAGTGGCCGAACTCGGCGCGGAAGGCAACGCCATCGGCGGACTGGCAGTCGGCGAGCCTGCCGACGTGATGTATGAGATGATCGAGGTGGTCAATGAGATCCTGCCGGCCGACCGTCCCCGTTACCTGATGGGAGTGGGAACTCCGGCCAATATTCTCGAAGCGATTGACCGCGGAGTCGACATGATGGACTGCGTGATGCCGACGCGCAACGGACGCAACGGAATGCTCTTCACCGACCACGGCATCATCAACATCCGCAATGCCAAGTGGGCCAAAGATTTCTCGCCAATCCAGGAAGACGGCGCCGCCGATGTGGACCGCCTCTACTCCAAGGCATATCTGCGCCATCTGTTCATCGCCAATGAGATTCTGGCGCTCCAGATCGCGTCGATCCACAATCTGGCCTTCTATCTGAGCCTGGTGCGTCAGGCAAGAGAGCATATCATTGCAGGCGACTTCTCCGAGTGGAAACGCCGCAAACTGGAAGACGTCACACGCCGGATCTGATGTTCAGGATTATCGACCGATATATAATACGCAAGTTTCTTGGCACGTATGTGTTCGCTATCGTGCTGATCCTTGCCATCACGGTGATGTTTGACATCAACGAAAAGGTCGATGCGTTTTCAAAAGCGCCGCTCAGCGCCACTGTCTTTGACTATTTCCTCAATTTCCTCCCTTATTTCGCCAATCAGTTCAGTCCGCTGTTCACCTTCATCGCGGTGATCTTCTTCACTTCCAAAATGGCCGACAACAGCGAGATCATTGCCATTCTCTCGTCGGGAATGAGCTATAGGCGCATGATGTGGCCCTATCTGTTCAGCGCCGCGGTCATCGCGTCGTCATCGTTCATGTTGAGCGCATACATCATTCCGCCGGCCAATGCCAAGCGGATTGACTTTATGAACACCTATGTCAAGGACAAGCGCGTCACGGCCACTTCAAACGTGCAGATGCAGGTTGCTCCGGGCGAGGTGGCCTATATCGGCGA
Organism: uncultured Porphyromonadaceae bacterium; assembly: GCA_947177135.1. Lineage (GTDB taxonomy): Bacteria > Bacteroidota > Bacteroidia > Bacteroidales > Muribaculaceae > UBA3263. Next base: position 12,955 of record CAMWTI010000046.1, on the reverse strand, counting down.
CTTCAACATCCGCTCCAACCGCGGATCGCGCTTCAGTCTTGACTCGTTTGACGGACAGCGCCTCTCGTCGCGCCTCACCGCCATGACCCTTGAGTGGAAAGGCGACTATCGGTGGAGGGTCAACAATTACGTGATCCGTGAATTCAACGACGACCGGGAGATAATCCGTTCGGGCACCTCGCTCGACACCATCATACCCATCGAGCCTGCCGACTTCATCATCTCCAAGAACGATCAGGAAACAATGACTCTGCCCGAACTCTCGCGCTACATTGAGAAGCAGCGCGCACGCGGAGTGGCAAACGTCAAGCAGTTTGAGATTGAGTACCACACACGCTATGCCATGTGTGCCGCGGCATTCATCCTCACGATCATCGGAGTGAGCCTGTCATCACGCAAGATCAAAGGCGGAATGGGCATGAACATCGGCATCGGTCTGGTGCTAAGTTTCGGCTACATACTGTTCATGACAGTGACCCAGTCGTTTGCCATCAACGGCATCACCTCGCCGGCCGTGGCCATGTGGATTCCTAATGCCATCTATGCCGTCATAGCCATGTTTCTCTATCTGAGAGCCTCGCGCGGATAAAAAACACCAGTCGGAGGCGGCTATTATGCGGCGACCCGGTGAAAAACTCACGTTTTCCACCGGGCCGATCAACAATAACACTTTCAACTATATTTTCTAAAAACTTCTCTATTTTCCGTTGTTGGATAAATGTGATAATGATTGGTCTTATCCTTTGTTTGACAGCATAACGCAGGGTGTTTGCGAATAGCTGTTGTTGTTACCGTTTTGTAACCGCATTTTGACTGTCTTGTGTTTTACGATATAGCGCAGGTTCAGGAATATTTGCTTATATTTACACTTTACCAAAACACATATAGTTTGTTTAATAATGACAACGACACCCCGCATCTCCCACGCCGGGCGCATGGCTATTGCGCTTATTCTGGCTGTGGTAGCCTCCGGACAGACTACACTCCTGGCTGCCAGAGAACATAAATTCATCATGTTCGGCTATTGTTTCGAACGCAATGATTCCACCGGATGGGAGGCGATTGACAGCGTGGAGGTGTCGCTCACCCGTTCCGACACCATCGTCGTGCCGTTCAAGCTGCTGAGTGAAGCTGGCAAGTCAGGACTCTCGAAATCAGACCTGCGCATGCTCGTTGATGGTCCGCGCGACCTCTATCAGCTGCGCCTCTACAAACCCGGCTATGAACCGATCTTGCGTGAGGTGCGCTACAGTGCCGCCGACCGCGACATGGTCTATGCCGAGAATCTTGAGCTAAAGCGCGAGAAGGTTGTGGCTCTCGACGGCGTGGAAATCAAGGCGACGGCCATCAAGATGGTGATGAAGGGCGACACGATCGTCTACAACGCTTCGGCCTTCCAGCTCGACGAAGGCTCCATGCTCGAATCGCTCGTGGCCATGTTTCCGGGTGCCGAAATCAGCCCCGAAGGCCAGATCAAAGTCAACGGTCGGGTGCTCAACGAGCTGCTGATCAACGGCCAGGATTTCTTCAAAGGTGACCCCAACGTGGCGCTCAAGAATCTGCCGTCATATACTGTCGACAAGGTCAAAGTCTATGACAAAGAAGCCGACGATGCCTACCTCACCAAATCCGACGTAAAACTCAGCCGCAAGGAAGATGAAGAAAACCTGGTGATGGACGTCGTGCTGAAAAAAGAATTCAACACAGGCATGATGGCCAACGTTGAGGCCGGTTATGGACTAAATGGCCGTTATCAGGGGCGCCTGTTCGGGCTGATGTTCACCGACAGACTGCGCATCAGCGGTTTCGGCAACTTCAACAATGTCAAGGACACCGGGAGCGCGTCGACCGATGGATACTGGCGCGACGGATGGAGTAATCCCGGCGAACTCGACGTGCAGATGGGCGGACTCGACATGCTTTACAGCCACGGCAAGTGGGAAGTCACCGCTTCGGCTTCGGCTTCGCGCAAAGACTCGCGCTGCACCACCGAATCTGCCAACGTGAGCTACTATGATACCGGCGACATATACTCCCGCTCCGACAGCCGCGAAAAGAATATCAGCAAATCAGCCCAGGCCCAGGCCGATGCCGAATACAAAGGTGAATCGTTCTATCTGCACCTCTCGCCTGGAGTGTCATATTACTCTTTGAAAGGGACTTCGCTGTCACGTGGTGCCAACTTCACGCGTCAGCCGGAGGAAGCGAGCCGCACCGAGTCGCTCGACTCTCTTTTCGCCGGTGCCTTGCAGCCGTCGCGCTTCGAGCGCTGGCTGCTCAACCGCAACTCAACTGCCACGGTGTCAAACCCGCGCAATCTCAATGCCTTCGTCAATGCATGGATGACCATACGCCCCGAATGGATGAGCGGAAAACTTGATGTCAGAATCAATGCTTTGCACGACCGCAATGACAACGACTCGCGCACTGTCTATGACCAGACTCTCGGACCGGAATCGACGGAAAACGCTGTCCCCGTGCGTCGCGACCAATATCGCGAGCTGCCGGTTCGCCGCACGGCCTATGGCGGCGTAATCAGCTATTCCTATGACAAAAACACCTTCACCGAAGAACACCGTCGCACATGGAGCGTCTACTCTTCTGTGGGCTTCGATCACGATGACCGCTCCAACAACTATGACTACTGGGTGGCCACCGGCTCTGATCCTGACGCATATTTCAGCCAGTCGGTGATGCTTCCTTCGCTGACCCGTCCTGAAAACTCTGTGATCGACGAAACCAATACCTATTCGACCCGTTACGAAGCCAACGACCTTTCTGCCTATGTGCATGGCAGCTGGAACGTATCGCACATTGCCGAAACCGACTCGGGTATCAATCCGTCGTTTGGCGTGATGGTCAGCCTTCAGGAAAAATATCTTCATCACCGCGGCAGGCGCGCCTCGGCTGCCGAAAGTCTATCCCACCTGCAACGCGTCAACTATCTTACGCCGGGAATCAGCCTCAGTTTCAGTTCCGCCAACAAGAAACGCTATGTCTATGCCATGTTGCGCTATCGCATGTCCAACTCAACGCCCGACGTGTTCAGCTACATTCCGTCAGTGACCGACGCCGACCCGTTCAACGTCGTTGAACGCGGCATGGAAGACCTCAAGACCGCCAGCACCCACAGCATCAGCGCCCAATTCGGCAGCTATGGCCGCAAAGGCCACATGACAGGAGTGCAGATCAACGGCGGCATCAACTTCACTGAAAACGCCATTGGCGTGGCTCGCCGCTTCGACCCCGCCACGGGCATCAGCTATACGCGCAGCGTCAACGTCAGCGGCAACCGCGACGCATATGCCCACTCCAACGTGTGGTTCGACTTCGGCAAAGACAATAAATGGAACTGGAGCAACTATTTTGGCGGAACCTTCACCCGCAGCGCCGACTTCGTTACCGCCACCTCTGGCCAGCCGGTCAAGTCGCTTGTGAACAGCGCCAACCTGCGTGAGGTCATGAGCCTCGCATGGAGCTTTGGCAAAGGGTCGCGGATCAACCTCAGCGGCAACGTCGGATGGAACGGCGCACGCTCGCCACGCGAAGACTTCAACGATGTCAACGTGTGGAACTATGGCGCGTCGTCCAGCGTCACCCTTCGTCTGCCTCTCGATTTCGAACTGCGCACATCGCTCTCGTTTACGGCAAACCGAGGATATGAATCATCTGCTCTCAACACCGATGTCTGGTACTGGGACGCATCGGCATCAAAGAGCATACTCAAGGGCGATCTCACCTTCAAGCTCACTGCGGTCGACATTCTAAACCAGACCAACACCACCTCCGTCCATGTCAACGCCCAGGGACGTTATGAGACATGGACCAACACCACTCCGAGCTATGCCATGCTCTCGGTCATTTACCGTTTCCGCCACACTCCGAAAAAGGCTGACTTCACACCCGACAACGTATTCTGAGTCCGAATTATTTGCGCAGGTCATGGAAATCAGTTATCTTTGTGCCATATAATATTCACAACAAACCAAAATCAAAATAATAAACAATTTATCATGGATCTGACTCACATTGAACACGTGGGCATCGCCGTGCCAAGCCTCGACGAAGCTATTCCTTTCTACGAGAACATGCTCGGCCTCAAGTGTTTTGCCATTGAAGAAGTGGCAGACCAGAAAGTGCGCACAGCCTTCTTCCGCGTCGGTCAAACAAAAATAGAACTGCTTGAAGGAACTTCGGAAGACAGCGCCATCTCCAAATTCATCGCTGCCAACGGCGGCCGCGGCGGCATACAGCACATCGCTTTTGCCGTGGGCGACGGAGTGGCAAACGCTCTGGGCGAACTCGAAGGAAAAGGATGCCGCCTGATCGACAAGGCTCCGCGCAAAGGCGCCGAAGGTCTCAATATAGCTTTCGTGCATCCCAAGAGCACATGCGGCACTCTGATCGAACTTTGTGAAGACCCCAACAAATAAACTGCAATTTCCTATAATAGAAAAACATATATGAGTACCCAACTCGCCAAAGTGCAGGAACTGATTGACCTGCGCACAGAAGCCCGCCTCGGCGGCGGACAGAAAGCCATCGACAAACAGCATGAACGCGGAAAGTATACCGCACGTGAACGCATCGCGCAACTGCTTGACGAAGGCTCGTTTGAAGAACTCGATATGTTCGTGCGCCACCGCTGCACAAACTTCGGACAAGAGAAAAAAAGCTATCCCGGCGACGGCGTGGTGACCGGTTATGGCACCATCGACGGTCGCCTGGTCTATGTCTTCGCACAGGACTTCACCGTGTTCGGCGGATCGCTGTCGGAGACCATGGCGCTTAAAATATGCAAGGTGATGGATATGGCCATGAAGATGGGCGCGCCCGTCATCGGCCTCAATGACTCAGGCGGCGCACGCATCCAGGAAGGCATCAACGCCCTGGCCGGCTATGCCGAAATCTTCCAGCGCAACATCATGGCATCTGGCGTCATTCCGCAGATCTCGGCCATCCTCGGTCCCTGTGCCGGCGGCGCTGTATATTCGCCTGCGCTCACCGACTTCACCGTCATGGCCAAGGGCATAAGCTATATGTTCCTCACCGGCCCGAAAGTGGTCAAGACCGTCACTGGCGAAGATGTGACCCAGGAAGCCCTCGGCGGTGCCGACGTGCACTCGACCAAGAGCGGTGTGGCCCACTTCGCAGCCGAAGACGGCGAAGATGCTATCCGCATCGTGCGCAAGCTCTTCAGCTACATTCCGCAGAACAACCTCGAGGAGGCTCCTCTGGTGGAATGCACCGACCCCATCGACCGTCTTGAGGACTCGCTCAACGAGATCATCCCGGAATCGGCCAACAAGGCTTACGATATGTATGAAGTGATCGGCGCTATTGTCGATAACGGCGAATTCCTTGAAGTTCAGCGCAACTATGCCCGCAACATCATCATCGGCTTCGCCCGCTTCAACGGACAGAGCGTCGGCATCGTTGCCAACCAGCCCAAATATCTGGCAGGCGTGCTCGACAGCAACGCCTCGCGCAAGGCAGCCCGCTTCGTGCGCTTCTGCGACGCCTTCAACATTCCTTTGGTGTCGCTCGTCGACGTGCCCGGATTCCTGCCTGGAACCGGTCAGGAGTATAACGGCGTTATCCTCCACGGCGCGAAACTGCTCTATGCTTACGGTGAAGCAACAGTGCCCAAGGTGACTGTGACACTGCGCAAGAGCTATGGCGGCTCACACATCGTGATGAGCTGTAAGCAGCTGCGTGGCGACATGAACTATGCATGGCCTTCGGCCGAGATCGCCGTGATGGGCGGTGCCGGTGCCGTTGAAGTGCTCTATGCCAAGGAAGCCAAGGCAGCCGAAGATCCCAAGGCAGTGCTGGCCGAGAAGGAAGCAGAATACAACAAACTCTTCTGCAACCCCTACAACGCCGCCAAGTATGGCTACATCGACGACGTTATCGAGCCGCGCAACACCCGCTTCCGCATCATCCGCGCTCTCCAGCAGCTTGCCACAAAGCGCGTGCAGAACCCGGCCAAGAAGCATGGCAACATCCCCTTGTAAGAATCCGAAACCATCCCGACGCATGATGAAACATAAATTAATGACCCTCGTCATCGCGCTGATCGCGTGTGCCGGCTTCTGCTCAGCCCAGAGCAGAAGCGCACTGCGCATCAACGAAGTGATGGTGCAGAACGACAGCAACTTTATCGACGACTATGGTTGTTACTCTGCATGGATCGAGCTGTTCAACTCCAACTTCTCACCTCTGGAAATCTCCAGTGTCTATATCACTGACGATCCGGAGAATCCGACCAAATATCCCGTGCCGCTCGGCGATGTCAACACTCGCATCCCCAAGCGTCAGCACGTGATCTTCTGGGCCGACGGCAACGAGACCCGAGGCACCTTCCACCTGAATTTCCGACTGGTGCCTGGCCGCGAAAACTATCTCGCGCTCTATGACGCCGACGGAAAAACCCTGATCGACGAAGTGGTTGTGCCGGCTTCGCTGGCCCCCAACACATCCTATGCCCGAGTAGAGGACGCCGCTGACCAATGGGAAGTGCGCGACGGTTCGTCGGCTGAGAAATATGTGACTCCGTCGTCGGCCAACCGCATCAAGGGCACAAACCCCAAGATCCAGAATTTCAAGGAGATGGATGAAAACGGTCTGGGCATGACCCTGATGGCCATGTGCATCGTGTTCAGCGCCCTGCTGGCTCTCTGCATCTGCTTCTACATCATCAGCAAGATCGGTGCCAGTCAGACTCGCCGCCGCAAGATGGAAGCTACTGGCGTGGCTCTCGAAACTCCGCGTGCCGAGCGTCCCGACCATGACTCCGGTGAAGTGATCGCAGCCATCAGCATGGCCCTCAACGAACACATCAACGTGCACGACCGCGAAAGCACTGTGCTCACCATCAACAAGGTTAAGCGCGCATATTCACCCTGGAACTCCAAAATCTACAACATGCGGCGCCTGCCGAAATAAGCAATCAAAACCATATTCGTCTCATTTTTCAATAAAGAAGATCATCCATGAAAGAATATAAATATAAAATCAACGGCAATATCTACAAAGTAGCTGTCGGAGATATAAAGGACAACGTGGCCCATGTCGAGGTTAACGGCACGCCGTATAACGTCGAACTTGAAAACACTTCACGTCCCGTCACTGTGGTCACCGCTCCGCGTCCGGCCGCAGCGCCCCGCACCGAAACCGGTGCCAAGGTGATCGCATCGGCGCCGGCGGTTGCCGGTGGCCATCAGGTCAAGGCTCCGCTGCCGGGCGTGGTGCTCAGCGTGCCTGTGAATGTCGGCGATGTTGTCAAAGCCTCCGACACAGTGCTGGTGCTTGAGGCCATGAAGATGGAAAATGCCATCCACGCCGGCCGTGACGGCAAAATCGCGTCGATCTCTGTCAATCAGGGCGACTCTGTGCTCGAAGGTCATCTGCTGCTGACAATCGAATAATTCCACTTTAATTAAGACATTATTATGGAATTCGGTGATTTTATTCTCAGCAACTTGCAGCAGTTCTGGCATCTGACGGGCTTCTACAATGCCACGTGGCAGAACTTCGTGATGCTTGCTGTGGGCATATTCTTCATCTGGCTTGCCATCAAGAAGGACTTTGAGCCGATGCTGCTTGTGCCCATCGGTTTCGGCATGCTCATCGGCAATGTGCCTTTCAACACTGAGGCCGGTCTCGAAATCGGCATCTATGAAGAAGGCTCGGTGCTCAATATTCTTTACAACGGCGTGTCGGCCGGCTGGTATCCTCCCCTGATCTTCCTGGGAATCGGCGCCATGACCGACTTCACCGCCCTGATCGCCAATCCGAAACTGATGCTTATCGGTGCGGCTGCCCAGTTCGGCATCTTCGGCGCCTATATGGTCGCTCTTCTGCTCGGTTTTGCGCCTGATCAGGCCGGCGCCATCGCCATCATCGGCGGTGCGGACGGTCCCACCGCCATCTTCCTTTCAAGCAAGCTCGCCCCCAACCTCATGGGAGCCATCGCCGTGTCGGCTTACTCGTATATGGCTCTTGTGCCGGTGATACAGCCGCCGATCATGCGCTTGCTCACAACGAAGAAGGAGCGTCTGATCAAGATGAAGCCGGCGCGTGCCGTCAGCCAGACAGAAAAGATCATTTTCCCGATCGTGGGCTTGCTGCTCACTTGCTTCGTGGTTCCATCCGGCCTGCCGCTGCTGGGCATGCTCTTCTTCGGCAATCTGCTGCGTGAAAGCGGCGTGACCACCCGTCTGGCCAAAACCGCAAGCAACGCTCTGACCGACATTGTCACCATCCTGCTGGGCATGACTGTGGGTGCCTCCACTCAGGCCTCACAGTTCCTGACCGCCCAGACTATCGGCATCTTCGCTCTCGGATTCATGGCCTTCATCATCGCATCTGCATCGGGCGTGATTTTTGTCAAGCTCTTCAATCTGGTTCTTCCTCACAACAAGAAGATCAATCCTCTGATCGGCAATGCCGGTGTCAGCGCCGTGCCGATGTCGTCACGCATATCCAACAATCTTGGCCTGGAATACGACCCCAGCAACTATCTGCTCATGCATGCCATGGGTCCGAACGTTGCCGGTGTGATAGGCTCGGCAGTCGCTGCCGGTGTGCTCCTCGGCTTCCTTGCCTGACAATAACGACTGATAACCGATATGAAAAACCGTCGATCCTTCCGGACCGGCGGTTTTTTTTGCGCCATTCGTGGAATTTCAGTATTTTTGTGCCGATGAAAGAATATAGCCCTGAATATCTCGAACAGATCCGCTCGATTATCGAGCAAGGCGATATCGCGTCGGCTCGCCGCGAGCTGGACAGCCTGCATCCGGCCGACATTGCCGAGCTGTATCAGGATCTTGACCTCGAACAGGCCGAATTTCTATATAAGCTGCTTGATGAGGAGACTGCGGCCGACGTGCTCATGGAACTCGATGAGGATGATCGAAAAAAATTGCTCGACAATATGCCCAATGAGGTCATTGCCAAGCAGATCGATCACATGGACACTGACGATGCCGTCGACATTATCCAGGAACTTGACAAGGAAGACCAGGAAGAGGTGCTTTCTCAGCTCGATGACGTTGAGCAGGCCGGCGATATCATTGACCTGCTGAAATATGACGAAGACACTGCCGGCGGCCTGATGGGCACGGAGATGATCGTTGTCAACGAGAACTGGTCGATGCCCGAGTGCATCAAGGAGATGAGGCGTCAGGCCGAGGAGCTTGACGAGATATATTACGTCTTTGTCGTCGACAACGACGAGCGTCTGCGCGGAGTGCTTCCTCTGAAGAAGATGCTGACCCATCCGTCGGTGTCGAAGATCAAGCACGTGATGGAGGAGGATCCCGCGTCGGTGAAGACCGACACTCCGATCGACGAGGTGGCGCAGGATTTCGAGAAGTATGACCTTGTGGCTATGCCGGTGGTGGATTCCATTGGCCGTCTGGTCGGCCAGATCACGGTCGATGACGTGATGGACGAGGTGCGCGAATCGCAGGAGCGCGACTATCAGTTGGCTTCGGGTCTCAGTTCGGACGTGGAGACTGACGACAGCTGGTTCGCGCAGGCCAAGGCTCGCCTGCCATGGCTGCTGATCGGTATCGGAGGCGGAATATGCAATTCGGTAATTCTCGGCAACTTCGAACAGGGATTCGCCACCAATCCGGCCATGGCCCTGTTTATCCCGCTGATAGGCGGCACGGGCGGCAATGTCGGCATACAGTCCTCGGCCATTGTGGTGCAGGGTCTTGCCAATGGCTCGCTTGAAATATCCCGCGCGAGCCGGCAGATCCTGAAAGAAATCGGTGTCGGTCTGCTCAATGCCTGCATCATCGCGTCTCTTGTGTTTTTTTACAATTGTATCACATTGGGAGCCACACAAGTCACCACACTGGCGGTGTCGCTGTCGCTCTTTGCCGTGGTGATATTCGCATCTGTTTTCGGCACATTCGTGCCACTGACACTCGAACGCTTCAAGATAGATCCGGCACTTGCCACCGGTCCGTTCATATCGATCACTAATGATATTATCGGCATGGTCATCTATATGTCCATCTCGTCGTGGTTCCTTGTGCGCTTCGGTGAGTTCCTCTGATGGCGCATTTGCCGGGGGGGGGACGTTTATTGCCATACTTTGCCGGTGGAACTCGTAGCGCGATGTTGATGTGCTGTGGGTGAGGTCAGGATGTGAAAGTTTTTTTGCGTATGTGGGGAAATTGACGTAAATTTGCGGATAGGTATGAATAAACCGCTGTTTTCGCTGCTGATAGCGCTATCTGTTGCCTCGGGTGCTGATGCCCGGCTGACTGCTGTCGACGCCTTTTGCATGGCGCCTCCGGAGGTCATGCCCATGATCAGTCCGGTCAGGCGCGCGGAAATGGTGAAGCTTTTTGAGGCTGGAGTGGCCGGTCAGGCTTCTCCGAATGTTTTTGGAGGCAAGGTGGAAGTACTTGACGTCAGTCAGGATGCCGTCACTCTGTCGCATGCGACCGATGCCACTTTGACAGTGGCATTGCTGCCTGCTGCCGGCAGGGACACTCTGCTGATGACGGTGGAGACGCTGCCGACTCCGGCTCCGGACTCGAATGTGAGAATCTATACCCGCGACTGGAAGCCGCTTCAGGGTCTGTATGAGGAGCCGGCTGTGAGAGACTGGGCGCTTAAGGGGCGTCAGGCCGAGGCTGCCGAGGTGTTGCCGTTCATGCTTGCCGAAGGGCGGTGGGATTCAGCTTCGCGTGAGTTGATTTTGACTCCCACGATTGAACGTTGGATCGACGAGGAGACCCGTCCGCGTGTGGCGTCGATGATCCGCCGGTCTCTTGTTCTTGTATGGAACGGCCGCAAATTTGTTGTTAGAAAATAATCCCGGCCGGCCTTATGATTGGATCCAACGAAATTACTTCACGGCATGACCGGATCACGCTGCTGCAGTTGCAGCAGCGGGTGCAGAGTCTTGTGGCGGTGCCGGAGACTCAGAATGTGTGGGTCACGGCCGAATTGTCGGATGTGGCCGAACGCGGCGGTCATTGTTATCTCGAACTTATTCAGAAAGATCATGACGGAATCACTGCTCTGGCCAAGGCCCGGGCCATGATCTGGGCCAACAACTGGCGATATATATCGGCCGATTTCCAGAACCAGACCGGCCAGCGTTTTGCCACAGGGCTGAAGGTGATGGTCAGGGTCAGTGCCAGCTATCATCCGCTGTATGGCATGAGTCTTGTGATTTCGGCTGTTGATCCGCGTTACACCATGGGCGATCTGCTCCAGCGCCGTCGCGAGATCCTTGCCCGTCTCAAGGCGATGGGCGTGCTGGAGATGAACCGGAGTCTTGATTTTCCGTCGCCGACTTTGCGCATTGCCGTTGTATCGGCGCCTGGCGCTGCCGGATTCGGCGATTTCGTGAATCAGCTTTATCGGAGCAATGATCTTCGCATACGTTTCACTGTTAGGCTGTTTGAGTCAGTCATGCAGGGCGAGAAAGCGCCTCGTTCGATCATCGACTCTTTGGGGCGCATCGCCATCCAGGCCGATCAGTGGGACTGTGTGGTGATTATCCGCGGCGGCGGGTCGACGAGCGATCTGAGTGCCTTTGAGGACTTCTGTCTGGCCGAAGCCGTGGCCAACTGTCCGCTGCCGGTGATTGTCGGGATCGGGCACGAGCGCGATGTGACAGTGCTGGACTATGTGGCCCGTGAGCGGGTGAAGACTCCGACTGCCGCGGCAGAGTTGCTCACGGCAATGGCAGCCGGGCATCTGGAGCATCTGCGCGATATCGCCAACGGCGTGTTGCGGATCACTGCCGACTGCATCGGCGGCGCCGAGCGTCAGCTGGCTCTGGCCGGCAGTATGTTGTCGCTGGCTCCGGAGTCTGCTGTCAGTCGCGCGCAGCAGCGCCTGACCGGCGCATTGCTGTCGCTTGGCGGCATTAGCTCGCGTGTGCTCACTCCGCAGCATATGCGTATTAATTCACTGCTTCACGGCATGCATTCGGCCGTCGGTATGCTGTTGCAGCGCCGAACATCGCGGCTTGCCTCGATGGCCGAGTTGCTGGCTGCATTGTCGCCTGAAGCCACACTGCGTCGCGGTTATTCGATAACCCGCGTGGCCGGGCGTTGCGTGACGGACGCATCGTCTCTGGCTCCGGGAACTGAAATAGAAACACTCCTGAAAAACGGAACCATCATTAGTTCAATCTCATCAACCTCACAAACGGAAAAATCATGATAGACGTCAAAGATCTGACTTACAGCCAGGCTGTCGGTGAACTGGAGGGAATTCTCCGCAAGATGCAGTCTGATGACTGCGACATCGATTCGCTTGCCGCGATGACGCGCCGTGCCGCCGAGTTGCTTGCAGAGTGTCGTAGCCGGCTCACTGCCACCGACGAGGAGCTACGCGCTATTCTCGCAACTGTCAATCCTCAGCAACAACAATAACCAACAACGCGAAACATAACCTTAATTACAATCATTATCATTCCATTATGACACGTTTGATCAGAATGTTGATGTTCGCCCTCTGCTCTCTGGCCGCTTTTGCTGTCTCAGCGCAGATGAACGAACCGATCAAGTGGTCGCCAAAGTTCGATATCGACGGCGACAAGGCTGTGCTGACTCTCACCGCATCCATTGAAAGCGGCTGGCATCTTTATGCGACAGAACTGCCTATTGACGACGGCCCGGAGCCGACAAGCATTACTTTCACCTCTGTGAAGGGGATGGAAGCAACCGGCGAGCTGACAGCTGCCCCGGAAGCTATTCAGATGTATGAAGAGATGTTTTCCGGCGATGTCCGTTTCTGGGAAAATGCGGTGACCCTGACCCAGAATTTCATTGTTACCGATCCGAATTCGGTCTCTCTCACCGGCGAAATATATTTCATGGCGTGCAATGACGTGAACTGTCTGGCACCGACCACAGTCACCTTCGCTTTTGGCGAGGCTGAAAAGGAGCTTGCCGCTGCTGCTGCGGCA
>CAMWTI010000045.1 GCA_947177135.1 uncultured Porphyromonadaceae bacterium | reverse complement strand
GTGATCGCGAGGGGCGCGATGTGGCACTGCGAACCGGCGACATGGAGAAGTTGCGGCAGACCGCCCGACAGAAAATCAGCGACGTCTCATCTTCAATATATGGAGGCGGCCCCATATCCACCGCCCATGAATACACCTCGTCAGGCTATGAGGGAGCCTATCCTTCTGAACTGCGCCGCCGAGGCTTCAAGATGGCTGCCGGGCGGTTCATCAACGACCTTGACATGAACCAGAAACGCAAAGTGATGGTGCTCGGCGAGCAGATGGTGCCGATTCTCTTCCCCAACAAGACTCCGATCGAGGTGATCGGCGAAAAGGTTGACTGCCAGGGATTGGGCTGGATAGTGGTCGGCGTCTATGAATCACGCTGGAGCCGGTCGGTCTACATTCCGTTCTCCACAGCACGCATGCTCGCGGGCAACAGCGACAAAATCGGCTCTATAGTAGTGGAGATGACCGGCGTGGAAACCGAAAGTCAAGGCACCGACCTGGAAAACGACATACGCGCCACCTTGGCCGCCGCCCATGACTTCCGACCCACCGACCAGAGCGCCGTGTGGACCTGGAACCGCTTCACCCAGTTCCTGAAAATGCAATCTGGCATGGGCATACTCAACACTGCCATGTGGATCATCGGCATCTTCACCCTGCTGAGCGGCATTGTCGGCGTGAGCAACATAATGTTCGTGTCGGTGCGCGAACGAACCCACGAAATCGGAATACGCCGGGCCATCGGCGCGCGGCCGCGCAGCATCCTCACACAGGTCATCATGGAGTCTGTAGCCATCACTTCGCTGTTCGGCTACATCGGCATACTGATGGGCATAGGCCTGACTGAACTGCTGGCCAGAATTTTCGACGGATCTGACTTCATCACCGATCCGAGAGTCGACATATCGCTGGCCCTCGAAGTCACGGCCGTGCTGATCATAGCCGGCGCTCTGGCCGGACTCTTCCCCGCAATCAACGCACTTAAAGTTAAACCGGTAGAAGCCCTGCGCGACGAATGAAAACATCAATATTCGACCTTGAAAACTGGCGCGAGATCGGCGCCACCCTCTCGCGCAACAAAACGCGCACCTTCCTGACTGCCTTCGGCATCTTCTGGGGCACAGCCATGCTCGCCATGCTCCTTGGCGGCGAAAAAGGCCTGGAACACAAGCTGATGAGCAATTTTGAAGGTTTTGCCACGAACTGCGCCATAATCGGTTCAGGCAGACGCACCATCTCCTATGAGGGCTTCAACAAGGGCTCCTACTGGTCGATTACGACCGATGACGTGGAAGCCATCCACAAGGGCATACCCGAAATCGAAGCCATAAACGCCAGCTTCTCGTTTGGCGGAATAAGCGTGACCGACGGCTCCACGGCAACCGCCAGCATGGTGCAGGGTGTTTCGCCAGACTTTCCAAAAATCTTCCTGCCGGTGATCTATGACGGCCGCTTCATCAACGCATCCGACGAGAACGCCTCTCACAAAGTGTGCGTGATCGGCAAGCAGGTGAGCGAGAAGATCTACGGGACCGAGTCTCCCGTCGGACAATATCTGTCGGTCGGCGGCATCTACTACCGCATTGTCGGCGTTGCCGGACAGACCGCAGAAGTTCAGGTCGGAGGCGCAAAGATCGACGAAGAAGTGATAATACCGATGTCGACCATGAGACGCAATTTCAATCTTGGCAACCGCGTGGGCGACGTGTGCATCCTTGTTAGACAAGGCATATCCCCATCCAGTCTCCAGCCACGAATAGAGCGCATACTCGGCCGCGCGCATCACATCCATCCCGACGACCATAACGCCATGTTTTTCTTCGACATCGCCGAACAGTTCGAAATGGTGGAGCACCTCTTCGCCGGAGTGACGCTGCTGGCAATGTTTGTCGGCATCAGCTCTCTGATAGCAGGTATCATTGGCGTTGGCAACATCATGTGGGTGATTGTCAAGGAGCGCACCAACGAAATCGGAATACGCCGGGCAATCGGCGCGCGGCCGTCCGACATCGTCATGCAGATTCTAAGCGAAGGCGTGGCGCTGACTGTCGTGGCCGGCCTGTCTGGCATCGTCTTCTCTACCATCGTGCTCGCGGCAGCGGCAAAGATGATCGGGCCGGGCTTCGACCTGCAACTGTCCACAGCGCTCGGCATCATGATCACATTTGTCATTCTGGGCACTCTCGCCGGGCTTATCCCATCTCTAAAAGCAATGAAAATCAAACCAATTGAAGCAATCAACGACAAATAAACCCTCACACCAAAACATAAACACTGCAATGAAAAAGTTCTTTAAAATTCTGATGTGGTCAATAGTGGCACTCCTGTTTGCGGGCACCTTCGTCTACCTCTGGATCAATTCACGCGGAGAGAAGACCGTCTATGACACAGTGCGCCCGACAATCGGCTCGCTGAGCCGATCAACTCTGCTCACAGGCTCCATTGAGCCGCGCGACGAGATCGCCATCAAGCCGCAGATCTCCGGCATCATAGCCGAAATAATGGTCGAAGCAGGCGACGTGGTACATGAGGGCGATGTGGTGGCACGCATCAAAGTGATTCCGGAAGAAGGACAGCTCTCTTCCGCCGAAAACAGAGTCAAAGTGGCACTCCAGAACCTTGATCTGATCCGGTCGAAACATGAGCGCACAGCCGCCCTGTGGGAGAAGAAATACGTGAGCCGCGAGGAATTCGAAGAATCCGAGAACTCCCTGCGCAACGCCGAACTGGAGGTGGAGGCAGCCAAAGACGCCCTCTCGATCGTGCGCGACGGCGTGTCGGCCAGCAACGCCCAGCAGAGCAACACTCTGGTGCGCGCCACCATCACCGGCCTGGTGCTCGACGTGCCGGTCAAGGTGGGTTCGTCAGTGATCCAGGCCAACACGTTCAACGACGGCACCACCATCGCCTCCGTGGCCGACATGAATGACCTGATCTTCCGTGGAAAAGTAGACGAAACCGATGTCGGCTCGCTGTCGATCGGCATGCCTGTGGAAATCACAATCGGCGCCCTGCACGACGTGACTCTTGGAGCATCCATAGAATATATCTCGCCGAAAGCCGTGAATGAAAACGGCGCAAACACGTTCGAGATCAAAGCCGCAGTCGCAGTGCCAGACTCGCTGACAGTCCGCTCGGGCTACAGCGCCAACGCGTCGGTGGTGCTGAACCGGGCAGACTCGGTGGTGACCGTTCCCGAAGGAGTGCTCGAATTCGAAGGTAACGACGCATATGTCTACATTCTTTCCGATTCCGTGGCCGAACAGAAATTCGACCGCCGCAAAGTGACCACCGGACTCTCCGACGGCATCAACGTGGAAGTGAAGCAGGGTGTGGACACCACCATGGTTATCCGTGGCTATGAACTCAAAAAGAAATAACGCTGTCATCTCATGAAAAAGACGTTTTTTTCACTTATAGCCTTGTGCATGACCTTTGGCGCATCGGCCCGCCAGTGGACACTCGACCAGTGCATCAGCCATGCCGTGACGCATAATCTCACAGTGAGACAACGCGCCATGGACCGCGTGAGCGCCGAAAATTCTGTCACCGAAGCCAAAGACGGATTTCTGCCGCAGGTGAGCGCGTCGGCCTCACAGTCATGGAACTTCGGACGCGGTCTGACGGCCGACAACACCTATGCCAACCGCAACACGTCAAATTTCGGATGGAACGTCGGACTGAACCTGCCGCTGTTTCAGGGCCTGCAGAACGTGCGCCAGGTAGCATATGCCAAAGCCAATCTCGCCTCGGTCATGGAGAGCTATGAGGCAGCCAAGGACGATGTGACCCTGCGCGTTATAGCCCAGTATCTCCAGGTGCTATATTGCGGAGAAATCGAGACCGTGGCCCGCAATCAGGCCGAAACCGCCCGCTCGGTGCTGATGCGCCAGCAGGCCCGGCTGGAGGAAGGGAAAATCCCCGAAGCCGACATGCTCGACGCCAGGTCACAGCTGGCCCAGGCCGAGATGCAGGTCACCACAGCCCAGTCAGACCTAATGCTGGCACGACTGGAAATGGTTCAGCTGCTCCGCCTTGATGAGGCTCCCGAAGAGTTCACGGTCGAACCTGTGGCGGATGCTGATCCGCAACTGCAAGACCCGCGCTCGGTGTTTGACCGCGCCCTGGAGTTCAACCATGGTGTCGGCGCAATGAAGTCACGCGTCACAGTGGCAGGTCAGGCCGTGAAAGTGGCTCAGAGCGGCTGGATTCCGCGCCTGAGTTTCAACGCCGGACTCTCCAGCAACTACTACACCCTGTCGGGCGCTCCGACCGAATCATTCAGTTCGCAGATGCGCCACAACTTCGGCAAATATCTCGGCTTCTCGCTGTCGGTGCCCATCTTTGACGCCCTGTCGACCCGCAACAACGTGCGCCGCGCCCGCGTGCAGCAGACTGTGGCGGAACTTGAGCTGGAATCGGCCTCCGACGACCTGTGCAAAACCGTCAACCAGGCATATTATCAGGCTGTCGGCGCGCGCGAACGCCTGCACTCCGCAACAGCGGCCGCCGAGGCCACCAGGGCCGCAATGGACGCGATGCTCGAAAAATACACTCTCGGACGCGCCACTTCAACTGACTATGACACCGCCCGCTCGGCCTACATACGCGCTGAATCAGACCGTCTGCAGGCAAAATACGAATTGCAGCTGCGCGCCCGCATCCTCGACTTCTATGCCTCGGTCCACAACTATTGACCCATAGAGAAAAGCACACCATTTTGATTGTAATAAAAGCTCTGCGGCCCACTTCAGTCGCAGAGCTTTTATTATCAACAGTTTGAGAAAAAGTTTTTTTCGACAGCTAAAGTTTGATGCCTATTTCTGGGGTATATCGCTGCTAAGTCTGAACGTCAGCGGGAGGGTATACCAGACGCGGACAGGCTCACCGTTCACCTTGCCGGGTGTGAACTTCGGGAATAACTTCACCAAACGGATGGCCTCGGCGCTAAGTTCTTCATCGGGACTTCTGAGAATCTTGATTTCGCCGACCGAACCGTCTTTTTCTACCACGAACTGCAGGACAACACGTCCCTGGACATTGTTTATGGCCGCATTTTCAGGATAACGGATATTTTTGGCAATGAACTCCCAGAGCTTCTCGTAACCGCCCTGAAAGACAGGCATCACCTCAGGCTGGGCCTCAATATCGTCAGTGTTCTGTTCAGATACTGACGCAGGTTCTTGAGCCTCGGTGACGGTGACGTCAACAGACTCCTGATCATGAGCGATCTGCGGAATGCGGTCACGCACGGTGTCGGCCAAAGCCTGTGATGACACGGCGGCAAGCGCCAGGAGTGCTGCGGGCAGCAGGGCAAGATAACGGCCACGGCCGCATCTTGCGGTTTGATTTGTCTGCATCATAGTGATACGTTTTTTAATAGATGAATAATTGAGACTATTTACAAGCGAGGAATTGAAACGGCGGTGTGTGGCCTTCTCGATCAGGAGCATCTGATATGCCTCCGGGTCACAGCCCGAGTCCATTACTCCGGCATCGGCGGCATATTCATGGAAGTCGATGAGGTCGGCCCGCAGGAATCTGACCGTGGGGAGATACCACGTCAGACATCCGGCCACACGCAGCGCAAGCAAGTCGAGCCAATGTTGTTTCCGGCAGTGAACAGATTCATGGGCCATTATGGAATTGAAGCCAGGGCCATCGCGATCGGCAGCCGACATCACGATCCACCCACCCCAGCTGAACGGCACAATGGCACGTCGGCAGATTCTCAAGCCGGGAATTTCGCTGCGGCGGGAGCGGAACATCATCCGCCACACATATGCAAGCGATCCGATAAGCCACAGGAGGGAAACGGCCAGGCCAACACCATATGCAGTCACCAAAGCGTCAAAACCGATGAGCGGCGTCTGCGTATCCGCCACGATGTCGGCCACAGTCATCTCCGCATCCATCGCGACAACTTCAACATCCACTACTGCTTCGTCCACCACCATCTGACGCGCTTGATGGAAAGGCACGACCGCAGCAAGTGCCGCAAAGCCGACCATGGAGAGAATCAGCAGACGACCGGTCTTGAAATCTGCCTTATTGCGAAGTCCCGACAGGCGCCACACTCCCCACATCAAGGTGAGAGTCAGGCCGAACATCAGCGAGTAGAGAAAGAGAGAGGCAATAATCCACATAATCAGTCCTCCTTTCCGCGCTTCACCTGCTCGACAAGCTCGCTCACCTGCTCGGGCGTGAGGGCTTCGTCGGTGACCAGCGCGCTGATCACACCTCGAAGCGAGTTATTGAAATAGCGACTCACCACACGGCGCAACGCAGAACGCGAATAGTCGTCGGCGCTGATTTTGGCTAAGTAGCGATAGCCGGTGCCGTAAGGCTCATGGTCAATATAGCCCTTCTGCTCCATCAGCCTCACAAAAGTCGACACAGTATTGAAGTGACGTTTGGGGCCGGGCAGCTTGTCAAGCATCTCACGGACTGTCATCGGACCGTTCTCCCAGAGAACGCGGATGATCTCTTCTTCTCTTTCGGTAAGTTCGGGTTTCATAAATAACTAAATGTTATAGTTTCACACCGCAAAGATAAACTAATAAAATTAGTTGTACAACTAATTTTATTAGTTATTACGTAAGTATTTTTTTACAGCACTAAAATAATGCAGAAAGCCCCGCGGACCGGGAGCGGCACGCGGGGCTTTAGATGGGTTTCAGTCAGAGGATTACTGCATTGCTTCGATGCGCTGCATATTCTCGTTGTCACCAAGGTTATAATAGATGTTACGGAGCAGAGGCAGGGCGCCGCGGGTGTTGTCGGGATCGGCAGCGATGGCTTTTTCAAGATATATGATGGCATCGCGATAGATCGGGAACACCTGCTGTTCGAGCACTTTGTTGTATTCAGAGGCGGGCAGTTCGGCCGATGCGTCGACAATGCGCACACCTTTATTGGAGAGCATACGTCCGTAGTGGTAGTTCCACATTCCGTTTTCGGGCTGGAGTTCCACAGCTTTCTTGTAGAGCTCGAGAGCTTCTTCGTTGGATTTCTGCACTACTTCAGGAGATGCGTCTTCAGGGATCTGGCTCTCGATGAGAATGCCTTTGGCATTGTAGAGCTGAGCGTTGCTGCCGTCAGCTGCGATGGCGCGGTCGAGCCACTCCATGGCATTGCCGAATTGCTTGCGGTCAATGTAGCCGTTGATGATCTCGCCTATGTAGCCGGCGTTTTCGCTGCCGCGCTTTTCAAAGGCTTCTTTGGCGATTTCAAATTTGCGGTCGTTGTTGCCAGCCATTCCGGCGCAGGCGATGGCGTTGTTGAAGGCGTCGCATCCGGGATAGTCATAGAGAGTGGCTTTGTAGAATGCTTCGGTGGCTTCGGGATACATTTTTGCCGTGTAGGCGAAAATGCCCATGTTGTAGAGATTCTGGGCCATAGTGGTGTCGGCCGGGGCCTCGGGAGTGAGCTTGCCGAGCAGATCGGTCATCTGGGGCATCGAGGTGTAGATATCCCAGGCTTCATATGCTCCGGCGCAGTCGTCGGCTTCATAGAGGAAGGCGCCGGCAGTGTAGAAGTCATTGTAGTGTGCGGCAATGGCCTTTACGATGTCTTTTGAGTATTTTGTCTTGATCTTGCCTTTGGCATCGACCACAGTGTCCAGCGGAAGGGCGTGGAGGTAGAATTTGTAGCCATCGATCAGCGCGCGGCCTGATGCTTTGCGGTCAACGTCGGAACCAAGCTGCAGTGCGGCCAGAGCCTGGTCCCATTGTCCGAAACCGGATTTGCCGGCCAGAAACCAAGTGCGGGCCTGTCCGGAAGTGGTCGGGTCGGCCATCGCTCCGCAAAGCGACTTGCTGATTTCAGCATATTTGGGCATCTCGCCCTTGAGAGCGCGGTCAGCGTTCTTGAGAACGTCTTCCTGCGCAAACGCTCCGGCAGCTGATGCCAGACACATAGCCATAATAAGTAATTTCTTCATGGATCGGGGTGTTTTAAGAGCTAATTATTTTATGTTTTAATTTTCTGTTTCTTCTTCTGAGTCGGCGGTCTGTCCGTCTGCTTCAGCAAAGTCGTCGGACACAGCTGTGTCGTCAACTGGAAGCGCGTCGAGCACTTCGCCTTCGGTCTCCACGGTTTCGGCCTCTTCTTCAGGGTCGGCTTCTACGGCGCAGACAGAGGCGATGACGTCGTTTCTCTTTCCAAGATTGATAAGACGCACGCCCTGGGTGGCACGTCCCATCACTCTGACATCAGCCACATGAAGGCGCAGAGTGATGCCCGAGCGATTGATGATGACAAGGTCGTTGAGGTCGTCAACGCACTTGATTGCCACCAGACGACCGGTCTTTTCGGTGATGTTCATCGTCTTGACACCTTTGCCGCCTCGGTTGGTGATGCGATAATCGGCAAGGATAGAGCGTTTTCCGAATCCGGTTTCGGAGATCACCATGACGTTTTTCTCAGAATCCGGAGCCATGCATATCATGCCGACGATTTCGTCGGTGGGATCATCGGTGTCAAGGCTCATGCCACGCACGCCGGTGCTCATTCGTCCCATTTCGCGGACTTTGCTTTCGTGGAAGCGGATTGCCCGGCCGTTGCGGTTAGCCATGAGAATCTCGCTGTCGCCGTCGGTAAGTTCCACCTGCAGCAGTTCGTCGTCGTCACGGATTATTATTGCGTTGACACCGTTTGCCCTCGGACGCGAATATGCTTCCAGCGGCGTTTTCTTGATTATGCCTTTTTTGGTGCAGAACACAAGATTGTGTTTGGCCACGTATTCCGGATTGTTGAGTCCGTTGATGCTGATATAGGCTTTGACGGAGTCTCCTGTCTCGATACTGAGCAGATTCTGTATGGCCCTGCCCTTCTGGTTCTTGCCGAATTCGGGGATGTTGTAGACTTTCAGCCAGTAGCATCGGCCGCGCTCTGTGAAGAAGAGCATGTAGGAGCGGTTGTTGGCCGTGTATATGTGCTCGATGAAGTCTTCGTTGCGGGTGGAGCTTCCCTTCGCGCCTACTCCGCCGCGGTTTTGTGCGCGGAATTCAGCCAGAGGAGTGCGTTTGATGTAGCCGAGGTGGCTGATAGTGATCACCATCTCGTTGTCGTCAAAGAATTCGTCGTCATCGACTTGTCCGCCGTGATGGTTGATGCGTGTGCGTCGGTCATCACCGAATTTCTCGCTCACTTCAAGCAGCTCGTCTTTGATCAGCTGACGGCAGACTTCCGGATCTTCGAGAATTGACTTGAAGCGTTTGATCTGAGCCTGCACGTCGTTATAGTTCTGGCGGAGTTCGTCCTGGGCCAGCCCGGTGAGCTGACGCAGACGCATTTCCACAATGGCCTGAGTCTGGGCTTCGGTGAGGCCGAACCGCAGGCTCAGAGCCTGACGCGCGGCGTCGGTATTGGCCGACTCCTTGATTATCTTTATGACCTCGTCGATGTTTTGCGAGGCGATGATCAGTCCTTCGAGAATGTGGGCACGCTCTTCGGCCTTACGCAATTCGTATCTGGTGCGACGAATGACCACGTCGTGGCGATGGTCAATGAAGGCTTCAAGTATTTCCTTGAGGTTGAGAGTGCGCGGCCGTCCATTGACGAGAGCGACGTTGTTGACCGAAAATGAAGACTGCAAAGCGGTCATTTTGAACAGTTTGTTGACCACGACAAGCGGATTGGCGTCGGTGCGCAGCGTGATAACGATGCGATGGATCAGGTTGCTGTTCGATTCGTCGGCCACGCCGGTGATGCCTTCGATTTTCTTTTCGGCGGCGAGAGTGCCGATATGGGCCACCAGTTCCGAACGGTTGACACCGTAAGGAATCTCTGTGATGATTATGTTGGAGTGGTTACCTTCGTTCTCAATGTGATATTCACCGCGTATGATGATGCGGCCGCGGCCTGTTTCGTAAGCGTCGCGTACACCGTTTATGCCATAGATCGTTCCTCCGGTGGGGAAGTCGGGAGCCGGCAGATATTCCATCAGTTCGGCAACTGTCAGTTCGCGGTTGTCGAGAAGAGCCACCGCCGCATTGATCGTTTCGCGGAGGTTATGGGTTGGCATATTGGTGGCCATGCCGACAGCAATGCCGCTGGCGCCGTTGACAAGCAGATTTGGCACGCGCGTGGGGAGCACAGTCGGTTCGTCGCGGGTGTTGTCATAGTTGCGCTGCATGTCGACAGTTTCACATTCGATGTCTTTGAGCATCACTTCGCCAAGTTTGGCCATGCGCACTTCGGTGTAACGCATGGCTGCGGCACCGTCACCGTCGATTGAGCCGAAGTTGCCGTGTCCGTCCACAAGGATGTTGCGCATGGCCCAGTCCTGGGCAAGACGCACCACCGTGCCATAGATGGATGAGTCACCGTGTGGGTGGTATTTACCCATGACGTAACCCACGGAGTTGGCTGATTTCTGATGTGCTTTGTCTGATGTGTTGCCCATTTCGTTCATTCCGAACAGGACACGGCGATGAACCGGTTTTAGACCATCGCGGACGTCCGGAAGGGCGCGGCTCACAATCACCGACATGGAATAGTCGATGTAGGCCGATTTCATCTCGCTTTCAATGTTGATCTTCTGAATACGATCGTCGAGCATTATTTTCTTATTAATAGAGTTTTTTCGTGAGGTTTGGCAGACCATGGAAAATGGCCTGCAAACAGTCAGACAAAGGTACGATTTTTTTCTGGAACGGCGGCATTTTTCACATTAAAAAATGTGAGCGCACTACTATCGGCGGCATTCGCTGAGAAGTCCGTCGAAGAAGATGAGAACGGTGCCGTCGTCGTAGGTCCACCGTTCACCCATATTGCCCGAGCCAAGCGAGCGGTCGATCCGGTCAGGATTGCCCAGAGCGAGCCTGCACTCCGTGCGGCTCATTTCCAAAGCCACTTCCGATCGCGTGATGTGATCCCAGGCCTGATCGGAGATTTTCGGGTAATTGCGCCGCGGGTCGGAGAATGAGAAGAGGCGATGGAACGCTCTCGAAGTGTGGGCCGGCGAGTCGGCGTCGATGAATGTGGAATATGAGATTCCTGCTTGATCTGTAAAAACTATTTTCAGCGGGAAAGCCGAGTCTCCGGCCGCGACAGAGTCAACACGGACCGGTACAAATTTGCGGCCTTCGGCATCGGCTGAGCCATCGGCCGTGCGCCGGTGTGAGGTGAGGAGATAGAGTTCGCGTCCGCGAAGGAGCGAGTCGGCCGTCTGCACCATAGAACGTTCGACCGAAAATGGCAAGAAAACAGCCTTGGCTGCGCGGATTGCGGCTGGCGACATTTCCGAACGGTAGTCGAGCAGCTGGCCCGACGAAGTTTCAAAGCGGAGCAGCGCAACGCTGTCGCCCATGACGGTGAGTTGCGGGGTCATCCCCCGAAATCTGATAGCGTGTCCGGGGGCGAGGCGCGAGGCGGCTTCGGCCGGGGTCAGCACGAGGGCTATTTTCGGATCTGTGACAATGAATTCCTTGCCTGCGGTCCAATCGCGAAAAGGCTGGTGTGTCACTTGTCCGATCAATTGCTGTTCGGGGGCTGGCAGAGTGTTTTTCTGTCGTTTTATTTCTGATTTGGTGACGCTTGGAGAGCTTTCGATTCCGGTGATACATCCCGGCATGGCCGCAAGCGCCATGCTTGCGGCCACAACCGTGATGAAACAACGGTCGGCAATCGATTCAATCTGTCGAAGGAGTGATGCCAAGGTTGTAGAAGATAAATGAGTATATGTCGGCGTATTCGTCGAGCACTTTGGACGTCGGCTTTCCTCCTCCGTGGCCGGCATCGGTGTCTATGCGTATCAGTTTCGGAGCAGAACCGGTATCGGCCGCCTGAAGAGCGGCAGCATATTTGAATGAATGCGCGGGGACAACGCGGTCGTCGTGGTCGGCGGTCGTCACCAGGACCGCGGGATATTCCACACCGTTGCGGATGTTATGCAGCGGCGAGTATCCGAGCAGATATTCAGCCATTTCGGCAGAATCGGCCGAGGTGCCATAGTCAGAGGCCCAGTTCCATCCGATGGTGAACAGATGGTAGCGCATCATGTCCATCACGCCCACTTCGGGAATGGCCACTTTGAACAAGTCGGGACGCATGTTTACGGTAGCGCCGACAAGCAGGCCGCCGTTGCTTCCGCCCATGATGGCCAGACGGGAAGGCGATGTGTAGCCATTGTCGCAGAGATACTCGGCAGCGGCAATAAAATCGTTGAACACGTTGAGTTTCTGCATCTTCGTGCCCGCGCGATGCCATTCTTCTCCATATTCTCCGCCACCGCGCAGGTTGGCAACGACGTAAATGCCGCCGTTTTCAAGCCAGGGGATGCGGTAAGCCGAGAAGCCGGGGTTGAGCGAGATGTTGAATCCGCCGTAGCCATAGAGCAGCGTCGGGTTGGTTCCGTCGAGCTTCACGTCTTTGCGGCGAGTGACGAACATCGGGACACGGGTCCCGTCTGATGACGTGTAGAAAATCTGTTCGGTCATGTAGTCGTCGGGGTTGAATCCGTTGACTTCAGGCGATATCACGGCAGAGCTTTGGCCGGAGACAGTATCGTAGGCATAGATTGTCGATGGGCGGACATAGCTCGCGAACGAGTAGTAGAGTTCCGGGAAATGACGCGATCCGCTGAATGCAGCCGATCCGAGTCCTGGCAGTTCGATTTCGCGGATTTTCTGTCCGGCGCGGGTGTAGAGCCACGCACGGTTGACGGCGTCCTGCTCATATGTCAGGACGAAATCCTGACCGCATTCCGTGGTTCCGACAAGCACGCCTTCGGCTTCAGGCACAAGTTCGCGCCAGTTTTCGCGTTCGGGATGATTGATGTCGGCCACCATTATGCGTGTACGCGGAGCGCCCCATGTTGTTTCGATGAACAGGGTATCGCCTTCGACGTCAAAAATGCTGACTGATTCATCCTGAGTCGGTTCCATGGTGATCCATTTCGAGTCAGGCTTGCGGAGGTCTTTTATCTTGAGACCATTGCCTGAGCCTTGTCCGGCAATGTAGAGCATCAGCACGGTCTGGTCTTCGTCAACAAGGGCAGAGTGGAAATAGAGCGGGTGCTCCATGTCTTCGTACACGATCTGATCGGCGTCCTGACCGGTGCCGAGCCGATGGAAGTAAATTCGCTGATATTCATTGGCGTCGCTCAGTTCCTTTCCTTGGCCGGGGCGCTGATAGGCGCTATAGTAGAATCCGTCGCCATGCCATGCCACTTCAGTGAACTTGGCCCACTCGATGTGATCGGGGAGCAGCTGTCCGGTCTTGGTGTCGAGCACGAAGATTTCGGTCCAGTCGCTTCCGTTGCGGTTGACGGTATAGGCCAGATAGCGTTGCGTCGGGTCAAAGAAGATCCCAGCCAGAGCGACAGTACCATTGTCGCTCAGCTGGTTAGGATCGAGGATCACACGTCCGGGCACTCCTACAGAGTCTGTTTCATAGAGCACTGACTGATTCTGGAGTCCGTCGTTGGCGAAATAGTAGAATTTGCCATTTTTCTCGCGCCACGGCAGTCCGGTTTTCCGGTAATCGGCCACACGCGCCATGCGTTCGCGCAGTTTGTCGCGGAACGGGATTGCGTTTATATACGCTTCGGTGACGGCATTTTCGGCTTTGACCCAGTCGAGGGTGACTGCGGCGGTGTCGTCTTCGAGCGGCCGGTACGGATCGGCCACGGCATGGCCGAAATAGTCGTCGACCACCGTGGAGTCAACCGGAGCGGCAGGATAGCTACCGGGGGCGTCAGGTCCGGAGGATGTGCAGGCGGCCGTTGAAATGAGTCCCATGACAGCAAATTGCACTGACAAGTGTTTCTTCATATCAGAAAAGGCTCCAGCTTACGGTGAGTCCCGCCATCACAATGGCGACCATGCTCATAAGTTTGATCAGAATGTTGAGCGACGGACCGGAAGTGTCTTTGAACGGATCGCCGACAGTGTCGCCGACAACGGTAGCCTTGTGAACGTCACTGCCCTTGCCGCCGAAGTTGCCTTCTTCAATATATTTTTTGGCATTGTCCCATGCTCCGCCGGCGTTTGCCATGAACACTGCCAGCACGAATCCGGCGCTGAGGCCACCGACAAGCAGACCGACAACTCCAGGAACACCGAACACAAGACCGACAACGATCGGCACGGCGATGGCCATCAGCGACGGGAACACCATTTCGCGCTGCGCGCCTTTGGTCGAGATCTGGACGCAACGGGCATAGTCGGGTTCGGCGTCGCCGGTGAGGATGCCTTTGATTTCACGGAACTGGCGGCGCACTTCTTCCACCATGTGGGAGGCTGCGCGACCCACTGCGTTCATGGTCAGACCACAGAAGAGGAATGCCATCATGGCGCCGATAAACATGCCGGAGAGAACCATCGGGTTCATGAGAGTCACGTCATAGGCCATCATGAAGTCCGTGAATGTGGCTGATTCAAGTGGAATGCGCACAGGCTCGTCGGAGATCGAGGTGCCGATCTGGATAAAATCCTGGCCGATACGGTGGAGCCCGATGCGGATTTCTTCGATATATGATGCAAGCAGAGCCAGTCCGGTCAGGGCGGCAGATCCGATGGCGAATCCTTTGCCGGTGGCGGCGGTGGTGTTGCCGAGAGAGTCGAGAGCGTCAGTGCGTTTGCGCACGCCTTCACCCAAGCCGCTCATTTCGGCGTTTCCGCCGGCGTTGTCGGCGATGGGTCCGTAAGCGTCGGTGGCCAGAGTGATTCCGAGGGTGGAGAGCATGCCGACAGCGGCAATGCCAATGCCGTAAAGACCCCATGAGATGTTGGAAAAGTCAAAGCCAGAAGCCAGCCAGTAGCTGAGGATTATGCCTGCAACAACCGCGATAACAGGTATGGCTGTCGACACCATGCCGAGACCGACACCGGAGATGATGACGGTGGCAGGGCCGGTCTGACCGCTTTCGGCCAGGCGTTTTGTGGGTTTGTAGGACTGAGAGGTGTAATATTCCGTGGCACGTCCGATAACAATGCCGACAAGCAGGCCGACAACGACTGCGAACGAAATGTTGATCCAGTTTGGCATTTCAAGCAGATACATCAGACCGAACGTTGCCACCACGATCAAAGCCGAGCTGAGATTGGTTCCGACAGCCAGCGAGTTGAGCAGATTTTTGATGGAAGCGTTTTCTTTGGTCTTGACGGCGAAAATGCCGATGATCGAGAGTATAATGCCGACGGCGGCGATCAGCATCGGAGCAAGCACGGCCTTGACCTGCAGAGCAACCGCGCCATCCACCCCGAGAGTGGCCACGGCGCCGGCACCGGCAGCGGCACCGAGTGCCGCGGTGGCGAGAATCGATCCGCAGTAGCTTTCATAGAGGTCGGCGCCCATGCCGGCCACGTCGCCGACGTTGTCGCCGACGTTGTCTGCGATTGTGGCGGGGTTGCGCGGGTCGTCTTCGGGAATTCCGGCTTCAACTTTGCCGACCAGGTCGGCGCCGACGTCAGCGGCTTTGGTGTAGATTCCACCGCCCACGCGCGCGAACAGCGCCTGGGTCGAAGCGCCCATGCCGAAAGTCAGCATGGTCGTGGTGATCATCGTGAGCTTGTGGGTTCCGGCATCAGGTTCGATCCAGTTGAGGAGCAGATACCAGAAGGAAATGTCAAGCAAACCGAGGCCGACCACAACCAGTCCCATCACAGCGCCGGAGCGGAAGGCCACACGCAGACCGGAGTTAAGGCTTTCGCGCGCGGCATTGGCGGTGCGTGCCGACGCATATGTGGCAGTCTTCATGCCGAGGTAACCGGCGAGTCCGCTGAAGAAGCCACCGGTGAGAAATGCCACAGGCACCCAGTTGTTCTGGACACCGAATCCATAGGCCATGATGGCAAAGATAACAACAAGGACAACGAAGACAGCGGTTACCACCTTATATTGTTGACGAAGATAAGACATCGCGCCCTTGCGGACGTGTGACGCGATTTTCTGCATCAGCGGAGTGCCTTCGCTCTCACGCTTCATGCTGCGATAGAAATAACCGGCCAACAGCAACGCCAGAAGCGACGCCACTGGCACCAGCCAGAACATGCAGGGGACTTCCATAAGTCAGAGAAATAATTTTATTAGTGAAACTGTGAATTAATTTTAATTGCGATAGTAGAACGATCCGTCCGCATAGCGGTCGGGCGACGGATTATAGAAGCCTTTTGGCGATCCGTTTTTCTTGAGCACTTTCGAAGAATGTCCGCGGTTGTAGGCAAGGAAAAACTCGCGGGCCATGCGTTCAGCCTCGGCCGGGTCATCGGTCCAGCTGTCTGCCGGATAGTGAACTCTGCTGCCCGGGGCGTTAAGTCCGTCAAGCACTTCGGTGAAAAATGCCCACACTTGCGGCGAAAGCCTGAGTTCTTCGGCAGTAGACGTCTGCACGAGTTTGCCATCGGCATTTTTGAGCACATGGGCGAAAAAGCGGTATTTCGCCACCATATCAGCCTTTATCCATGGTTCGGCAGCTTTGCAATCCATATAGCGATAGACCACGAATTCAGCCGGATTATAGTCGACCAACCCCATTGTGTCGATCATGCACACCGGCTTCTTGTCCATCTTCAGCGGGTTGATGTATGCCAGATATTCGTTCTGCTGCGGTTCCAGATAATGCGCTTCGCGCAAGTGCATGTTGTTTTCCCAGCGCGTCACGCGGAAATAGTCGGTTTTGTGGATTTTTCCTGCTTCAGCCATTGACCGAGAGAATGCGACGAGCGAGTCAAGACACATCTGATACACACGTTCCGACATGTAACAATCGTTGGCAGTGCGCATTATGCCCATGACAGGAGGATTCTTGCTGATCGGGCGGCGATGTTCGTCCATGCGGTTGATTGCCGCACGGGCAGTGCGGTCATCGACCATGCGCTGATAGCGCCATAGCATTTCGTCATGGAGGAATTTCCATGTGGCCGGGCTGAAATCAATCCATTTTTCACCTTCGTAGATAAACGGAGCTGCATCGACGAACGACAGGTTCACAGTGTCGCCTCCGTTAAACACGTCGACAAACTGCAGATCGGGCATACTGCTGATTTTGGCGTTTTTTTTAGACGCAACAGCGCTTCCGCCGAAAAGCAGAAGCGCTGTCATGAAGGAGATGAGGGCGTTTTTTGTCATAATATGTTGTTGTTAGTATTCATCCCACGACCTGATTTCTATATCGCCGAGAGACATTGATGTGAAAGCATTGATGAAGGCACCGGCCAGACGCGCATTGGTGATCAGGGGTATGTTCAGGTCAATGGCAGCCCGACGTATCTTGTAACCGTTGCTCAGTTCGGCCGGAGTGAGGTTTTTCGGCACGTTGACAACCATGTCAATCTCCTTGGCGTGGAGCAGATCAAGCGCCTGAGGCTGCATTTCGGGCTGTGAGGGCCAGTAGACGCGGATTGAGGGTATGCCGTTGTCGGCGAGGAACTGACATGTTCCACCGGTGGCATAGAGTTTATAACCGTGGTTATAAAGCATATGGGCTGCGTGCAGAAGATCGGCTTTCTGCTTGGGAGTGCCCATTGACAGAAGCACTGATTTGGCGGGA
>CAMWTI010000044.1 GCA_947177135.1 uncultured Porphyromonadaceae bacterium | reverse complement strand
ACGGACCAGTTTCCACTGAGGATGCAGATACGGATCCTTCGGGTATACAGGCAACGGCACTCCATAAGGCTCATCGAAGTCACGATAGATGGCCGGATAGACACCGAGCCGGAGCAGCTCTTCGGTCGACAGCAGACAATGTTCCTTCCACGTGAGTTTACGCGCCCTGGCCACGCCGGCCTGGCGTATGAACTCACGCTGGATGTCGCCCGAAGTCACCACCTGCTCCTTGCGGAGCTTCTGCGGATCTATGATACCATAATCCACAAGCCGCTCCAGGATGGCGTCGATCGTGGCTATGTCGGTTCCGACCTCTCCAGCCAGCACCGCCCGGTCTATCCGCCTTATCTCCTTCCAATAACCCTGTGGCGAATCAAAAACATCCACCATCAGCCTGATCACTGCGAGCACACCCTGCGCCCCGAACTCCGCGCCGATGGCCTTGACCCAGCGCTCTTCAAAAAATTTGCTATCTATCTTCATAACGGCAGCAAAATTAGCGTCTGCACAATGCCGCCGACGGTAGATTTTTCAAAACTCGAGTCAAAACAGGGCTTTGAGTGGCGAACCATTTAATGCTGTGGGGCATTTATTATATAAAATGACTCGCAATTATGCATAGACAGAAGGAATCAACGGACGAAACCCAAGCCTACAACGGCCTGTTTTATTCTGCCAGGCAGGCGCTGCGCCGCCATGCCACCGGCGGCAACATCCTCATTCTGGCCACGGCTCTGGCCATGATCGCGGCAAACGCGCCCGGCGTGCGCGATCTCTATTCCGATTTCTGGCTGAAGGAGGTGAGGCTGCAGGTAGGGTCGTTCAACGTGTTCAGCCATGCCGGTCATCCGATGTCGGTGCTCACATTCATCAATGACGCGCTGATGGCCGTGTTCTTCTTCTCGATCGGCCTGGAGATAAAGCGCGAGGTGAAGGTCGGCGAACTGTCGTCGTTCCGCAAGGCGCTGCTGCCGATAATCGGCGCAGTGGGCGGCATGGTCGTGCCGGTGGTGGTGTTCAGCCTGCTGGCCCACGACACTCCATATGCCGGAGGCGCGGCCATTCCGATGGCCACGGACATTGCCTTCTCGCTCGGCGTGCTGGCCATGCTGGGCAGTCGGGTGCCTGTGGCACTGAAGATTTTTCTGACCACCCTGGCGGTGGTCGATGATATCGGCGGCATTATCGTGATCGCGGTGTTCTATTCCGGGCATATCGAGTATCAGTTGCTGATATATGCCGCGATATTGCTGTCAATGCTGTATATCGGCGGCAAAGTGCAGGTGCAGAGCAAGGCGTTTTATGCCGGAGTCGGCGCCGTGGTGTGGTTTCTGTTTCTGAATTCGGGAATCCATCCGACCATAGCCGGCGTGCTGGTGGCCTTCTGTGTCCCGTCCAAACCGGTGTTCGCACCCGGGAAATATATCCAGAAGATACGCTCGGCCATAAGCCATTTCCGCGCCGAAGACGACGCAACGCTGTCGTCGCGCACCATTCTGAGCCACAACCAGCTCGACTGGCTGAAGGAGGTGGAGTCGGCGTCAGACAAGGTGATCTCGCCGCTTCAGGCTCTGGAGGATTCGCTGCATCCGGTTGTCAATTACTTCATAGTGCCGCTGTTCGCATTCGCCAACGCCGGCATTTTCCTTCTCGGCTTCTCGCCGGCCGACGCGGTGAGCGGAGTGTCGCTCGCAGTGATGCTCGGTCTGGTGCTCGGCAAGTTCATCGGCATTCTGTCGTTTGCCTGGATCGCGGTCAAAACAAAGGCCGCGCCTATGCCGACACACACCGACTGGCACATGATGGCATCGGCGGCACTGCTCGGCGGCATCGGTTTCACCGTGTCTCTGTTCATCGCCACGCTGACATTCGGAAATGATCCGGCTCAGTCCGCACTTCTGGGCCAGGCCAAACTCGGCATAGTCATCGGTTCTCTTATCAGCGGAACAGCAGGCTTTATCTGGCTTCACCGGACCCTGCCTACCGCCGATCGGCTGGCGGCAGAAGAGCCGGCCGACTGACCGATTGCAACAATCGGAATTTTCCTTGCCCGACGCTTTCGCATCACAAAGCGCCGGGCTAATTTTGCAGCGTTGAAAACGAAACGCCAATATAATACTCCACTCATTATGACAGAACAATCGATAATCTGGTGCGTGATCGCCGGCATACCGGCAATCGCCTTTCTGGCCCGGGCCGCGGAACGGATCATCAGCGAATGCCGCCACAGACAGAGGCCCGGGACTTCACTGTTTGACATGGCCCGCGAACGAGAAATGCTGTTCATTCCCGGCGATGATCCGGCCAAAGACGATGATGCCGATGAATGCGAAGACATATGATTTTCTGGCAGACTATGCCGCCACTCTGCTCGGCTGCGGCGCGACGTGCATACGCATCGAGAAGAATCTGAAACGCCTGGCTGCCGGATGCGGAGTGACCGCCCAAGTGCAGATCATGCCGGCCCATGTGACATTGTCGGTCAGCGACGGATCAGGATACAGCCGGGTGATTTCGCGACCGATGGCACGCGGCGGCATCAATTTCGACGTCAACGCCAGGCTGAGCCGGCTGAGCTGGGCGGTGGCCGACGGACATATCTCGGCCGACGAAGCGATCAAGCGATTCCAGGAGATAACCACTGAGACCGGCAGAACCGGACAATGGCAAGAGCTGCTGCTGGCCTCAGTGGCCAACACAGCGTTCTGCCGCCTGTTCGGAGGCGATCCGGCCTCTATGCTTCTGGTCTTCGCGGCCACACTCGTCGGCTACCGGATCAAACAGGTCATGATCGCCCGCGGACGCGACGTGCGTCTGGCATTTCTTGCCGCATCCTTTTTTTCTGCGTCGATCAGTGCCGCAGGCCACGTTTTCCACCTTGGCGGAACTCCGGAAATAGCAGTCGGCACCAGCGTGCTGTATCTGATTCCGGGAGTGCCATATATCAATGCTGTCAGCGACCTGATAGACCGTCACTATCTCTGCGCTTTCGGCCGGTTCACTGACGCCTGTGTGCTCACGGCGTGTCTGTCGGCAGGACTTTGTGCCGGAATGTATCTGCTCGGGCTTTATGATATATGATCTGATTCTCAGCCTACTGAGCGACGGTTGTTTCGCGGCGGCAGCCGCAGTCGGCTTCTCGACCATCAGCAAGACCCCGTCGCGGGCATGGCTCTGGTGCGGCCTGACAGCCGCCGCCGGCCACGCCCTCAGATTCGCTCTCCTGTCGGGCACCGGACTCCACATCGTGGCCGCAAGCACT
Organism: uncultured Porphyromonadaceae bacterium; assembly: GCA_947177135.1. GTDB lineage: Bacteria > Bacteroidota > Bacteroidia > Bacteroidales > Muribaculaceae > UBA3263. Next base: position 15,023 of record CAMWTI010000044.1, on the reverse strand, counting down.
GTCGCGGCCATGACAGTCGGACTGATGGCCGTTATTTTCGCTCCGCGGATAAAATGCCCGGCCGAAGTGTGCCTGTTTCCGGCCCTGCTGCCGATGATTCCGGGAATGTATGCCTATCGCACCGTCCAGGCACTCATGGCCTGCATAGCCAGCCTGGACGAAAGCCAGTTCATCCATTGCTTCTATCTGCTTGCCTACAACGGTTTCACCTGCTCGTTCATTATTCTCGGAATGGTCATCGGCGCCAATATCCCCATTTTCATATTCAAGGCAATCTCCTTTCGTGCCACAAGATAATTTCGTAACTTTGCCTTCATGGAACTCCGGCAACTCAGATATTTTGTCAAGGCGGCTGAAACGCTCAACTTTTCAGACGCCGCCCGCGCGCTGTGCATAGCTCAAAGCACTCTGTCGCAACAGATCAAGCAACTGGAAGACGAACTCGGTGTGCTGCTGTTTCAGCGCGGCAGCCACAGCATCTCGCTCACCGAGGCCGGAGCCGAGCTGCTCAGCCCGGCCACGTCCACAATCCGTGAGGCCGAGGTGTGTGTGGAGCGGGTGCAGGATCTTCGCCAGCTGCTCACTGGTACGCTCAACATCGGCGTGACTTTTTCGTTCAGCCCGATCCTGACCGAGACCATCACAGAGTTCATGAAACAGTATCCCGGAGTGAAGCTCAACATATTCTACAAGCAGACCGACGAACTGATGCAGATGCTCGAACGGCGGCAGGTGGATTTCGTGCTGGCATTCCGCACCATCGAGCGCCGCGACGGAGTGGAGTCACACGTGCTGTTCGAAAATCATCTGGCAGCAATTGTCAAATCAAACCACGCTCTGGCCGCACTCGACAAGGTCACTCCGGCCGACCTTGCCCGCTTCCCTATCGCTCTGCCATCCAAAGGGCTGCAGGCACGCAACGCGTTCGATCACCTGCTGGCCGGACATCAGCCAGGCCTGAACGTGAGACTGGAACTGAACGAAGTCAACATTCTGCTGAAACTGATCCGCAAAAGCAATCTCGTTACCATCCTGGCTGAAGCCACGGTCTATAACGAAACCGGTATCAAGGCTCTGGCGCTTGACATCCCGGCAAATGAGATGGACGGGTGCGTGCATATGCTGAAAAACAGCTATCACAAACACTCAGCTCTGCAGTTTATCCGGCTCCTGCGCGATTCGTCGGCCGTCCGCGCCCGCTCTCCCTGGTTTGGCTGACGGCAGCTTCACGGCGGTGAAACGTTTTATCTACATCATATAGCATTTCGTTTCACGATTTTTTGCTAATTTTGTAGCCACCAATGAGCGATTCCAAAGTATATAAATGGTCATTCATAGACCGGGTGATGATCGCGGTACTCAATTTCGGAGGCAACATCGCCCTGGCCCGCATGCTCACAGACGCCGACTTCGGCCTGCTTGCCATGATCGCCATATTCGTGTCAATAGCCTACGACCTTTCAAGTTGCGGACTCTCCGACGGACTGATCCACAAAATCAATCCAACGGCCGACGACTACTCGACTGTGTTTGTGGCCAACGCCTCCATGGGACTGCTTTTCGGATCAATGTTCTTTTTCGGCGCACCGCTGATGGCCGGCTTCTTCGGCCATCAGGAACTCGTGGGCATTATGCGAGTGCTCGGAGTTTGCTTCTTCTTCCAGTGCATGAGCTATGTTCAGGAAACTTATATGCGCAAACGCCTGCGAATGAAAGAGATCTGCTTTGTCAGGGTCGGAGCCACGGCCAGCGCGCTCGCGCTCGGCATCACCCTGGCAGCGCTCGGCTTCGGCTACTGGGCGCTGGTGTGCACGCAGATCCTTCTGTCAGTATTCTTTTTCATATACTATGTCATCGCCTCGCGGTGGTTTCCGAAAATCAGGTTCAACACCCGGTCATTCAAAGAACTGTTTAACTATGGAGTACACCTGATGCTCGCTTATCTCGGCACAATCATCGGCAAAAACATCAACACCTCGGTGCTCGGGCGCGCCTACTCTTCGGCCATGTCAGGCATCTACTATCAGGGCGCCAAGCTGGCCAACGTGCCTTTCGGAGTGTCGGAAACGTCGCTCAACTCGCCGTTTTTCGTGGTGGCCAGCAATGAACCGGACCCCGTGCGCCGCCAGCGGCTCATAATCGACATGCTCCCCATGATCATCGGAATAAACGGACTGCTGCTAAGCCTGATGCTGGTCATATCCGCCCCCAGCATAGAGCTGCTCTATGGCCAGAAATGGCTCGCAGCGATTCCTGTGTTCAGAATTCTGGCCCTGTTTGAATTCATGGTGTGTATCAAATATTTCTGCCAGACAATCTGCAAGGTCTATGGCCGCACCACCGTCGTGCGCAATCTTGCGGTAATGGAAATTGCCGTTCAACTTGGCCTTCTGGCCATATTTTTCAACCGCGGCATACTCTGGATAGCATGGACTCAGGCGGCAGGCGCCATTGTCACCGTCGGGCTATATCTTATCGTCAGCGCCCGCCTCACCTGTATGAACGCCGCGATGATGGCCCGGGCCTTCGCTTCGGCCCTGTGGCTTCCTGCCCTGGCCGGAATCATGGCGGCAGGAGTATATGCGGCGGCTCTTACACAATGGCCGACAATGCCTCCGGTGGCAGCCTGCAGCATAGTTGCCGGCACCTATGCCGCAGTCATGCTTGGTGTCGGCGAAACAGCCCGGCCACGAATCTACACAGCCTGGCGTAGCCGCATTATCAAAAAATGACACAGAATGCCGCATATTCGGAAATTTTTCCGTAATTTTGTGGACTGATTAAAGATTTCATTAATTTTCACAATCATACACAATTCGTTATTCACAATGAAAATCAACGACTATAACTTTGCCGGCAAAAAGGCAATCGTGCGCGTCGACTTCAACGTGCCCCTGGACGAAAACGGCCATGTGACCGACGACACCCGCATCCGCGGCGCCCTCCCCACCCTCAAAAAGATTCTCGCTGACGGAGGTTCCCTCATCATCATGAGTCATATGGGCAAGCCCAAAGGAAAAGTCAACCCCAAAATGTCGCTCGGCCAAATCAAAGACGTGGTAAGCAAAGCTCTCGACGCAGAAGTGACATTCGCGCCCGACTGCGCCAAAGCAGCAGAGCAGGCCGCAGCCCTCAAGCCCGGAGAAGTGCTTCTGCTTGAAAACCTCCGCTTCTATCCTGAAGAAGAAGGAAAACCCGTTGGAATCGATAAAGAAGATCCAGCATACGACGAAGCCAAGAAAGCCATGAAAGTGGCTCAGAAAGAGTTTGCAAAGACCCTGGCAAGCTATGCTGACGTATACGTGAACGACGCCTTCGGCACAGCTCACCGCAAACACGCATCGACCGCCGTGATCGCCGACTACTTCCAGCCTGAAAACAAAATGCTCGGCTATCTCATGGAGAAAGAGGTGCAGGCCGTTGACAATGTGCTCTCCGACATCAAGCGTCCCTTCACCGCAATCATGGGCGGCTCAAAAGTGTCGACCAAGATAGGCATCATCGAAAATCTCATGGACAAGGTCGACAACCTGATCCTTTGCGGCGGCATGACCTACACATTCGCCAAAGCAATGGGCGGCAACGTCGGCGACTCGATCTGCGAACTCGACAAGCTGGATCTGGCTCTCGAGATCATGAAGAAAGCCAAAGAAAAAGGTGTTAACCTCGTTATCGGCACCGACTGCGTGGCCGGCGACGCATTCTCCAACGACTGCAACACCCAGATCTGCTCTGTAATGTCAATTCCCGACGGATGGGAAGGACTCGACGCCGGTCCCGACAGCCGCAAGGCATTCGCCGACGCCATCGAATCGGCCAAGACCATTCTCTGGAACGGCCCGGCCGGTGTGTTTGAATTCGATAACTTCACCGCCGGATCACGCGCAATCGCCGACGCAGTGGTGAAAGCCACCAAAAACGGCGCATTCTCACTGGTTGGCGGCGGTGACTCGGTTGCCTGCGTCAACAAATTCGGACTGGCAGACGAAGTCAGCTACGTGTCCACCGGCGGCGGCGCACTGCTCGAAGCCATCGAAGGCAAAATCCTGCCCGGAATCGCAGCCATCAAGGGCTAAAATCCACTGGCAGACATAACTCAAACTCACAGGAGAGACTGCGCCGTCGGAAAACCACGGCGCAGTCTCTCTTTTTTTGACATATTGATCTTTACTATTTTGGGGAGCATCCGATTCCCCTATAGACGCTGCAACCAGAACTGAACACAGCAAACCGCAGACCATAACATAATATGGCTATGCGGTTTGTCGGTTCTAACCCCGGAGAGGCTCTTCATTTTTACATCGAAGCAGCCCCGCCTCTCCCGTTCACATGGACGCTGCTTTGTGTTATTGCAAAATCATATTGCCCTAAGTTCCAGGACAACAGACTGATTATGATGGTATGAGAAAACATCCAGACCGACTTTCATCAGATAGTCACCAGTATATACTTTATTGTTTTGTGGCAATCGTGATTCCTGACCGTTCATAAGGTTGATTTCCTCCACAATATACTTCTTATCGGGATCAAGACCCTGAAGTTTTACTTTTGAAAGTTTCTCCTGAAAACGCGGAGCAAGATCATATGCAAATAGAACAGCCATGGTCTTTGACTTGTCGACGTATTCCACCGCCGCATGATTGGTTTCATAAGGTGAGACAAGGCGGTACTGGTCACCGTCCATCACTACCGGCTGGAGACGTTTCCAGTTTGCCACAGCCTGCTGGCAATAGAGCAATTCTTCCGACGTCAGATCCTGCAATCCGATGTCGAAACCAAGCTTGCACATGGCGGCGACATCAGTGCGGAATTTCACAGACGTGTTCTTGTTCCAGCTGGTGACGTGGGCAGCCATAGCCTTTGCCGGGAAGAACTGCGAGAATCCCCACTGGATATATATGCGTTCGATCGGATCGGTATTGTCTGAGCACCAGAATTCGGTAAAGTATTTCAGCGCTTCATAGTCGCATCGCGCGCCGCCTCCGGAACATAGCATCATCGGAACATCAGGATATTTGTCCTTGATCCGCCCCAGTACATTGTATATGCCTCTGACGTGATCGACATAGAGTTGTCCCTGTCTGGATCCCGCATATGGCGAATATATGTTGGTGATCGGGCTGTTGCAGTCCCACTTAAAATAGGCCACATCGGGATTTTCAGAGAGAATGCGGTCTACCACACCAAACACGTGGTCCTGTACTTTCGGATTGCTCAGATCAAGCACAAGTTGGTTGCGGTAATAGTATGTGTCGCGGTTTGGCTGTTCAATAACCCAGTCCGAATGTTTCTCATAGAGTTCGCTTTGTGGGTTGACCATTTCCGGCTCAATCCAGATGCCGAATTTCACATCAGCTTCCTTAGCCGCATCAACAAGTGCCGGAATGCCTCCGGGAAGCTTATGGCGCGTCGCCTCCCAGTCACCGAGTCCGGCATGATCGTCTTTTCTCGGATACTTATTACCGAACCAGCCGTCGTCGAGAAGAAACATATCCACTCCAAGGTGCCTGGCTTCCTTCATCAGCTGGGCGAGAATATCCTGATCGAAATCAAAAGCAGTGTTCTCCCAGTTGTTCAGCAGAGTCAGACGTGGGCCTTCGCCATCTTTCAGTCCATACTTACGCATCCAGTCATGAAGATCACGACTGCCCTGGCTTGTTCCGCCACTGCTTAAAGTAAAAATGAATTCAGGTGTCACGAACACCTCATCGGCTTTAAGTTCATAAGTCGAGGCATAGGGATTGATGCCGGAGATAACCCTCAGATTCCCGACGTTGTCAACTTCAAATGTGAAACGGAAATTACCGGTCCATCCGAGCGTGCCCATAAGAACTTCGCCACTGTGTTCCCTGACCGGACCATTCAGGCCGATCTCAAAGAACGGGTGTGTATGCATAGCCGCGCGACTGCCGAGTTTTGTGTCGAGCACCTTTTTGCCGAACTGAAGCCGCTGTGTGCTCATGCCGGCTTCTTTGGCCCAGTCGCTGCTGAATTCGGTGAGCCAATACTCCGGCTCGTTGAAATAGAGCATTGCCGAGGCATATTGCGACATCAACACCGGGTGGCGTTCGTGATGTGTTATCTCTGTCCAGGTTTTAATCACATTTTCTTTTGTATATGCGATGTAGTTTACAGTGACATTTACCGGATATTTGTCATCGCGGAGATTGATGCGCGTGTGGATTCCTCCCGGCACAGCTTCCTGCGTTGAGTCGACATAATAGAGATATGTTGTCATATTGCCGTCGGCATGGGTGATTCCTAATGCCGGCTCAAAGAAGTCTTCGTTTCCGGATGTTGAATACACTTCCCATCCTCGCTTAGATACCGATCCGTCAGAACCGGCATGTTGGCTCCATGAGAGGTTCCGCAAGTCTGACTCATGTCTGAGTCCGGGGCCAAGATACGTCTGATAAAGACGGTTGTCAGGGCTGACTTCGAGAACAAGGTCGGTGTTGTCTGTAGCGATACGGATGATTTTACGCTCTCCGGTCTGTGCGCCCGATGACAGGGCTACCGCAACCGACAGTGCGGCTGCTGTGACAATTTGTTTCATGTTATTTGTTTTAGGGTGTTTGTGTGAGATTTTTTGTGAGAAAACAGTAACAATCTTTCTACCTTAAAAATACATACCTGCACATTATTATATTATTAGAAACCAAGTGTGTTTTTGTCAGAATTTGAGTGTGGCGCAGAATTCAACGGTGAACGGACGCAGATAGCTCCCGCTCATGTAGTAGTTTTTATATTTCCCGCTGTCGTCTCTGATGAGAAGTTCGGCACCGTTGATGGTGCCACTCGCGCCCTTCTGGTTTAGGAAATTGATGACCGTGCAACCGAGATCAAAATGACTGTTCACAGTCCAGTTGATGCCGCCGAATGTCTCCCACCGGCCATTGAAGAAAAGTGCGTTTGTCAGGTTGGCGTATGTTTTGCCGAAATAGCGGAACGACAGCCAGAAGCGCAGTCGGTCATTGAGTTGATAGCTTGGATCGAGTTCAACAAGAACCTGCGGAATCTCTTTTACTATATTTCCGTTGGCGTTTAGATCCGGCACCCCATCAAACGGCGACTTTATGAAGTAGTTGTCGTAGGTTGGTTTCTGGAGTGTCAGCAAAGCATGAAGATTGAATCCTTTGAAAGGGTGGAGTTCGGCCGATGTTGTCCAGCCGAGCGTCTTAATGCTGTAAATCAGCAATGTGGTTTTAGACTGTGTGGTTCCGGGGTTTGTCACATTCTGCTGATCTATATTGTTTGATTTGGCAATATAGGTCACCATTGACGTCAGATCGATCCAATTGTTGCGATAAGTGATTCCGCCTCTGACAAGAGGTATGGTCACACGCTTGTATTGCTCGTCGGTCGGACCGGTTCCGGCATATTCATTAATGCGGGGATAGCGAGTGGCGACTGTGGCATCGGCAGTCAGCCCGAAATGACGGTTGATGTTATATATACACTGCGCAGTGGCGGCATAGTTAAGTTTATTCTTCAGCACATTGCGAGGACTGACAGCGACGGTCGAAGTATTGCCGGAATTATCCGTATATGTGTGATTGTCGCCGATGTGAAATCCGTCGTATCTTCCATATGGTATCTGGTCGGCGCTCATTCTGTAATACTCGAGACGGCCGCCGAAATAAAGGCTTATTTTCGGGGTTATCCTCCAGTTGTCGGTCAGATACACCGCAAGTTTGTTTTCGTAACCTTTTGTATATTCAGGCGACAGTTCGTTGAATCCATAGAATTGGCTCATTGTGCCGTCGGCATTATGTCTTACCAGAATATCGGGATAAGGAGAGACTGTTCCTGTCCATTGAAATGACGACGAATGATAGTCAAGATGATAGAACCATTCGTTGATGCCGATGCGCGCGTCATGGTTGCCGTATGATTTGTTAAGTTCTGCCGTCAGAAGCGCATTGCTGACTTTTCCGGCATGAAGCCACGTGCGGCGTCCTTCGGCCAGTCCGACATAAGGGCTGGACTCTCCAGGTTTATAGAGACGGTCATTAGCGTCTGTCGCAAATATAGAGCTACCGCCAAAGTCACAATAGTCGGCATGCGGTGCAAGCATATATTTGGCATTGACATCAAGTCTGTAATTATCGCCGAAGAGATAGTCAAAGCAAGCAGTCACATCATGTGCATAATTGTCGGTGAAATCACCCCAGCGCCCTTTTTTTATTTTGCCGTCGAGCACATCCATGTATTCAAACTCTCCGCCAACGGGCGCATATGATGTCGTTCCGAGATCGAAATCGGGAATCTCCTTGACGCTTCCGTCTCCGACATATATGAATGGAGCGTTGTTGACCATTGATCCCAATGCGTTACTTTTAGAAAATTTATATAAGACACTGAGTTTTCCATTGCCAAACAAACGGGTCAGTCCGGCATGATAGATTTGAGTTCTGTCGGAAAAGTCCGTGAATTTAACTTTGAAGTATCCCGGATCGAAGTTCTGGTAAACGCTCGCTGTGTACAGCCATTTTTCTCCGATTCCACCAGAGACGTTGAAATCGAAATTCTGCCATCCGAAAGTATTGGTGCGATAGTTGAAGATTGCCTTAAAATCTTTTTGACCGAAGTTGGAATAACAGTCGACCGAATAAGCGACATTGCCTGTCTTGATCGCCGATTCCATCGGGTTCATCAGGCCGACGATCCCCATGCTCGCATCACTTCGCCAATGGCGGGCAAGCTGATGTATGGCCGATGAGTACACTGCAGGCAGGCCGTTTTCATACACATTGACATCTTCGCTCGGAAGGCCTATCTGGATTTCACGTGGTTTTGTGGCGTCAGACGCATTAAGCATCACATTACGCTCTTCACCTTTACCGCCGGTAGTCAGGCTGTCAGTATCTTCTGTTGCCATTGCGATAGCTGGCAACAAAATTGTGGCGGCAATTGCCGCAAGAGGTTTAATTTGACTTTTCATGGGTCGATTCCGTTGTAATTTTCGGCAAATTTACATCACATCTGAGCCGGCGTCAATACAAAGTAGTCAACAGGTAGCCCTGGAGTAATGCGTTCTTAAAATAACCTTTTAAGTGTCAATTTTTTGGCTTGTCACCGAAATAATCATCAGGTAGTATTGCAGGAACCTTGAATTATTGCTATATTTGCATTTTCCAACATTTGTGCGATATGAAACTGCGAATTTCGATAATCCTGCTCATGGTGTGGCTGTATGCGGCGGCCTATGCTGAACCGACACAGATCTACCGGCTCGATGATGCGATTAGACAGCGCGGATATTTCCAGCAAAACAAGGAAAACCGCGTTGACAGCATACGTCGTCTGTTAACGTCAGACGCAGACAAGGAAACCCGTCTCGGCATATATGATCAACTCTTTCAGGAGTATCTCACATATAACTTTGACTCCACAATGCTTTATGTGGACAAAGCCGCAGCATTGATCGGACCGGCAGACGGATACGACGTGAAATCACAAGTCAGAATTCACCGCGCGCTGTCGCTGGCGACTTCCGGACATTTCAGTCATGCAATAAACATTCTCAACGGAATCGACTCAAAAAAACTGTCAGAAAACCTGCGCGAAGAATATTTTTCAGCCTGCGAATGGACTTTCAGCGTATGGGCCGAATATTCCGAAAAACGTTCAATCGCACCGGAATTCAGGAAGAAAAGTCTTGTGTATCTTGATTCATTGATTGCCGTCACCGATCGGACTGCACCGGAATACTCATATCGGCTGGCCGAAAGAGATCTTCGAAAACACAATTACAAAGATGCCGAAAAAGAATATCTTGCGACACTTGGCCGGATCCCTGTCGACAGCAGACTGTATGCGCAGGCGGCCTATGCACTTGCGATCACCTATAAAGAATCTGGCTCTGATGACAAGTATGAACTATGGCTCATAAACGCGGCGATTTCTGACCAGACCGTTCCGCTCAAAGAAAATCTGGCCCTTCAGCAACTCGCCATATACCTGAAAGAAAAAGGCGACCTCAGACGCGCCGACCGATATCTGAAACTGGCTCTTGAAGATGCAATATTCTACAACAACCGGCTCAGAATGCTGGAAGTGGCAGAAAAGATCCCCGACATCACCAATGTTTATCAGGCCACCATACACGCCAAAAACAACCGGCTGAAGCTATATCTATCAATAATCGGAATCCTGACCCTGGCATTGGGCGGCGTCGCCGTTTATCTGCATCGCCAGCGACAGATTGCGGCAAGGTCAAAAGATCTGCTTGTTGAACTGAACAACAGACTAAACGCCCTTAACTCACAGTTAAGCCAGACCAACAGGTCACGCGAACAGTATGTGAGCCTCTTTATGGACCTATGTGCGGCCTATATCGAAAAACTAAACCGGTTTCCAATGGTGTTGAAGCTGAAAGTAAAACAACTTGGCGACGTAAACGCTGTGGCAGACCGTTATGTAAGGCCCACTGAATCAGAAACGCGAGAAATGTTTCAACACTTTGACATCGCCTTCTTGCGGCTTTATCCCGATTATATAGATGAATTCAACGCTTTGCTGCAACCCGACAGACAGATTGTCCCGAAAAAAGGAGAACTGCTGAACACAGACCTGCGCATATATGCTCTTGTTCGTATGGGCATAACCGACAGCAACAAGATCGCCATTCTCATGTTTCTCTCACCTCAAACAATCTTTAACCACAGAACCCAGGTGAGAAACCGGGCTATAAAGCGAGATACGTTTGAGAAAGATGTTGCAAGAATCTGCGATATCCGATAAGCCAAACTGGTGAAAAACCGGAAAACTTTGGGTCCGGTTTGGGCGGAGACGGAAAAAATAGTAACTTTGCGGTGATATTTATGGAGGACAAATTTGACTGCTTGCAACCTCCACTTGATAAAAAAAATGCTAAAAACCCCATTAATGCACTATGAATTATCTCTTTACGAGTGAGTCGGTATCAGAGGGACATCCCGATAAAGTTGCCGACCAGATCTCTGACGCCATTCTTGATGAATTTCTGGCACGTGATCCGGCAAGCAAAGTCGGATGTGAGACTCTGGTAACTACCGGACAAGTGGTGGTAGCCGGAGAAGTGAAAAGTTCCGCCTACGTCGATCTACAGGAAACCATCCGCAAGACCGTTTCTGAAATCGGGTATAATAATAGCGCCCTGAAGTTTGAAGCAGAATCATGTGGCCTGCTGTCGGCAATACATGAACAAAGCCCTGATATCAACCGGGGTGTGGAACGCGCCGATGTGACCGAACAGGGCGCCGGCGACCAGGGCATGATGTTCGGCTATGCAACCAACGAGACCCCATCGATGCTGCCGCTGACACTTGATCTGAGCCACCGCATACTCCGGGAACTGTCAGCCATCCGCAAGGAAGGCAAGCAGATGACTTATCTGCGCCCTGACTCGAAAAGCCAGGTGACGGTCGAATATGACGAAAAGAACCGTCCGGTGAGAGTGCACACCATAGTAGTGTCGACCCAGCACGACGAGTTTATGGACAGCGACGAGGCAATGCTTGCACAAATCTACTCCGACGTAAAAACCATTCTCCTGCCACGCGTGATAGCCGGCCTGCCCGAGAGCGTCAGACAGCTGTTTGACAACGATATGATACTCCACGTTAACCCCACAGGCAAGTTCGTGATCGGAGGCCCACACGGCGACACCGGTCTGACAGGACGTAAAATCATCGTTGACACCTATGGCGGACGCGCCGCACATGGCGGTGGAGCCTTCTCGGGCAAAGACCCCAGCAAGGTGGACCGATCGGCAGCATATGCAGCCAGACATATGGCCAAAAACCTGGTCGCAGCCGGAATAGCCGACGAAGTGATGGTACAGGTGGCCTATGCAATCGGAGTTGCCCGCCCCGTCAGCCTGTGTGTCAATACATTCGGCACCGCGAAAGTAAACATGACCGACGCCGGAATCGCAGAACGCATATGCGCTATGCCCGAGTTTGACATGACACCGTTTGCGATTGAAAAGAGACTGAAACTGCGCCTGCCGATCTACAAGGAAACAGCGTCATACGGTCACTTCGGCCGCGACCCGCACAAAGTCAAGAAAATATTCATCAACAAATATGAACAGGATCCGGTGGAGACTGAAGTCGAACTCTTCACATGGGAGAAGACCGACGCAGTTGACGCCGTGCGCCGACAGTTCGGACTGCCATGCGAATAGACATTCTCACCGTTCTGCCGGAAATGCTTGAAAGCCCGCTCAATTGCTCGATATTGAAGCGGGCACAGGCTAAAGGGCTGGTTGAATTCCACGTACACAACCTGCGCGACTGGTCGACAAACAAACATCGCAAAGTCGACGACTATCCGTTTGGCGGCGAAGCCGGAATGGTGATGATGGTGGAACCGGTGGACCGCGCCATCAGCGAACTGAAAGCCTGCCGCCATTATGACGAAGTGATATTCACATCGCCCGACGGCGAACTTCTCACCCAACCGATGGCCAACTCACTGTCGATGCTCGAAAACGTGATCATACTGTGCGGCCATTACAAAGGCGTCGACTGGCGCATACGCCAGCACCTCGTGACCAAAGAGATATCGATCGGCGATTATGTGCTCACTGGCGGAGAGATACCCGCCGTGGTGATTGCCGATGCAATGGTGCGCCTGATCCCAGGCGCCATTGGCGACGAACAAAGCGCCCTATCCGACTCTTTTCAGGACAATCTGCTCGCACCGCCCGTCTACACCCGCCCGGCTGAATACAATGGCTGGAAAGTGCCCGACATACTCCTGTCGGGCCATGAAGCAAAAATCAGCGAATGGCGGCACGAACAAGCACTGGAACGCACCCGCCTGCTGAGACCGGATCTGCTGAAATGAACACTCAGGTACACATCTGTGCCGACAGCCATTGGGACGGAGCCGAAAGCCGGGCGCTTGCCTGCGCTTTGGCTTCGCCCAATGACGCAATTGTGGTCTGCACCGGCAACAAAACAATCACCACACGAATGCAACAGGCTGGACTCAAAACCATACCCGCGAAATTCACCGGCATGTTCGCCCCGCTGAACCTGTCGCGCATTTTTCGCCACCTCCCAGCCGGCCGCTGCGAACTGTCCCTGCACTCAGCCGAAGTCAAAAACACCATCGAAAAAGCAATAACACTGTCAGGGCGCAATGATCTCACGCTCAAAGACCAGATAAACATCCCGGAACTGCCCCGCCACATAGTGGCCCCGCCCCTGCCCGATCAGCAACCACAACTGATGTGGCTCGGACACATCAACCGGCAATCCGGCCTCGAGACCCTGATCGAAGCCCTCGGCCGACTCAACAACCGCCAATGGACCCTGAAAGTGGTTGGCGAAGGCGACTCGCCGACAGTCATGCCGATCGTGCACCGCACACGCGCCCTCGGCATCGACCGACAAGTGAAATGGACCGGATATACTGACAATGTATTCGCCCAGATGGACCACATGAACCTCGGCATCATTACCCGCTCAGAACAACCGGATCGCATGACGGCAAAAGAATTTGCCGCAGCCGGAATCACCGTCATACACGGGACTGACACAGAAACCCTATATCAGCTCCTCACAGCCCACATATGAAAATACTGATCATAAACGGACCAAATCTCAACCTGTTAGGCCGGCGCGAACCAGAAATCTATGGATCGGAAACCATGGAATCATGCATCACCCGCCTATCGGCCACATATCCCGTCGAATACTTTCAAAGCAACAGCGAAGGCGCCATAATAGACCGGATACACGCAGCCGGATATGACAACAACTATGTCGGGATCATACTCAACGCCGGAGCATATACCCACACATCACTCGCCATTGCCGACGCAATCGCCGCCATAACCCTGCCGGTAATCGAAATCCACATATCCAACATATGGGGACGCCGCGAACAGGAACGCCACAAATCACTCATCGCGCCACACTGTCGCGGAGTGATCGCCGGATTCGGCCTTGACTCCTATAGACTCGCCATCGAAGCACTCCTCCACCTGAAATGACCACCGAAGACTACATACTGAGCCACATCGATCCGGAACCGCAGCACCTGGCGGCACTTAACCGCCACACACAACTGCACCACCTCTACGGACACCAGTGCTCCGGACACTACCAAGGACGCCTCCTCTCCATGATCAGCCACATGACCAGGCCAAAACGCATCATTGAACTCGGATGCTTCACCGGATACAGCACCCTCTGCCTGGCCGAAGGACTTGCCCAAGATGGAGAACTCCACACAATAGAAATCAATGACGAAGACGCCGACGAACTCACAGAACGATTTGCCGACGACCCCCGCATACACCTGCACATAGGAGACGCACAACAACTCCTGACGCAAATCCCTGGCAACTGGGACCTCGCATTCATCGACGCAAACAAACGCCACTACTGCGAATATCTCAACCTGCTCATCCCCCGCATGGCCCCTAACGGCATCATACTCGCCGACAACACGCTATGGGGAGGCAAAATCACCGACCCGAATGCATCAGACGCCCAGACCGACGGCATCCGTCGCTTCAACGACATGATCGCATCACGCCCGGAACTCCAGGTCATCATCCTGCCAATACGCGACGGGCTCACCATCATCCGCCCAACACACTGAAAATCAGACGTCAAATAAAAATAACACAAAATAATCCGCAAAACACTTGCACACACCGAAAAAACTCCCTACCTTTGCAGTGCAAAAACGAAAGGTGCCATAGCTCAGTTGGTAGAGCAAAGGACTGAAAATCCTTGTGTCCCCGGTTCGATTCCTGGTGGCACCACCTGTAAAATCGCCAAGCAGTTGGATATCAACTACTTGGCGATTTTGCTTTCACTCTAATTTTGCCGAGTTACCTATAAAGTTACCTATGAGAAAGGCGTTTGGACGGTGCTGAACCAGCCTTGACGCAACTGAATGAACGGAAATTAAATCTTTTTACATTTTTTAATAAAGCACGGCGAGTGAACCATTCAATCGGGTTCCTGCGATGCTGGCATGGATGTATTTCGGCAACAGCTGGGAAACTGTCGTTT
>CAMWTI010000043.1 GCA_947177135.1 uncultured Porphyromonadaceae bacterium | reverse complement strand
GCCTGTACTACATCGACGCCAACATCACTGAAAACGGCACCTACACCCTGACCGTCCCCGAAGCCACCTTCGTTGGCGAGACAGTCTACAACAAAGCCACTGTCGTTGTCTGGACCATCGCGAAGGACGGCATCACATCCGTGACTGTCAACGGCGAGGCCGTCGAAGCCTATGACCTCCAGGGCCGTCGCGTGAAGAACCTCCGCAAGGGCGGACTCTACATCATCAACGGTGTGAAGACCCTCGTGAAATAATACATCCGCGATACTCCCGCACATTTAAGGAGGATGCCTCAGGCATCCTCCTTTTTTTGACGGATTTTTTCGTACCTTTGCGGGGTATCTTTTACTATTAAGGCTTATGGTGCTTAACTATATCTGGGTCGCGTTCTTTCTGCTGGCATTTGCCGTGGCGGCGGGCAAGTCGCTGTTTGCCGGCGATCTGACTGTGTGGTCCGACGTGATGGGAGCCTCGTTCAGCTCGGCCGCATCGGCGTTCGAACTGGCGCTGGGACTCACCGGTGTCCTGTCGCTCTGGCTCGGACTGATGAAAATAGGCGAGAAGGCCGGAGTGATCCGCACTTTCGGCCGGCTTGTGTCGCCGCTGTTCTGCCGCCTGTTTCCGGGTGTGCCGAAGGATCATCCCGCCATGGGATCGATCTTCATGAATGTGTCGGCCAACATGCTCGGACTCGACAACGCCGCCACCCCGCTGGGGCTGAAAGCCATGAATGAGCTTCAGGAACTCAACCCGCAAAAGCAGAGCGCCACCGACGCGATGATCATGTTTCTGGTGCTCAACGCATCGGGCCTCTGTCTGATTCCGATAAGCATCATCATGTACAGGGCGCAGGCCGGAGCGGCAAATCCCACCGACGTGTTTCTGCCGATCATGCTGGCCACTTTCGTGGCCACGCTCACGGGAATCATCGCCCTGTGTCTGAAACAGCGCATCCCGCTGCGCGACCCGGTGCTCATCGGCTGGATCGGCGGTCTGGCCGCGCTTATCGGGGGAATGGTCTGGCTCTTCTCTTCTATGCCGCGCGAGGATGTGGAGCTTTATTCGGGCTTCATCGCCAATTTTCTCCTTTTCGGCACGATTGCGGCCTTTCTGCTGGCCGGACTGAGGCGGCGCGTCAATATGTATGAAACGTTCATCGAAGGGGCCGGAGAGGGCTTCCGGACGGCCGTGAAGATCATTCCCTATCTGGTGGCCATTCTGGTGGCGATAGGAATGTTTCGCGCCTCGGGCGCCATGGACGTGATCACCTCGGGGCTGACTGCCGCGGTGGAGTGGGCCGGTCTGGATTCCGACTGGGTGGCCGCGCTGCCCACCGCCATCATGAAACCGCTGTCGGGATCGGGTTCGAGAGGCATGATGGTGGATCTGATGAACACGTATGGCCCGGATGCGTTCGTGAGCCGCGTGAGCGCCGCCATACAGGGCAGCACCGACACGATGTTCTATGTGCTTGCGGTTTATTTCGGATCAGTCGGCGTCAGGCGCACCCGCTATGCCGTGCCTTATGCTCTGCTGGCCGATGTGACAGGCTCTGTGGCCGGAGTGGCCGCGGCCTATCTCTTCTTTCACTGATCGGCCGCTGATCGGGCGCGGTCGCGGACGGGAAATATGCCGGTGGGCCGGCGCAGAGTGTAGCGCGTCATCTGTTCGTTGGAAATGAAGCCATAGCCCTCCATGATGCGGTCCGAACGCTCGATGTGGACAAACATGTCGGAATAGACCGTGTGGCTCTGCTGGTTCCAGAACACCTGTTCGGTCAGGAAGCGGTCGCCGTCGAGATTGCGCATGCGCACGTTTCCGTCGAGCCTCCACAGCTTCATGGCGGTGAAATAGACCGCCGAGTCACAGTCCACCGTGGCTGTGACGTTCATGTTGTCGTCATATCGCTCCAGATGCAGCGATTCCGGAAACTTCCAGCATGGCTCGTCGGCCTTGTCGAACATCAGCCACAGAGGCGCCACGATGTGATAGCGCGTGATGCCCGAGTCGCTCACGAGCGAATTCACGCTGTCGGTGATCATGGTCGGCACGGTGTTGCCGTTGACCGGCTGCGGTTCCGCCGCGTCATCGTCGCCGCTGCCGCATGCTGCGGTGGCGGCTAACAGGGCCGTCGCGACGGCGGCCAGCATCGGTCGTCGCAAAGGATGCATCAGCGGATCTTGCTCGGCACGAACCAGTTCTCGCTGAGGTTTAAGCCGAGAGTGAACATATAGTAGTTTTCAGTGAGGGAAACGGCCGGCGAGCTGTAGCGGTGACGCCATTCGAAGCCGATGTTGATGCGCGTGCGCAGAGGCGTCGGGAGTCCGAAGCCGCATGTGAGTCCGTATTGGCGCACGTCTGACGTGCCCACCATCTGGTAGTCGCGCTCGCAGTATGCTCCGATGCGATAGGCCACGCGCTTGAGCCACGCTCCGCGCTGACGCGGCTGGAACTGGGCGCCGAGGGCCGCGCGCCAGCGGTCGTTGAACGATTCCGCCGCCGTGAAGTCTTCCACGCCGTCAAAGCGGGCCTTGCTCCAGGGCTGCCAGGTGAAGTCGGCCTCGACAAAGAGTTTCTTGTCGAATTCATACGACAGGCCTGCGCCGAAGGTGTGGGGAAGCGAGTATCCGCCCTTGAGGTGGCGGAATCCGATGGTGTCGGGCTTGGTGGACTCGGTGGCTATGTCGTATTTCACGCCGTATGTCTCGCCGTGAAGGTCGTGGCCGAGGGTATAGGCCATGCCGACGGTCACGCGGTGGCGGCGGGCGAACTCATGTGAGTATTGAAGGC
Source organism: uncultured Porphyromonadaceae bacterium (assembly GCA_947177135.1). Lineage (GTDB taxonomy): Bacteria > Bacteroidota > Bacteroidia > Bacteroidales > Muribaculaceae > UBA3263. Next base: position 15,783 of record CAMWTI010000043.1, on the reverse strand, counting down.
CGAACTGGAGGTTGTAGTCGCGCACCTTCAGCACCCGCTCATAGAGCGACTGCGACCCCTGGCTGTTGACGGAATATATGTCGTTGAACTCATTGCCGAAGAGATAGCCCGCGTTGAAGCCGACCGACAGCCCGCCGACGGGGCGGATCGAGAAGCCGAGATAGGCCTCGGTGATGCCGCCCGAACCCTGATAGGACGACTCGCCGTTGGGGATCTGGTCGCCGAAGGAGTAGCCCACCGAACTGAAGGGAAGCAGGCCGGCCGATGCGCCCATGATGCGTCCGATCGGCACCTGGAGTGTCACGTAATCGAGTCCGCCGAGGGTGTTCCGGCCTTTGGAGGAGCCTTCTTTCGAGCGATAGATGCCCACGTCGGCGCCTATGTCGAAGAGAAATGTCATGGTGTCGATCGCCGAGTAGCTGGCCGGGTTCATGACGTTGATCTGGCGTGAATCCCGCATGGCGTATCCCACTGAGCCCATAGCTCTCTGGGCTGACGAGGCACGGTCGTTGAGCAGACCGTATCCCTTCATCGAGAACGGACTTGAGGTCTGGCTGTCTTGTCCCTGGGCCGCGGAGGCGGCTGGATAAGCGGCCAAAGCCAGGGCAAAGCAGGCAGAGGCTATAATTCTGTGGATAATGTTCATTTCGCTTCTTTTAGGTTATGGAGCAGTATGCTGTTAAGGCCTTGGTTGACAAGATGGGGCTGCAGGGTCACTCCCGGTCTCAGCCCTGACGGCAGCAGGGCTGCCAGTTCCGGCGCCCATCCTCCGGTCAGGATCACCCGTCGGGGCGATTGTGTGCCGAGCGAACGGTAATAGAGCAGTTCGGCCACCACTCCGCGCAAGGCTCCGGCACACAGGGCCGAGGCTGTGTCGCGCCCGAAGTCGGGCAGGTCGGCGGCCGAGTGGGCGTTGACAAGCGGCAGGCGCTCGGTGTAGTGGTGGAGCGCGCGCAGGCGCATTCCCACTCCGGGGGCGATGTTGCCGCCGCGATAGGCGCCGGAGGCGGTGACTTCGTCGAAGGTGCAGGCCGTGCCGAGATCGCACACCAGCAGGTCCTTGCCCGGACAGCAGGCCATGGCGCCGACGGCGGCGGCCAGACGGTCCACTCCCAGGGTGGCGGGTGTCGCGTATTCGTTGACGAGCGGCACCGGAGTGGAGGCTGTCAGTTCGAGTTTGAGCGGCGCATTGACCGCGTCAAGCAGGGGTGTCACACTCTTGGCTACCGAGCAGGCCATGGCGGCCCGCAGACTGTATGGAGCCGCAAAAGCGGCCAGACGTGATGCCACCGACGGTCCGCGCAACACTGTCGCGGCCACTTCGGCAGATCCGTCGACCTGGAAGAGCACCGCTTTGATGCAGCTGTTGCCAACGTCGATTGTGAGGTTGCAGTCCATTATTTATCAGGCAAAATTAGTAAATATGCCTCATATAGACGTTGATGAAACGTTAAATTTTCTCAATTGCCTTTTTTACGGAGAGTCAGGGAGATCATCGCCGAGCTGACAATCTGCACTGCCGCGCCGGCCAGTGTGAAGGCGATCCAGTCGCGGAGCGATGTCTTGTCGTAGAACACGAAGAAAGTGGCCGCGCAGTAGAAGATGGCGCTCCAGCTCTGAAGGCGCGCCAGACGGCGAAGGCGCAGGCTGTCGGTCTTGAGCGGCGGGGCCAGAAGGCGTCCGGCCAGCGACAGGGCCGCGCCGGAGGCATATACGTATCGGAATGTGTCGGACTGCCATGAGCCGGTGATGATCGGCATGGCCAGACCGGCCATGACCAGCATCAGTCCGAGCAGCGTGGCCAGTGTCAGTGCGCTTGATTTCTGATTCATGTCTGTGTCAGTCAAAAATGTAGACGTCTTCGCTGGGACGCTGCATGTGATAGTGTTCGCGCACGATCTTTTCGAGTTCGGCCGGATCGGTGTCGAGTTTGGCGTTAAGTCGCTGGTAGTGAAGCAGCGTGTCTTCATATTCGGAGATGCGCGACAGCAACTCGCGCTCCTGGCGGGCATATTCCATGTCGGCCATCATGGAGTGCTCGTTGAAAAAGAGCAGGTAGGCCATGAACGCCATCACCGCAAGCAACGGCAATGACACGTATCGTCTAATCCATTTCATGGCGCAAATTTAAGCAAAAAAACTGAAAAAGCAAACAGGCCGCGCCAAGGCTGGCGCGACCTGTCGGGAAGGAAGGAGAGACTCAGCGAACGAACCAGGCGCCCTGGGGGTTGATGGACGAGAGTCCGTGGTGGGCCAGAGTGGATCCGTCGGCCGCAAAGGCGGTGAAGCTGCCATATGTGTTGTAGTCGGTGGAGCCGACATAGAGGCTGTTGTCTGCCGGGTTTGCGCTGAGCGAGTAGACGTCGGCGGGAGTCTGTTCGTCGGTCAGGAAGGCCGAGGCGGTGACATTGCCGAAGGCGGTGGGGTAGGTGTCGATGCGTTTTTCTGTGACTACCCAGTTTTCCTGAGTGGCGCAGTAGGCATAGACGCGGTCTGAGCCGACGGAGAAGAGGATCTGCGATGCGGTGGCCATGGTTTCGGCGGTCAGAGTGGCGGGGTTGATGCGGGTGAGTTTGTTAGGCTCGTCGAAGTAGTTGCCGAAGGTGAGCACATAGAGGTTGCCGTTATGGTCGGCGGCCACGCGGTTGGGGTTGGTGCCGACGGTGATTTCGCCGGTTTTGGTTTCTGACGCAAGGTCGATGATGCCGACGGTGTTGTTGTAGCCGCCCTCCCAGTTGGCGCCGCCGCTCTCGGCCACATAGAGTCTGTCGCCGATCACGCAGAGTTCCTCGGGGTTGGGGCCGACGGGGATGCGTTTGGTGATTGTGAGCGATGCTGTGTCGACAACGGCCACATTGCCGTCATACAGGCTGACATAGACCTTGGAGCCGGCGGCGGTGACATAGCGCGGTTCCTGCGGCTGTCCGGCTTCGTTGACGAAATTGAGGGTTTTGATCGCCTTAGCGCGCAGGTCGGTGATCTCCAGGGTGTTGGATGTGCTCACCACGATATACATCTTCTTGCCGTGGATGGTCATGTCGTTGGCGTTGGAGCCGAGGGCGCGGCCGTTGGTCGAGGAGAACACCTTGGTGGTCAGTTCGTCGGGATACTGCGGGTTGAAGAAGTCGAGCGCGGCGTTGTTCTGGTCATAGTTTCCGGCACAGAGCAGGTAAGTGCCTTTGGGGGTCGATGTGCCGGGCACGTCGGGGGTTTCGGGGGTCTTCGGGTCGTCGGAGGCGCATGCCGAGAGCAGCGCTGTGGCAGCGAGTGCCATGATGAATTTGGTTTTCATAAGGTGTAAATCAGATTGTTATTGATGTTGATATTCTGAATTGTCGTCCTGGCATCGGATAGTAGCGAATCACCTGATAATTCTCTCCGGCCAGATTCAGCGCCTCGGCGCGGATTGAGAGCCGGCATCGCCGCAGCGGAAAAGTGCAGCCTGCCGAAAGCGACTGGTCGGCATAGGGGGCTATGCGGTTGTCAGGTCCGCTGAGATAGGCGGCAAAGCGCTCGCCCATGGCCGTGACGGCATAGGTGAGGCTGAATCCGCGCCATTCGGCCGAGAGCGACGCCGAGCCTGACATGGCGGCGGTGTAGGGGAGCACGTGGCCGCGGGTGGCCGCCCCGGGGGTGACGTCGACGGCGTGCTGCCATGAAAACGAGCAGTTGGCTGTGAGCGAGATTTCGTGAGGCAGAGCGAATTGGGCGCAGGCCGTGGCGTCGATGCCGCCGATGTCGGCCACTCCGACGTTTCGCATGACCCAGACATAGAGCGTCGGCACGGCCACGATCTTGTCCTTGACGCGGTTGAAATATCCGTCGGCGGTCAGGGTCAGCGAGCTGAGACCGATGGTTGGCGCGGCGCATGCCCAGGTGATCCCGAGGTTGCTCTGGATGGCCCGCTCCGGACGCAGGGCGGCGTTGCCGATGCGGGTATAGTAGCGGTCGGCGAAGGTCGGCACCCGGAATCCGTCGGCTACCGATGCGCGCAGGTGAAGGTCGCGCCCGGGAATAACCCGCCACGAAGCGCTGACCGATGGCGAAAACCGGTGCAGCGGTCCGGCGCACGCTCCGCGGCGCACCCGCTCATGGATGTCGGTGGCGAGCATGGCGGCGCTGACGTGCCACCGCTCCGACGTGAATGCCGCCGCAGCCACCGTCTGCCAGGTCAGCCTTTCGGGCTGGGCGGCGTCGGGAGCCTTGGCCCTCATGTGGTTGCCGGCCAGATCGGACGTGAGGGACACGGCCCACTCTCGGCCCGGTTTCCAGAGCGCGCCGACGCTCAGGTAGGCTTCGCGCTGGGTGTGGTCTTCGCGACGCACTCCGCCGGGGTAGGAAGGGCGGCGGTCGGAGTATCGGCTCTGTGAATAGTTGAATTTGCCGATCGCTCTGAGTGTCAGTCCCGGAGCCGGCGAGAAGCGCCACACGGCCTGAGTGAAGGCATTGCGGTCGTGAAGGCGTTCGGCCGCATAGCTGTTGTAGAATACGACGGCGCCGGGAAGTCCGCGGTCGCTGTCATAGAAATATCCTTTGATAGAGACGTTTGCCAGGTTCATGTTGATCTCGCCGGTGATTGACTCCACATCGCTGTTGTGCCGGCGTCCGGTCACCGGTTCCAAGCCGTTCTCGACCCGGAAGGGATATGCTCCGTCGGCGCGGAGCCATGCGGCCGATGCCGACAGGGAGTAGTCGCCTGCGGAGTCGATGCGCCAGTCCGCTCTGAGCGACGGAGCCACATAGCCCCATGATCCGGCGCTGACCGAGGCCGATGCCGATAACGGGTGGCCGGCGGTTTTCAGGGGGCGTCGTGATGTGATGGCCAGAGATGCGCCGGTTCCGAACATCCTGGCCGGGCGGAATATGGCGTCGGATCCCGACGTAGACAGAGTCAGGGTCTCGACATTGTCGAGCCGGAAGCGGCTGATGTCGATGTCGCCGCTCTGGGCGTCGGTCACCGGCACTCCGTCATAGGACACGGCGGTGTGTTTGGCGCCCATTGCTCTGACTGACACGGTTTTCAGTCCTCCCAGCCCGCCATAGTCATTGACCGTGACACCCGAGAAGTGTTTCAGCGCATCGCTCACTCCGGCGTCGCCCAGACGCTCCAGCGCGGCGCGGTCGGCCATCTGCACAGGTGCTGCGTTGCGCACGGTGCGCGCCGTCGAGGCCGTCACCTCCACGTTGTCGAGCTGCGCGACAGTGTCGGCCGGCGATGTCGTTGACAGCAGAGTGAGCAGGATAGCGAGCATTTATTTTCGGAAAAGATCGGCAATGGAGTGGCTGACTCCGCGGGCCACGCACCTGGCGGGGGTGAGCAGGGGCCGGATTTTCATCTCGCCGGGCGACAACACTTTCAGGGTGTCCGGATGGCATTCCACCTCCAGTCTGACAGGGAGTTTCAGCGGCTCGCCGTCGATGTGGGCCGAGCCTGGCGCCGACCGGATGATGGTAACCTTGCGTGCCTTCAGGGTGTGCACGCGCGCGCCGTCGTGCAGTCCGCCGGCCATGATCTCCATGCCGGTGAGCATGGTGCCGAGACACGATCCGGCGTGGACCACGGTGATGTCCATCAGTCCGTCGGAAATCGATGCTTTCGGTGCGATGAATGTGTTGTTGCCATATTGCGACGCGTTGCAGCATGCGATGATGAAGGCGCGGCGTGTCAGCTCCACGCCGTCGGCGCAGATGGTATAGGTGTCGGACTTATAGTTGATGAATTCGCCGAGGGCGCTCTTCACGTAGTTGACGAGCCCTCGTTTGTCGGGACGCGAGGCATAGCGGTCGCTCACCGCGGCGTCGAAGCCCATGCCGAAAGTGCAGAAAAACGGGCGTCCGTTGACCGTGCAGTGATCACACGTCACCACGTTTCCGTCGGTGATTACTTTCAGGGCGGCGTGGAGCGACACCGGGATTTCGAGGTGTCGGGCCAGACCGTTGCCCGAGCCGAGCGGCAGAATTCCCATTACAGTATCTGACCCTACCAGAGCGCGGGCTGTTTCGTTGACCGTGCCGTCGCCGCCTGCGGCGATGACGCAGTCATAATCTGCCGCAACAGCGTCGGCGGCCAGTTCTGTGGCGTGGCCGGGTCCGCGGGTAAATGCTATGTCGAGCCGCATTCCGGCGGCGCCGAGCGTTTGGGTGACTGTTGCGGCCACATGCTTTTTGGTCGATGTGCCGGATATCGGGTTTATGATCAGCAGGCAGCGCATTGTGAATCAGAGAAGTCGGGCCATGTCGGCGGGTGTGAGGATTGTGAAAACAGGAGCTCCTGAAGGCGTGTAGCCTGGCAGGGGCAGAGCCATTAGTTCCGACAGGAGATGATGTATTTCTTTGGCCGAAAGCTGACGGTCGGCGCGGAATGCGGCCGATGAAGCCAGAGCCATGGCCAGGCGCTGGCGCAGTGGTTCGGCGGCGTTGTCGGCCGATCCGTCGGCCACCGCGCGCACCATGTCGCTCAGCAGGGAGGCCGGATTTTGTCCGTCGGCGGCCGAGGGTACGGCGTTTATGCTCCACACTCCTTGTCCGAGCGGAGCTATGTCGAATCCGAGGCGGGTCAGTTCCGGCTCGATCTCTTCGACCAGCGGCTGGTCGGCCGGGTCGATTGCGAACTGTTCGGGGAATATGAGCCGCTGCGATGCAAATGTGGCTTCAGGTTTTGAGAAGCGGTCAAACAGAATCGCGGTGTGGGCGCGGTGCAGATCGACGACACGCAGTCCGCGCGCGTCGGGCATTGCCGCATAGCGGTTGCCGACTGCGATTATGTCGGCCTGGGGAGTGCCGTCGGTGCCGGTGATCTCTGCTGCCACGTCGGCTTCGGTCAGGTCCGGAAGCGAGTCGAGCAGGGAGCTTTCAGCCTGTTGCGATTCATTGATGCCGGAGATGGCGCTTTGTGACTCGGCTGCGAAGTTGCGATAGAGTTCCTCCCAGTTCTGGGCCGACGGTGTGAATCCTGATGACTGTTGTCGGAAAGGGTTGTATGACGGGTCGGCGCTTGTGTGTGGAGCAGCCGGGAAATCTCTGCCGGCCGCCGGTGTCGGGTCTGCCGCGGGCACGTCGAGAAAAGGGTCGGCCTCGTCGAAGTTCATGGCCGGAGTGGCGTTGAAGCGTCCGAGGGTCTCTTTGACTGCGGCATAGAGTATCTGTCGGATCGACTGTTCCTGCTCGAACTTGATTTCGTTTTTAGTGGGGTGGATGTTGACGTCGATGGTGGCCGGATCAACGACGAAGTCGATGAAATATACAGGCTGGTAGTCGGCTGGCACCAGATCCTCATAGCATTGCGCTATGGCTTTGTGGAAGTAGGGGTGGCGCATGTTGCGGCCGTTGACAAACAGGAACTGAAGCGCCCCGCGTTTGCGGCAATGTTCCGGTTTGACCACGAAGCCGTGGATCCGTACCATGGCGGTGTCTGTCTCGACCGGAATCAGCTGGCTGTCGAGCGATTTGCCGAACAGCGCCACGATGCGTCGCTTCAGGTTGGCTTTCGGCAGCGAGAACAGCGTGACGTCGTTGTGGATGAGAGTCATCTCGACGGCGCAGTTCACCAGCGCCAGGCGCTCGAATTCGTGGATTATGTTGCTCATTTCCACCGAATCCTTTTTCAGGAATTTGCGGCGAGCCGGCACGTTGAAAAATAGGTTCTTGACCATCATGTTCGAGCCTGGCGCGCAGGCTTCGGGGAGCTGTGACTCCACTTTTGATCCGCTGATCATGATCCGGGTCCCCACCGGGTCGTCGCGACGCATGGTGCGCAGATCCACCTGCGCTACGGCGCATATCGAGGCCAGGGCTTCGCCTCGGAAGCCCATTGTGTGTAGCGCGAACAGGTCGTCGGCCTGTCTGATCTTCGATGTCGAGTGGCGCTCGAACGCGAGCCTGGCGTCGGTCGCGCTCATTCCGCATCCGTTGTCGACCACCTGGATCAGAGTCCGTCCGGCGTCTTTTATGATAATGGTGATTTCGGTGGCTCCGGCATCGATTGCGTTCTCCACAAGTTCCTTAACAACTGAGGCCGGGCGCTGTATGACCTCGCCGGCGGCGATCTGGTTGGCCACGGAGTCTGGCAGCAGCTTGATCACGTCCATTGCAGTCGGTTCAATTTCTGTTGGATATAAACGTCCTCACGTATCCGGCAATGAAATCTGCCAGGTTTTTCATCGGCAGCGACGCAGAATCGACCGTGAGGTGATATGAAGACGAATGTCCCCAGCGTTTGTCGGTGTAGAAGTTATAGTATGCCGCTCGGAATTTGTTGATCTTGCGGCACATTGCGCGTGCGTCGGCCTCGGAAGCGCATTCACCCCGCTGCATGACCCGTTTGATGCACTCTGCTTCGGCGGCGTGGATGAATACGTTGACGCACCGCGGATTGTCGCGCAGCACATAGTCGGCCGTGCGTCCCACGATCACGCAGCTGCGGCTTGCTGCGAGGTCACGGATTGTGTCGGCGATGGCACATTGCATGCTTTCGTCCGACACGGAAGTGCTGGCTGTCCATGGGGCGGAGTTTATCAGTCCCATGGTGAACGGGATGCCGCCTCCGAGCACAGATGGCATGCGTTCGTCTTTGTGCTCGTATAGCTGCGGGATTACACCCGATTTGCGTGCGGCCTGCAGAAGCAGTTCTTTGTCGAAAAATTCAATGCCGAGGTGCTCGGCCAGCAATTTGCCGAGCACGCGGCCTCCGCTGCCGAACTGGCGGCCTATGGTTATAACGAAAGGTGAGGTCGAATCGCCGGTTTTCATGAATCAGTAGATATATGGGATTATCCTTTTTTGAGAGAGCGGCCCGAACTCCGCTGCATATCTGGAGCGGATCTTTCCGGCTCTGGGCGCGAGGTTGGCGAATGTCCAGAGGGCGAATACGGCGCCGGCCCATGACCATGTCAGGACGGCAAAGCCGACCCATTCGGTGAATTCGCCGAAATAGTTTGCCGAGGTGACATAGCGGAACATTCCGCCGCGCGGCAGATAATGGCGCGTGTCGCCCGGTTTGCGCAGGTGGCGGATGATGTGGTCGCTGTGCAGGTTTATGGCCATTCCGGCAAAAAATATGCAGGTGCCGAGAATGAACTGCCAGCTGAGCAGCCACGACGCCGGATAACGTCCGGCAGGGCTGATATAGAATATCCAGCCACCCTGCATCAGCGCGTTGAGGGTGTTGAACACCATTCCCATCACGATGATCGACAGCGGCATTCGGCTGTTGCCGCGGATCAGCAGCGGAAACACGAACGACCGCTGGAAATAGTGGAGCTGGAAGATCAGAAACATGACCAGAGGCGCGGTGTCGAGCATGCGCGGCGATGCACCCCATAGGATTGTCATGACGATAAACACAGGGGCTTCCATCATCACCCATCCGGGGCGGTTCGGAACCGAGGGGCCCCACTTGCGGGTGTAGGCTATTCCATAGCCGGCCTCGACTATGTGGAGCGCGATGAACACGATCACGGCGACGGCGGCCATGACGATGAGGAATGTGTTGAAACTGTCGATGGAAGTCAGCATGTCGTCTGGTTTTGTTTATTGTCCGATTAATGTGGCCGAGGTGGCTGACGATATGGTCACTTGCACGGTCATGCCGGGCCGCTGCCCGTCTTTGCGGTCGAACACCACTGTCTTGTTCTGTGAGGTGCGTCCCACCCATTGAGCGGTGCTGCGCTTGCTCACGCCTTCGATCAGTACGTCGAACGTGCGGCCTACGTCGCGCAGGTTGGACTGGAGCGACAGTTCGTTCTGCAGGGCTATCATGCGGTTGAGCCGGTCGATCTTCACTTCTTCGGTCACGTTGTCAGGCATGGTGCGGGCGGCCACGGTGCCGGGGCGTTCGGAATATTTGAACATGAACGAGGCGTCGAAGCCCACCTGACGCATCAGGTCGAGCGTCTGTCCGAAGTCCTCTTCGGTTTCTCCGCTGAATCCGGTGAACATGTCGGTGGTGATGGCGCAGTCGGGCATTGCCGCGCGTATGGCGGCGATGCGTCCGAGATAGTGGCTGCGGTCATAGTGTCGGTTCATGGCCTTGAGCACGGAGTCGCTTCCGCTCTGCACCGGCAGGTGGATGTGGCGGGCGATGTTGGGGCGCGAGGCGATGGCTGTGATTATGTCGTCACCCATGTCGCGCGGATGTGAGGTCGTGAACCGCACTCTCATGTCGGGTGCGGCGTCGGCCACCATTGTCAGCAGTTCGGCGAATCCGGTGTCGCCGCAGCGGTAGGAGTTGACGTTCTGTCCCAGCAGAGTCACTTCCTTGAAACCCTTGGCGCGCAGGTCGGCCAGCTCGGCCAGGATGCTCTGGGGCTCGCGTGACCGTTCGCGTCCGCGGGTGTAGGGGACGATGCAGTATGTGCAGAAGTTATTGCATCCGCGCATGATGCTGATGAATCCGCTGATGCGGTTTGGCCCGAGTCTTGCGGGTATGATGTCGCGATACGTTTCAGAGCGGCTGAGTTCCACGTTGATGGCTTTCTGGCCGCTCTCCACTGCGGCGAAAAGCGCCGGCAGATCCAGGTAGCTGTCGGGTCCGGCCACCAGATCGACTCCGTGACCGTTGATCAGTTCGTCCTTGACTCGCTCGGCCATGCAGCCGATCACACCGATGATCAGTCGCCGGGGGGCGTGTTTGCGCCGCAGGGCGTTCAGCGCGGCCAGCCGGCCGATGATCTTCTGTTCGGCGTTGTCGCGGATAGAGCAGGTGTTTAGCAGCACGGCGTCGGCCTCCTCGATAGACTCGGTGACCTCATAGCCGGCCATGCCCATGACTGAGGCAACCACCTCGCTGTCGGCCACGTTCATCTGGCAGCCATATGTCTCAATAAGAAGTTTCTTCATAATCACCTGCAAAATTACTCATAAAATCCTAATTCCCAAAAATGCCGGGTCAGAATCGGTCGCCGTCGCTTTTGTGGGTGCGCTTTGTTGCGGGTTATGGATGGGTTGATTATCTTTGCCGTCGGAAAAACAACTTTGCGAAACTATGAATAAGGAGATAAATATCGACTTCAGTCCCGAGATCTCGGCTGTGGCTCCAGGTCTGAGAGTGATCCGGCTCTCGGCCGATGTGGTCAACGGTCCGACCGATCCACAGCTCCGCCAGGAGCTTGAGGAACTTGCCGCACGGATAAAGCAGACTTACCGGATCGCTGACATCAACAAGCGTCCGGGCATAGCCGCCACCCGGGCGGTGTATAAGGCGCTTGGCAAGGATCCGAACCGCTACCGCCCGTCGCAGGAGCAGCTAATGAGGCGCATTGTCAACGACAAGGGGCTGTATTTCATCAGCAATCTGGTCGATGTGTGCAATTATGTGTCGGTGGCTTGCGGTTGTTCGATCGGAGCATTCGACACCGATGCCATCGATGGCGACACTCTGACGCTCGGCGCGGGCCGGGCCGGGGAACCGTATGAGGGGATCGGGCGCGGGCCGCTCAACATCGAAGGGCTGCCGGTCTATCGCGACAAGGCCGGAGGGGTGGGGACTCCCACCAGCGACAATGAGCGCACAAAGGTTTCAGAGTCCACCCGCCATCTGACGGTCTGCATCAACGTTTATGGCGCGGAGATGGGTGACGACGAGGTGATCGGGCTATATGGCCGGATGTTGCGCCGTTATTGCGGCGCCAGTGAGGTGGCGGTACGTACTTTCGCGCCTGGTGCGGCTTTTTAGGATTTTTAACTGAGAAGATGGCGGATTTTTTGTAACTTCGCGGATTATGAAACGGATTTTAGCCCTATCGGCCATTGCGGCAGTGTTGTACGGATGCGATTCTTCGACTCCTGGAGACGAAGATAAATATGTGGCGTTCAATATTGTGACGTATGAAGGCACGTCGGCCGACGGCGTGACCTCCCTGAGCTATCAGGTCATCAACGATTCGCCGTTGCTGACCCTGACATGCCGCTGGAGTCCCGACCGCGAGCTGACAGCCGGCACCCGCCTGCTGGTAGCTTATAGCACCGACACCCCGACCGAAAGCGGCAGCGTGAATCTGCTGCAGGCATCGCTGGTCTATGGCGGGGCGTCGGAGGTGAGCGACAAGACCGACAGCATTGCCGGCTCGGGCACGCCTCTGTGGATCAACTCCATGTGGAGGTCGGGCAATTATCTGAATCTTGACTGCCAGGCACGCTATGCGTCAGACAGTCGGAAGGTGCGGCTTGTGGCCGACGATTCGACTCTGGATGATGACTATCCGGTGCTTTATCTGGTCAATTGCGCCAAGGGCGAGGATGATATGTCGCCCTACAACCAGCGCCTCTATGGCTCATGGGACGTCGGCGCTCTCTGGTCCCGGCCGACGGTCATGGGGCTGACGGTGATCATGGACGACGCTAACCGCGGCGCCTCCGAGATGACATTCAGCAAGCAGTCCGAATGAAACATAACGACAACCAATAAATTAGATACAACAATTAAAACAAACGAACCCACACAATTATGGCAAACAACAAACCCCAACAGGAAATAAAGGTAGAACTGTCGCCCGAAGTAGCCAAAGGCAATTACTGCAATCTGGCGATGATCGCCCACAGCCCCAGCGAATTCTTCATGGACTTTATCACCGTGGCTCCCAACATGCCCCAGGCCAGAGTGCAGACACGCGTGATCATGACTCCTGAAAACGCCAAGAACCTGCTTCATGCGCTGGCGGAGAACGTGCAGCGCTATGAGCAGACCTTCGGCGAGATCAAACCCCGCGCCCCCAAGGCCGGCATGAACCCCGGCGGAGGCATTCCCAATCCTTTCATGGACGGCAACGCCTGATCGCGCTGTCAGCTGTGTTTAACCCCCGACTGTCAGAATGCAGATATATAATTCACTGACCCGGCGCAAGGAGGAGTTTGTCCCTCTTGTGCCCGGACGGGTGGGGATGTATGTGTGCGGACCCACTGTCTATGGCGACGGTCATCTCGGACACGCCCGCCCGGCCATCACGTTCGACGTGCTCTACCGCTATCTGACCCATCTTGGCTATAAGGTGCGCTATGTGCGCAACATCACCGACGTCGGCCATCTGGAAAACGATGCCGATTCGGGCGAGGACAAGGTGGCCAAGAAGGCCCGGCTCGAGCAGCTCGAGCCGATGGAGGTCGTGCAACACTATCTCAACAGCTATCATGAGGCCATGGCCCGTCTGGGCGTGTTGCCGCCGTCGATAGAGCCTCACGCGTCGGGCCACATCATAGAGCAGATCGACTACGTCCAGAAGATTCTGGATGCAGGTTATGCCTATGTGAGCGAGGGTTCTGTATATTTCGATGTGCCGAAATATAATGCCGACCATAATTACGGAAAGCTTTCGGGGCGGAATATCGACGAGCTGTTTGCCAACACCCGTGCTCTCGACGGACAGCAGGAAAAGCGCCATCCGGCCGACTTCGCCCTCTGGAAGAAGGCGTCGCCCGAACACTTGATGCGCTGGCCGAGTCCGTGGAGCGACGGTTTCCCTGGCTGGCACCTGGAGTGCTCGACAATGGGCGAGAAATATCTCGGCGAGCAGTTCGATATACATGGTGGCGGACTCGACCTGATGTTTCCCCACCATGAGTGCGAGATCGCCCAGTCGGTGGCCCACAACGGCCATGAGACGGTGCGATACTGGATGCACAACAACATGATCACCATCGACGGCAAGAAGATGGGCAAGAGCTATGGCAACTTCATCACCCTCCAGCAGTTCTTTGCCGGTGACCATCCGCTGCTTGACCAGGCTTATTCGCCGATGACCATCCGCTTCTTCATCCTGATGGCCCAGTATCGTTCGACTCTCGACTTCAGCAACGATGCCCTGAAGGGCGCGGAAAAGGCCATGAAGCGTATGCTTGAAGGCTGGAAACGCCTCCAGGAGCTGAAGCCCTCTGACGCAAGCACGATCGACATGGGCGGATATGCCGGCAAAATGCGCGAGGCTATGGACGATGACCTCAACACTCCGATCGTTCTGGCTCATCTTTTCGACGTGTGCCGTCTGATCAATCAGGTCAACGACGGCAACGCCACAGCCACTTCCGCCGATATCGCGACGATGAAAGAGCTGTTTCAGACCTATCTCTTCGACATTCTCGGCATCATTCCCGAGGGTGAGGCCGGCGCCAACATGCGCCCCTATGAAGAGGCCGTCGACCTGCTGCTGCAGATCCGCTCCGAGGCCAAGGCCCGCAAGGACTGGGCGACGTCGGATCTGATCCGCAACCGCCTGTCGGAGATTGGTTTCAGCGTCAAAGACACCAAAGACGGCTTTGAATGGAGCCTCAAGTAGGATTAAGGCTTTGTAACGACTATAACACACAGGGCTGCGGCAGTTTCCGCGGCCCTGTGTAAAATATATTCCCGCCTTCCCAACTTCATCATGACGGCCGAAGAATTTGCGGAACGTTGGCTGACCAATCTGCCCTATGTGGCCAATGACCAGCAGGTGCAGGTCATGGCCGCGCTGACACGGTTCTGCGCGCGCGGCAACTCCGGCGGCGACCCGGTCTTTGTGTTGTGCGGCTATGCCGGCACTGGCAAGACCACGCTTTGCGCATCGCTGGTGCGCACCCTTCGTGAAGCCGGCAGAGCCTCGGTGCTCATGGCGCCGACCGGCCGCGCCGCCAAGGTCTTTTCGGCCTATTGCGGCTATCCGGCCCATACGATCCACCGCACGATCTACCGGCCTCCGTCCGACGGGTATCCATTTACGGAAGTGCTTGTCAATCCGCGCTCCGACACTGTCTTTATTGTCGACGAGGCGTCGATGATCGGAGGCGAGACCGACGGGGCGTTCCTGCTTTCCGATCTCATTCAGTTCGTTTTCTCTGGCAGCAACAACAAGCTGATACTCATGGGCGATACTGCCCAGCTCCCCCCGGTGGGCTGCTCGGAGTCTCCGGCGCTCGATCCCGGCGTGCTCCGGTCGTATGGCCTGAACGTGAGCCGGGCCATGCTCACCGACACCGTGCGCCAGGCCAAGTCGAGCGGAATACTCTATAACGCCACCCGCCTGCGACGCGCCATGAGGCAGTCGCCGCTGCCCGTGCCGCAGTTGTGTTTCGACGGATTTTCCGACGTCGTGCCCGTTTCGGGCGAAGAGCTTGAAGAGGTGCTCTCTGACGCGTATTGTTCCGACGGCATCGACGACACCGTCATCATCACCCGCGCCAACTGGCGCGCCACCCAGTTCAATCTGGCCGTGCGCCAGCGTCTGCTCGGCCGCGAGGAGGAGCTGTGTCGTGACGATATGCTCCTTGTCGCCAAAAACAATTACTTCTGGACCGCTCGGATCAAGGATGGCGGATTCATCGCCAATGGCGACACCGCCAGGGTGGTCAGAATCTACGGCACCGAAGAACGATATGGCTTCCGCTTTGCCGACGTGCGCCTGTTTTTCCCGCATTCAGGACTCGAAACCGACTGCAAGATCATCATGGAGTGTCTGCTGTCCGACTCTCCTGCGCTCAGTCATGAACAGCAGCAGCGCCTCTTTCAGAGCGTCTACACCGACCCTGCTCTCTTCACCGAATACACCCCCCACGGCGCCCGCCTGCGAGCCATGAAGACCAATCCCCACTATCAGGCCCTGCAGGTCAAATATGCCTATGCCGTCACCTGCCACAAGGCCCAGGGCGGTCAGTGGACCAACGTCTTCGTCGATCTCGGCTCCATCGCGCCCGAAGCCCTCTCAGGCATTGATTTCTACCGCTGGCTCTACACCGCCACCACCCGCGCCACCACCCGCCTGTTCTATCTCAATCCATTCACCGCAGACAGCTGACTGGCAAAAATGCGGTCGGATGTTC
>CAMWTI010000042.1 GCA_947177135.1 uncultured Porphyromonadaceae bacterium | reverse complement strand
CTTTTACAATCATTATGGAAGCTAACAACTCCACCATGGCAAAGCCAGTTCAAGGCGGTGCCCCCGTGAAATCCAAGGTTGCCGGCGTGAAAAACGCGTTTCTGGTGATCGTCGCCTGCTTCATCGTTGCAGTGTGCGCATTCCTTTTCTTCTTCGGTGCTCCCAGCCACTTTGAATTCGAAGGCGAAGCTCCTGCCTCAATGTGGTTCTTCGAAGGCGAAGCCCACCCCAGCGACATCATCGGCACCATATTCATGGGCGGCATCATCGTGCCTGTGCTGCAGACCCTCTTCCTCACCGTTATCGTTCTCTCCGTTGAACGCGCTATCGCTCTGAAGAGCGCCAAAGGCTCTGGCAACATCGCCAAATTCGTGAGCGAAGTGAAAGCCAAACTCGCCAAAAACGACATCGCCGGCGCACAGGAACTCTGCCGCAAGCAGAAAGGTTCGGTTGCCGCTGTTGTTTCTGCCGCTCTTGTACGTTATGAAGAAATGGACAAAAACACCGTCCTGACCAAAGAACAGAAAGTCCAGACCCTTCAGAAGGAAGTTGAAGAAGCTACCGCAATGGAAATGCCTTCGCTCCAGCAGAACCTTCCCATCGTGGCCACTCTCACCACTCTCGGCACACTCGTTGGTCTGCTCGGTACCGTTATCGGTATGATCAAATCGTTCCAGGCTCTGTCCGCATCCGGCGCTCCCGACTCGACCGCTCTGTCGACCGGTATCTCCGAGGCTCTTGTGAACACCGCCTTCGGTATCGCCACCGGTGCTTTCGCAGTTATCTCCTATAACTTCTACACCAACAAGATCGACAACCTTACCTACGCCATCGACGAAATCGGTTTCTCGATCGTTCAAACCTTCCAGGCTACCCACTAATTCCCGCATTACCTGCTAATTAATCAATTTAACTACAAGTAATATGGGAAAGCCTAAAGTAAAAAGAAAGAGTACACTCATCGACATGACCGCGATGAGTGACGTGACCGTTCTTTTGTTGACTTTCTTCATGTTGACTTCAACGTTCCTCGCCAAGGAACCTGCCACGGTTATCACCCCGAGCTCAGTTTCGACCATCAAGGTGCCGACCGAAGACCTGGTAACAATCCTCGTCTCCGGCGCAGAAACTAAAAGCGACGGCACCATCAACCGTGCGGTAGAGGGCAAAGTGTTTATCGGAATCACCGGTGACTCTGACTCCTTATACTCAAGCGAGAACGTACGCAAAGACCTTCTTGTTGAAGCTTCGCGTCTTTACAACGAACGTCATCCGAATGCACCGGTCAACTTCACGGCCTCGCAAGTCTCGGCTTTCTCGCGTCTCGGAATGTTCGGCCTGCCCATGAAAGACCTCCCGGCCTTCCTGGATATGCCCACTACAGAACAAGACAAAGTGATGAAGGAATTCAACCCCAACGTGGTCGGAATCCCCATCAACGACAACCGCGACATCAACACTCCTAACGAGTTCCAGATCTGGATGGACGCCCTCCAGCGCGTGGCTCAGAACTATCGCAACAACGGTCGTACAAAGGACAACGGTGACATTGCCGAGCCGACAAACAAACTCTACGACGCCATCAAACGCTCCGGCGAAGGCATCGCAGTGAAAGCCGACAAAGACACCCCATTCTCCACCATCCACACCGTCATGGACAACCTCCAGACCATGAAGCTCAACAAATTCAGCCTCATGACTGCGCTTAAATCCGAAAACGAATAATCGTCATGGCACAGATAGAACAATCCGATAACGGCGGCAAAAAGAAAAAAGGCGCCCAGAAAAAGATGCAGATCCACGTGGACTTCACCCCCATGGTGGATATGAACATGCTTCTGATCACGTTCTTCATGCTCTGCACCACGATGATTAAGTCGCAGACTCTGTCAATCGCCCTCCCTTCAAATGAAAAACTTGAAGAGAGCCAGCAGAACAAGACCAAACAGTCAGAAGCAATCACCATCCTCCTTGACTCCGAACGCGACGACAAAGGACACGTGGTGACTGAAACCGACGAGGCTACCGGCGCTGTGTATCCCAAACACATCGTCTACTACTACGAAGGCAAACCCTACGACGTTCCTGCCGACCAGATCGACAAGGACGGAGACGGATTTGTCGACAACGACGGAACCCTCAAACTGAAGGAAGCCCGCTTCCGCGGCAACACCGCCGGACAGCTCAACGGCATCCGTGCAATCCTGCACGAGCGCAACACCCAGGTGCTCGCCAAGGTTGACGCCCTGAAAGAACAGCGAAAGAACGGTGAAATCACCGAGGAAGAATTTCAGGATCAGGCCAAGGCAATCCGTAATGATTCGACACTCACACGCCCTGTTGTCATCATCAAGGCCGGCCCCAACGCCAGCTTCGAAAACGTGATCTCCGCGCTTGACGAAATGCAGATCAACCAGATCTCACGTTACCAGATCGACAACATCAACAGCACCGACTCACTTCTTATTCTGTCCTACCGTCATGCCCACCCCGGCAAATGACATATGTGATGTAAGTATTGTTTAACCCGTAACAAAACAGACAAGATTATGGCAAAAGACGTAGATCTTTCATCACGCGAATGGACTGACCTTGTATTTGAAGGCAAAAATAAGGAATTCGGTGCATACCAGCTCCGCAACGCCAGCGCCAAGCGCCACAACATGGCGATGATCTCGGTGGTGGTGGTTATGGTGGCCGCATTTCTCATCTCTCTCGGCGTGTCTGCTCTCCAGCGCGTTGAAGACGCCGGCCCTCTGGCCGACGCTGAACAGGAAATCGTGACCATCGACACAGCGCCTGAGGAAGACATCCCTGAAGAACAACCCGAAGAACGCTACGAAGAACCCGAAGTTGAAGAAGTGCTTCCCGAAGAAGTGCTCAACACTGTGAAGGTAACCGAGCTCGCCATCGTTGATGACGACCAGGTGACCAAAGAAGACGAAATCAAAACTCAGGACGAGCTCGCTCAGACTGAGACCGCTTTCGGCGCTACAGACTTCGACCAGGGTACTGACGACGTTTCCGTTGTCCGCGAACACAAAGAAGAAGTGATCGTGGAAGAGAAGCATGAACCGGAAAAGGTATTCACTGTCGTTGAACAGATGCCTGAATTCCCCGGTGGAACAAGCGCCCTCTATGAATACCTCAGCAAAAACATCCGCTATCCTGAACAGGCTGCCCAGAACGACATCCAGGGACGCGTAACCGTTCAGTTCGTGGTAGAAAAAGACGGCTCCATCGGCGAAGTCAAAGTAGTGAGAAGCAAAGACCCCGACCTCGACAAAGAAGCGGTTCGCGTGGTTAAATCACTGCCCAAGTTCGTGCCTGGCAAGATGAACGGCCAGAGCGTGCGCGTATGGTTCACGCTCCCCATCACCTTCAAGCTCAACAACTGATCCCACCCACCCTATTGAATACTCTGACGGCGGCCTCCTACAACGGAGGTCGCCGCTCTGTCTTTATAAACAACGGCAGACAATAAAACGCACCAGCTGTGCGTTAGTAATGAAAATGAAAAATATCCGCCACATAGCAGCCTCCTCTGCGCTTCTGCTTCTGCCGGCCATGACCCTCCGGGCACAAACCGGAGGCAGCACTGCTTATAATTTTCTTGACGTCAGCACTTCTGCCCGCATATATGGACTGGGCGGAGCCAACATATCGCTCGTTGACGACGACCTGCTACTGACCGACCAGAACCCATCGCTGCTCGGGCCGGAAATGAGCAATTCGATGGCATTCAGCTACATGCGCTATATCGGCAGTTCCAACTTTGCTGCGATGAAATATGCTCACTCTGCCGGCGAGCGCGCCGCATGGAGCTTCGGAGTGCAATATTTCGGCTATGGCGACATCAAATCAGCCGACGCCGCCGGCAACATCACCGGATCATTCGCACCAAAAGACCTGGCATTCAGCGGATCCTTTTCACACAACCTTGGCGAACGTTGGCGCGGAGGATTCAACATAAAGTTCATCTACAGCGCATACGACGCATATTCAGCCTTGGCCATAGCCACAGACCTCGGAGTAAACTATTTCGATGAAGAACGCGGCTCATCACTCTCACTTGTAGTGTCCAACCTCGGTGGCCAGATCAAACGCTTTGCCGAACACTATGACCGGCTGCCGGTCGATCTACGCCTGGGCTGGAGCAAACAACTCGGCGCATCGCCGGTCACCCTCTCCATCACGGCAACAAACCTGCTGAAATGGAAACTGCCATACATAGACCCCAAAGACGGCACTGAAGAACCGCGAATGGTCAACAAATTTCTTCCAAACCTTTTCAGGCATCTCGTCTTTGGTCTGGACTGGAAACCTAACGACAACTTCTATCTGGACCTGGCCTACAACTACAAGACCCGCACCGACATGAGCACATTCCAGCGCAGCTTTCTCAGCGGATTCAGTGTCGGAGCTGGCGTGAGAGTACGCATGTTTCAGGTCGGACTGGCAGTCGCTCAGCCCCACCGAAGCGCAACTACCCTGATGCTGAACATCTCCACCAACTTCTTCGACTTCTAACCACGACTCCCTTCCCCCCCACACATATGAAACCAATCATCATAGCAATCGACGGATTCTCTTCATCTGGCAAAAGCACAATGGCCAAAGCGCTGGCCAGAACCATCGGATACAGATATATAGACTCCGGCGCAATGTATCGAGCTGTCACGCTCCACGCCATGCGCAACGGAATGATCGCCCCCGACGGCCACATTGACGAAGACGCAATCACTGCTTCACTCCCGGAAATAAGCATTGACTTCCGCCCAGACGCAACAGGTCAGCGAACCATCCTTGACGGCGAAGACGTCGAGCGGCAGATCAGATCAAAGGAAGTAAGCTCTCTCGTCAGCCAGGTCGCCGCCATTGCCGCAGTGCGCCGCGACCTGGTGCGCCGCCAACAGCAATTCGGCAAAGAGCGAGGCATCGTCATGGATGGCCGGGACATCGGCACAACAGTCTTTCCTGACGCCGAACTGAAAATATTTGTCAACGCCGCCGCTGAAACCCGCGCACGCCGCCGCTACGAAGAACTGATCGCCAAAGGCGAAAAAGCAGACTATGAAGAAGTGCTTGAAAACGTGCGCTCGCGCGACCACATTGACATGACACGCACCGAAAGCCCGTTGCGCCGGGCCGACGACGCAATCGACATCGACAACTCCGACATGACCCCGCAGCAACAAAACGAATGGTTGCTCGACAAATTCCGCCATGCCACAGCCACCACTGATTGAAATTGACTCCGACTCCGGATTCTGCTTCGGAGTGACCGCAGCCATACGCAAGGCAGAAGAAGAACTGGCCCGAGGCAGCACATTATACTGCCTTGGAGACATCGTACATAACTCCGACGAAGTCAACCGCCTGAAGGACAAAGGACTCATAACTATCAGTCATTCCGAACTGGCTTCACTGCATGGAGTAAAAGTCCTTCTGCGCGCTCATGGCGAACCGCCCGAAACATACGAACTGGCACGCCGCAACAAGGTTGAGATCATAGACGCAACCTGTCCGGTAGTGCTCAAACTCCAGCAAAGAATCAAAAGCGCCTACACCCAACAGCCACGCCCGCAAATTCTGATCTACGGCAAAATAGGCCATGCAGAAGTCAATGGGCTTGTCGGACAGACGCACGGCGAAGCAAAAGTCCTTGAAACCCTTGCCGACATCGACGGCATAGACTTCGGGATCCCGACCCATCTCTACTCACAGACCACAAAAAGCATCGACGGACTCAGAGCGATCTCGGCCGAAATCGCTCGACGCATGCCCCCGGGAACAGAATTCCGTTCATTCGACACAATTTGCCGCTCAGTGGCACACCGCGTTGACAAACTGCGCGAATTCGCAAGCGCACACTCCGTCATCCTGTTCGTGAGCGGCAAAAAAAGCTCAAACGGCAAATTCCTCCACAGCGAATGCCTCAAAGTAAACAAACGGACATATCTCATCTCCAACGAAGATGAACTTCGCCCGGAATGGCTCAACGAAGCCACCTCAATCGGCATATGCGGCGCCACATCCACCCCAAGATGGCTGATGGAACGCATACGCGACAAAATTAAACGACTGTTTGACTGAATGAAACACTGCATCATAAAATCAATGGGCGCATTGGTTGTCATCGCTTCTCTATGCTCATGCCGACCGAACGACACAGACCAGAACGACGCGTCACCGGCCTCTGAACGGGGACAGGCAGATGCCGCCGCACTATGCACTGACTCCGTCAGCCTGACCGAACACGAACTGATCAACGCCATTCTCGCCGTGAGATCACGCGAATGGCAAATGCGCTCACAAGGATTTGATGCCGACGCTGACGCATATATCGAAGCTTTCCGCCAATACATAATTGACAACAACGAACAATTGGCCAAAGAATTATTTTAAGGAATGATATATCCGCAGAGTTTTGAAAATAAAGTAGGATTCGCCACCGTTCGGCGTGCAGTCTCCGACA
The DNA here is from genome assembly GCA_947177135.1 of uncultured Porphyromonadaceae bacterium. Taxonomy (GTDB): domain Bacteria; phylum Bacteroidota; class Bacteroidia; order Bacteroidales; family Muribaculaceae; genus UBA3263. The sequence continues at coordinate 12,123 of CAMWTI010000042.1, read as the reverse complement.
AATGCGCCACGGCAATGGGCGCCGACATATGCAGCCGGATTGCTTTCTCATCCGACTTCGACGTCATTGAACAACGACTCCTGTCAACGGCTGAAATGCTCCGGCTCATCACTGCTGAAGACGGCGAACACCTGCCCTTGGGCGAAGTGGCCGACATCAGACCCATGCTTGCCTCCATAAAAGTGCCTGGCACCTTTCCGCCGGCAGACTCACTGCCACCGCTACGCTCCACCCTCGGAGCAATCGGACAGATCGAGTCCATATTCTCGGTGGCCAGAGAAGCCGGACAATACCCGAGACTCGACCGCGTGGCCCGCGAACTGACACCCTTTCCCGGACCATTGCGCACCATTGACCGCGTGCTTGACCGTTTCGGCAACATAAAAGACTCCGCATCACCGGAACTGGCCGAAATCCGACGCGCACTTGCCGCCGCGGCTGGAAGCATGGCCTCAGCCATGCGCCGGGTTATGGCGCGGGCCATGGCCGAAGGACTCATCGACGCCGACGCCACACCCTCAATGCGCGACGGACGCATGGTGATTCCGGTGTCACCGATGCACAAGCGCAAGATCTCTGGCATCGTACATGACGAATCGGCATCAGGCAAAACCGTGTTTATCGAACCGGCCGAAGTCGTGCAGACAAACAACCGACTTCGCGAACTGCAGATGGAAGAACGACGCGAAATAGCGCGCATACTCACCGGAGTGGCCGACGAACTACGTCCCAACATCGGCGAAATTCTCCGCGCTCTCGCCATTGTGGCCGAACTCGACTTTATCCACGCAAAAGCTCGCTATGCCATTGACATCGAGGCCTCGATGCCACACCTTTCAGCCGGTCCCGAGATGGAATGGTATCATGCATGCCATCCGGTGCTGCTCTCTTCGCTGCGCGCCCAAGGCAAAGAAATAGTGCCGCTTGACATCACTCTTACCGGCGAAAAAAGGCTACTGATCATCTCCGGTCCGAATGCCGGAGGGAAATCCGTGACACTCAAAACCGTCGGCATCGTGCAATATATGATACAGTGCGGACTTCTGCCCCCACTCTATGAAAACAGCCACGTCGGAGTGTTTGACGACATTTTCATCGACATAGGCGACGACCAGTCGATCGAAAACGACCTGTCAACATATTCCTCACACCTCGGCCACATGAAGCAGTTCATGGCCCGGGGACGTGCCTCATAACTCATTATCATCGACTAATTCGGCAGCGGAACAGAACCGCAGATCGGAGGCGCCATAGCCCAGGCCATACTGACGCGCTTTGCCGGACTCAACATGTGGGGTGTCATCACCACCCACTTCCAGAACCTGAAGCAACTCGCAAAGGAGCTTCCCGGACTTGTCAACGGCTCTATGCTATACGACCGCCAGCGGATGGAACCGCTCTTCCGCCTCAGCATCGGCATGCCAGGCAGCTCGTTTGCGGTAGAGATAGCCAGAAAGATCGGTCTGCCCGAACAGATCATCTCGCAGGCCGAAGAAATTGTCGGGAGCGACTACATCAACATGGACCGCTATCTGCTTGACATCGCGCGAGACCGCCGATATTGGGAAAACAAGCGCCAGGAAATCAGAAAAAAAGAGAAACGCATCGAGCAGACTCTTGCCGACTATGAAGCCGACGCCGAGAATCTGCGCGCTCGCCGACGCGAAATCCTGGCCGACGCCAAAGAGGAAGCCAAAAAGATTCTTGAAGGAAGCAACGCGGCCATTGAGCGCACCATCCACGACATCCGTCTGGCTCAGGCCGAAAAGGACGAGACCCGTCGCATACGCCAGCGTCTACAAAGTGAAAAAGCGGCCATTGACACCGCTGGAAATGACCATCCGCTGCTGATAAAAGCGCCGACTCCCAAAAAAAAGGCGCCAATCAAACCTCAACAGACAAAACCGATCATCAAAGGAGATTACGTCAAGCTCGACGGCCAGGACACCCCAGGACAAGTGCTTGCCATTAACGGAAAAAAAGCCACAGTCAGCTTCGGAATGCTTAAAACGACGGTAGCGGTCGACCGGCTGCGCCACACTATGTCGAAACCACAGACCGGAGTCACCGCCGGTGCCTTGCTCATGAGCGAACAACAACGTTCACGCCAACTCGACTTCAAGCAAGAGATCGATGTGCGCGGCATGAGAGCCAACGAAGCCCTGCAGGCCGTCACATACTTCATCGATGACGCAATACGCTTCAACGCGAAGCGTGTGCGCATTCTGCACGGCACTGGCACCGGCGCGCTGCGCCAATGCATACGCCAGCATCTCGGCACCAATCCAGGAATCGCATATTTCGCCGACGAAGACGTGCGTCTGGGAGGTGCTGGCATCACTGTGGTGGAGCTTAACTAATCCGGCAGAGCCATGAGATGAGCCTGCGGGAGAGCAAAATCGATACCAACGCACCGATTCTGTTCTTCATCCTGACCCGGCGATTGAACATCGACGACAGCCTCAGGCGGCGTATCTGCGCCCAACACGAGTCCGCTTCGACGCTATCAGCCATCCCGCTGCCACACAAGAGCAAGAACATATTGAAATTGGCCGAAAAACGGCGATCACGCGCCGCAGGTCCGAGCACAGGATCATCGGCATAGCGATCTTCTATCTCCTCGGTGACCCCAAGCACATCAAGACGTGCGGAATTGAAGGTATGGATTATCGAGCCTTGACGCTGACGGTAGAAATACAACGGAGCGTCCATAAAGACGATACGTCCGGCGGCACGCTCCATCAACTCAGGCATTATCTGCAGGTCTTCATAAAGCAATCCCTCGCGAAAACGCAGCCCGCCGGATGAAAAAAGCCGGGATGAAAAGACCTTGCCGCAGGCCGATGGATTCACTCCACGACGCTGATACAGGCAAAGTGCGATCGGATCATGATAGACCTTCGTGTGTATATTATCTCCCATCGATCGGTCAAACGCTCTAAACGAAGTTGTGATTGCCGATGAGGATATGTCGGCACCGGATTCCATCACATCACGATGAACAGACAGAAAATTCCGGTGAATCATGTCATCACTGTCTATGAATACCAGATAGCGGCCTCTGGCAACGTCAAGTCCGGCATTTCGGGCGCGAGACGGCCCGCTCTTTTCCGTCAGCGAAATCAGTTTGAAACGCCGGTCATGGCAACAATACTCCGCCGCAATGTCGGCCGACGAATCGGTCGAGGCATCATCTACCATCAGCGCCTCCCAATCGCCGCAGGACTGCGCCAACACAGAGTCGAGGCACGCCCTGAGGTATGCCTCGACATTATATATCGGTATGATTATGCTGAATAACGGAGTCATTCCTCCACCGTCATGGAAATGATCTTCACATCGTTGACGGGGCGGTCGCCTGGAGCGGTTTCCACCTTTTCGATCTTCTTCACGACATCCATTCCGGAAATCACCTCGCCAAACACGGTGTACTGCGCATCAAGAAACGGCGTGCCGCCGACAGTAGTGTAGACCTCACGCTGAGCAGGTGTGAAGCGGGCAAGCTCCGTGGCCTGCTGAATTAACTCGTTCTGCAAAGCTTCCAGCCCGGCAGTGTCGCCATTCTGCTGCATCTGTGAGATTTCAGCACGGCGCTGTCCGGCCAGAGAATAAAATTGCTGCTGCATCATCTGCTTCTCCATCTGGTCAAGCTCGTCAGAACTATACACCTTGCCGGTCACAACATAAAATTGCGAGCCTGATGATTTGCGCTCTGGATTCATCTGATCGCCGGTGCGTGCGGCGGCAAGAGCGCCAGCCTTGTGGAATCGTTTGGGGTAAACGAATTCCGCAGGAATCTGATAGCCGGGACCGCCGCTGCCAAGCTGCTGTCCAGGACGTGCATTTCGTGAGTCAGGATCTCCGGCCTGCACCATGAATTCGTTAATAACACGGTGGAACAGAGTGCCATCATAATAGCCCGATCTGGCAAGCTTCACAAAGTTGTCGCGATGCAACGGAGTGTCACCATAAAGCAGCACTTCAAAGGTACCTTCAGTTGTCTTGATCAGGACTTTCACTGAGTCATTTTCGGCGGCAACGGCCGTCGATTCGCCGGTAACGGCCTCTGTTTTCGGGTCTGTCATATCAGAATTTTCAGTAGTGTTTTTTGCGTCGGTCTTAGCCCCGCAACTCCACAGAGCCAACAGCGGCATCAGAGCAAACAGTAAATTTTTCATAAATCGAATTTTATATTATGTGCATAGGATATAGCCGCTTGTAGATCCGGCGGAAATTATCGTCAGACGCCGCCAGAGTTGCCGCACGCTCATGGTAATCCTCGCCATAGATGCCTTTGATTAGCGCCGGAAGATAGGCATGTTCACGGTCCTTGTCGATTGTCGCAGCGATCAGACGCCCGATCTGCCGGTCCATGACCACAGGATCAATCGCATAGAGATATCTGGCGGTGCTGGCCGTGAACTGGCCTTTCAGGTCCACCCGTATCATATTGTCAGTAAGCCATTCAATATCCATTTCTGGCTGGCCTATATGATTTGCGATGTACTCATATGTGAGAAGACCGTCTGGGTCAGCTGTCAGCTTCTTTTTGTCTGCTTCTGTCATATTCCGGCGATTTCAGCGCCACGGTCAATGGCCTGGCGGTTCATTGGAATGAGGTGATGATGACGCTCAGGCAATGTCTTTTTCAGACCGGTAATCACAGTGTCCGGGCTGACCATCGGGCAAAGACGCAACAGCGCGCCGAGCAGAATCATATTATAGGCTTTGGCATTGCCCATCTCGACCGATGCTTCGGTAGCATTGATCGGCACACAATTTATGTCACTGCGCTCAGGCTTGCGGTGTATGCCATAAGGATCATAGATGAGCAGACCGCCGGGCTTGACGTGACTCTCGAATTTGTCAAGACTCTGCTGATTCAGAATAACAGCGATGTCAAAAGTGTCAAGCACCGGAGAGCTGATGGCGCTGTCGCTCAGAATCACGGTCACATTGGCCGTGCCTCCGCGCTGCTCCGGTCCATAGCTCGGCATCCAGGTTACTTCCAGTCCGTCAAGCAGACCGGCATAAGCCAGAATCTTGCCCATCGAAAGGACACCTTGTCCTCCAAATCCGGCAATTATGATTTCGTGTTTCATTTCTTTACTTCTGTGTTCTTGATATCGCCAAGAGGATACTTGGCAAACATGTTCTCTTCCATCCATTTGTTTGCTTTGACCGGACTTAGCTTCCAACCGCTCGAGCAAGTGGATACGATTTCGACAAACGACGTGCCGCGTTTTTCGCGGGTATTGATCAGAGCCTGACGGATGGCCTTTCGGGCTGAACGCACGGCGGCAGGAGTGTGCACAGCCTGACGGGTCACATAGCAAGTTCCGTCAAGCATAGCCACTATATCGCTGATTTTTACCGGAAATCCATTTATGTCGGCACGACGTCCGTATGGCGTGGTCGACGTCTTCATGCCCTCAAGAGTTGTCGGAGCCATCTGTCCGCCGGTCATGCCATAGATACCGTTATTGATGAATATGATCATGATGTTCTCGCCACGGGTGCAGGCATGGATGGTCTCGGCAGTGCCGATTGCGGCCAGGTCGCCGTCGCCCTGATAAGTAAACACCACATTGTCGGGCTGCAGACGGCTGACGGCGGTGGCCACGGCAGGAGCGCGTCCATGGGCGGCCTCGATCCAGTCTATGTCAATGTAATTATAGGCGAATACCGCACAGCCAACCGGCGCCACGCCGATGGCGGTATCCTCCATGCCGAGTTCTTCAAGCACTTCAGCCACCAGCTTATGCACCACTCCGTGGGAACATCCCGGGCAATAATGCATGGTAGCGTCAAGAAGCAGCCGCGGGCGGCTGTAGACCTTGTTCTCGTCTTTGATTATATCTTCTCTGGTCATATGCTCACACTGTGGATTATTTGGATTGTGGAAAATTAGAGAGCAAAGAGTCGATCACCTCCTGCGGATTAGGCACGATGCCTCCGGTGCGGCCGAAGTGGCAGACCGGAACGGATGATCCAACACTGAGCGACAAACGCACGTCTTCAATCATCTGGCCGTTGTTCAACTCTGCCACAAGGATGCCTTTCACCTGCTTTGAAAGACGACACACGGCCTCTTTCGGGAAGGGCCACAGCGTGATCGGACGCAACAGCCCGACCTTGATGCCCTGTGCACGCGCGTCCTCGATGGCTTTGCGGCATATGCGCGATGTGCAACCAAAAGCCACAATCAAGTATTCGGCATCTTCCGTCATAAACTCCTCCGACCGCGTTTCATTAGCCTCAATGAGATCATAGGTCTGACGCAGACGGATGTTATTTTTCTCCATCGCGTTCGGCTGCAGCTCGAGTGTGGTCGAAACATTGCGGTGAGCACGTCCGCGTTTGCCGGTGACGGCCCACGGACACTGTTCGATAATCTCGTCCTGAGTGCGGCGCGGGCGCACAGGCGGAAGAACCACCTTCTCCATCATCTGACCAACAACTCCGTCGGCCAGAATCATGGCCGGAGTACGATATTTGAACGCCAGATCAAAACCGAGGCCCACAAAATCGGCCATTTCCTGCACGGAATTCGGCGCCAGCACAATCAGATGATAGTCACCATGACCGCCGCCTTTTGTTGCTTGAAAATAGTCAGCCTGCGAGGGCTGTATGGTGCCGAGACCAGGGCCGCCGCGCATTACGTTGACAATCAGCGCCGGAAGCTCGCCGGCAGCGATATAACTTATGCCCTCCATCTTCAAGCTGACGCCCGGAGAGGAAGATGAGGTCATCACCGCGCGTCCGCACGAAGCTCCGCCATAGACCATATTGATGGCGGCCACCTCACTCTCGGCCTGAAGCACTGTCATGCCGGTAGTTTCCCATGGCATCAGCTCTTCAAGAGTTTCCAACACTTCCGACTGGGGAGTGATCGGGTAACCGAAATAACCGTCGGCTCCATAGCGCACGGCCGCGTGAGCCAACGCCTCGTTGCCCTTCATCAATTTTACGTCTTCTTCCATGTTGTCTGAATTTTATGCGTTTTTATCCACCAGACGATAAACTTCAATGCACGCGTCAGGACACACGGCAGCACATGAGCCGCAACCTATACAGGCGTCGGGATTGACTGTATAAGCAAAGTGATAGCCACGATCGTTCACCTCTTTGGGCTGAAGCGACAAAACTGATGTGGGACACGCCGCCACGCACAGGTCACAACCCTTGCAACGGTTCGAGTCAATCTCCACTGCACCGAATATTTTAGCCATTATATGATAATTATTGGTAGGTATTTGTTTTTTGCAAAATTAAAACAAATTTTTGAAAACCCTCCATTTTAACAATATATTAACCAATTGCACACTCATTCAAAAAGTGTGCAATTAGTCAATAGCAGTCAAAAGGTATACTCAGAATGAATATTTTATCGCTGCCATCAGACGGTTCGCCTTTGAATGACGGCCATTCTGATTGAAACGATTACCATAAATATACTCAATTCCGAGCTGACAGTCGGGAAACAGAGTGTAGACCAGATTGCAGTCAAAATACGACGATCGGCCAAAAGCATCGTCTCCGGCCGTTTTCCCGCCTCCAAGCTTCAGCAGACCGTATGTGGCCGATGCATACGCCCGTTTGCAGAAATCCCATCTCAGACCGCCGACAAAGCCCGAAACTCCCGGAGCCGTCATTCGGCCGGAATCTCCCCCACGGCAGAGAAGATCATAACCGTTACCATCTAAATCATTCACGTATGACGCGATGCCGCGACCATAATACGCTTCATAATAGCATGTCACGCTCCGGCCGACCTCTGCCTGACCGCTCAGCTGCACGCCCCAACCTGTTGAATATCTGTTTTTGCCCGACACCAGATCGCGGTAGCTGAGTGTGCGCACTATCCCTGAAAGGCGGATATGTGACCGCTTGCCCCATCCATATTGCACATAGGCCGGAAAATCCGGGACACGCTGCATAATCGGACGGTTGCGGCCGTCGGCCACGGTATAGCTTGCCGACGACGGACTCTCTAAGCCGACGCCGATCCGCCAGTCATGTCCAAGCACGGCCGAATAGCGCACCAATATGTTTTTGCGCGACAACTGTGCACCAGGACCCTGAGTGTCAAGATCAGGTGGAGCCACCGGGTCGACAAAAGTGCTACGAGCCAGGCCAGCAGTGACATTACCGACAGTGACATAGGCCTGCTTCAGGCGCAGGTCATGGCTTCCGCCTCTGCCTCCCGAAAAATTGGTCTGGACATAAGCCGAATAAGTGCCCAGACGGTCAGAATGGCCGGCCAGTTGCAGAAACACCGTGGAATGCGACGCGTCAAACTGAAGCCCGCTACGACTCGCCGGATCGGCAGGCACCGGAATGTCATACGTCACAAACTGCGGCCCATCTATACTGCCTCTGAAATCACAACTGACCGAAGCGTACACATAGCCGCCTATGCCGAGAGCGATCATCCCTTTCCTATCAAGAAAAAGAAAACGGGGATCTGACGGATCGTGAAACTCAAACTCGGGATTGTTGTATAGCACAGCCACAACGCCGTCGTGAACCGCCGACACATCGCCGGTGAGCACAATAGCCCGTTCCGGAATCATGTTTGAGGTCTGGCTCCTAACACTAAAGCCGCCGAAAGCAGTCAAGGCAACCACAGACGCGGCGACGGCGAGCCTCCGGCCTGAGAATATTGAAAAAGTTGAAACGCAAAGCATGGTTGTTGGAAATAAAGAGCATTCTCCATTCCAACACTCCGGCCCGGTCTATGGTTCATTCCGAAAACAAAGAATCCGTTATATAAGCGTCGACGCGCGATAGTATTCCGTCTGAAACTTCATAACATGGCATCTCGACGGTCTGCGGACGATCCGGCTGAGCCGAACCGCCACCACCGGACTCGGCAATGCGCCGCGACGGTTTTCCAAGACAGTATTTCCATGATCCGTCAATGACATCACTGCGGCAACCGAGCGCGCCGGCCAGCAGATTCCCGATGTTGAACGGATCTGGCGGCTTGACAGATTTTTTGTCGGCGGAGGCCTTAATGCCTTTCACGCTCACAATCAGTTCTCGCACAGGGCGAGTAAAGGCCACATAGACTGCATTCAGTTCATCGAGCCGGCTGTCGGCCAACAATGCTTCATATTCGCCGGCAAACATCGTATAGGCCAGATTCTTGTTGGACTTCACCGGAAAATAGCGCGGCACCGCCACATTGTCATCTATGCCCAGACGCCGGAACACGTTGTCATCACCCTCCCCGCAGTCATACCACCGGAGCGAGATCTCCTTGCCGAGATTCCCGTTCAATAGGGGCATGTGCACACAGTCAAATTCCAGTCCTTTGGACTTGTGGACTGTCATCACGCTGATCGCATCGTTGGACGGCGAGGCGCTGATGCAGCATTTGACACCACGTCGGTCCCACCAGTCAAGAAATCCGTGCACCGACGCGATTCCGCTGCGGCAATAGTCTACCACCAGATCCATAAGCGCATAAAGATAGGCGCTGTCGTGCCGGCGGAGATCGTCGGGCAGAAGACCGGCCAGCGAGTTCACCAGCGAAATAAGCGAGGTGGCAGAACCAGCACGACTATCTCCGGTGAGCGCATCGGGATTTTCGTCAAGCAGACGGTCAAATTCACCGATCAGCCCGGTCAGAGTCTGAAACGGATCGGCGTCCGCCGGATTGTCGCGCCGGCGGGAGTCGAATTCAGCGGCAAACCATTCAAGCTGATCGGGACTCACGCGCGTGTAGGAATTCTCTTTCACTGAAGTGGCCACAGGAAGAGTGTCGTAACGGCGCAACTCGGCAATGACTCGGCGCACCGCCTGCGACGACACAAGCAGCAAAGAGTCGTCGCCCACAACCCTAACCGGCATTCCGCGACTGGCAAACTGTTCGGTCAGATAATCGATAATCTCCGACGCTTCGTTGTTTGTCCGGACAAGCACGGCAATGTCGCGCGGCCTGTAGTTGCCCATCTCCGGGTCAAGCTGACGCAACATTTCGGCCAGCATCCTCTCTTTGGCGTCGGAGACAAACGACTCCGGCGACAGTGCCATGACGCTGACATAGCCGCATGGAGCGTCGTGCCTGACAGCTTCCTTGCTCTCAGGCTCATAGACAGAAGCGTTTCCGGTGGCCTGGCCAAGCCGCGAGAACAGGTCATAATTGAATTCGACTATCTCCTTGGCGCTGCGATAGTTCACATTGTTGGTATCGAGAGTGATGTGACCGCGGATCTCAGAGTCGTTTTCAAGCTCATGCCCAAGCAGCATCGGATCGGAATTTCGGAAACGATATATGCACTGTTTGACATCGCCGATGATCAGATTGTCATATCCAGACCCGAGACTCTCGATCAGCAGCGGACGCAGATTCTCCCACTGCAGTCTGGAAGTGTCCTGAAACTCATCGACCAGAAAATGATGCAGCTTCATGCCGGTGCGCTCATAGATGAACGGCGACGGCGAATCCTTGATGATACGGCGCAACAGAGTGTTCGTGTCTGAAAGCAGAATGGTGTTTGTGTCGGCCTTGATCCTGTTGATGTTGGTGTTGATTGCGTCAAACAGGCCGAAGCTGTGGATCTGCCTCAGGATCTCGTCGAGAGTCCCGATCATCATCATCCCATCCAGCAACCGTGTCATGCCGCCAACCAGAGCGGCATCGGGCGTGGCCTTCAACGTGAAGCAATAATCGACATCGCTCAATGCCTTTGCCGAACTTTCGGTGAGACCCGGCAAGGCGCCGGAACTGATCTTTGTCACCAGACCCGCAAAGGTGCTTTTAAGTCCGGCGGCTTTATATCCGTCTTTTTCTTTCAGTTTGAAATCATCACACAGATTCGATGCCAGCGCCGTCATCTCGGCCACCAAAGCATCCCTCCGCGCCACAACGGCCTGCTGCAGCCGGATCACCGGATTGGGCGTGCCCTGAGTGTTCCGCGCCAGAAAACCGTCGATTTCCGCAGCATGGCGCATATAATGTTCGTCGGTCAGGCTCTCCATGAAAAGGCGCAGATTTTTACGCACTTCGCCCTGACGGTGAAGCAGGTTGAACGAATTGCCCTGACGTAGCTGCAACTCCATGAAACTCTGCAGCCACGACATCAGGCCGCGCTGCGACTTCTGTTCGACAACCTGCTTCAGAGTTTCGGAAATGCCGCTTTCAAAGAGCGACTCGCTGTCAAGAGTCACGTCATAGTTGCCCGACAGGTCGGCCTCGAACGCAAACGAACGGAGCACTGACTGAAAAAAAGCGTCAATAGTGCTCACATTGAACTCCGAATAGTCAAACAGCAGATCATACAGAGCCGACTTTGCGGCCCGACGGATCAGTTCGCGGTCGGCAGGCAACGACAGGCCGAAGTCATCGGCAAGATCCTTCAGATAATTCGTTTGCCGACCCTCCATCATCGGGACCTGGGCCAGAATGGCCAGCTCACGCACAATGCGGTGCTTCATCTCGTCTGTGGCCTTGTTTGTGAACGTGATCGCAAGAATGTGGCGGTGGCGGTTGGCACCGTCGGCCACACAGAGCTGCCACCGTCCCGACGGAGTGCGCCGTCCCAGCGTGTAGCGTATGAAATTATAGGCCAGCTGATACGTTTTGCCAGATCCTGCCGACGCCTTGCGCATCAGCAGGCGGCGGTCGGCGGCATCGCCGGTCATATCAGACGTGTTTTATAGCCCAGTCCCGAAAGGAGGCGCTGCACATCGGTCCGCCTGTCACCCTGAATCAGAATCTCGCCACCACGAGCCGATCCGCCGGTGCCGAGCGCCGACTTAAGCCTGGCGGCAATCGCCGAGATTTCATCGTCGGTCTCATTGCTGAAACCACTGATAATCGTGGCCGTCTTACCAGCCCTGCCCTTCTTCTCGAGCAATATGTCCAGACGGCATTTCCTGGCCGACGATGCCTCGTCGACAGGCTCGGCCACAACAGCGTCTCCCTCGGGAAACGATTCTTTCACAGAGTTTAGCGCATCACGCCAATCCATATTTTTCTACTTTTGAAACGGTTATTTTTCTCCAAATTTCGGCATTTTCCACGAAAACCACAAATTTCGCCGCAATTTCCCGTTTAAAGTAACTATTCAGCGAAAACAAAGGATACGAAGATTTAGCTCATCAGTTTAGACG